>JABMOI010000266.1 GCA_013204185.1 bacterium | reverse complement strand
CATTTGTCCCGATTTCACCTCAAAAGCGGTTTTGTAGTGTACCGTCCTACACAAGTGTGTCATGATCTCCCACAAACGAGCAAACGTCCGACCCTCACCAAAACGTGCCCCCGTGCAATTACTTAGATACGGCATCTTAGGACTCCAGAACTAAACCGAGATTTCCCATGAAGGGTCTACTCTCTACCATGGACGGCAATCAGGCTGCTGCCCACATCGCATATCGAACAAACGAAGTCATCGCCATTTATCCCATCACACCGGCTTCTCCGATGGGTGAGCTTTCTGATCTTTGGAGCACTCAACACGCGAGTAATATTTGGGGGACAGTGCCCCAAGTTGTGGAGATGCAGGCAGAGGGAGGAGCAGCAGGCGCAGTACATGGAGCCCTTCAAACTGGCTCCTTGACGACTACCTTCACCGCGAGTCAAGGCCTTCTTCTCATGATTCCAAACATGTATAAGATTGCCGGAGAGTTAACCAGCACCGTCTTTCACGTCGCGGCCAGAAGCTTGGCAACTCAGGGACTGTCCATATTCGGCGACCATTCAGACGTGATGTCGGCTAGGAGTACCGGTTGGGCCATTTTGTTCTCGAACTCAGTACAAGAGGTCATGGACCTAGCGCTCATCTCCCACGCAGCCACTTTAGAAACGCGCCTCCCGTTTCTGCATGCTTTTGATGGGTTTAGAACCTCCCACGAATTGCAGAAGATTGAAATTGTGGATGATGAAATCATTGAAAAGATGATTCCCATGGAGCGGGTAATGGAGCACAGGGCCAGAGCGCTCACTCCCGACAGACCGTTTATCCGCGGAACGGCTCAGAACCCGGATGTCTATTTCCAAGCGAGAGAATCTTGCAATCCGTTCTATGATGCGACACCTGAAATGGTACAGCAGTTGATGGACCAGTTTGCGACGTTAACGGGGCGGCACTATCGTCTATTTGACTATGTCGGAGCGCCAGATGCGGACCGCGTCATTATTTTGATGGGTTCCGGAGCGGAAACCGCAGAAGAAACCGCTCATTGGATGAACTCACATGGCGAGAAAGTTGGCGTGCTTAAAATCAGGCTGTTCCGTCCGTTTTCGGCCAAACATCTATTGAGCGCCATCCCCTCCTCTGTCAAATCTATCTCGGTCTTAGACCGAACGAAAGAGCCTGGTTCTGCAGGTGAACCTCTGTATCAGGACGTGATTACGGCATTTGCTGAGGCGTTGGATGAGCGCAGCATGCCCAAAATTGTGGGAGGACGTTATGGACTATCCTCCAAGGAATTTACTCCGGCCATGGTACGCGGGATTTACTCTGACCTCGAGAAAAAAAGCCCTAAAAACCACTTTACCATCGGGATTATTGACGACGTCACGCATACGAGCCTTTCGTACGACGAGTCTTTTTCAACCGAACCGGAATCAGTAAAACGAGCTGTTTTCTGGGGCTTGGGTTCAGACGGAACGGTGGGCGCCAATAAAAACTCAATCAAGATTATTGGCGAGGGGACAGATTTCAACGCGCAAGGCTATTTCGTCTATGACTCTAAAAAAGCGGGCGCAAGAACGATCTCTCATCTTCGATTTGGACCTGATCCGATTCATTCTACCTATCTCATTTCACGAGCCAACTTCGTTGCTGTTCATCAATTTGGATTCTTAGAACGCATCGATACGCTCTCCCTTGCTGAGCATGGTGCTACATTTTTGCTAAACAGCCCGTTTTCGGCGGCAGACGTATGGGGCCAACTGCCCCGCCCCGTTCAGCAAACGATCATTGAAAAACAGCTCTCATTTTATGTAGTAGACGCCTATCAGGTTGCCCGCGACGTGGGTCTTGGCGTGCGAATCAATACGATTATGCAAGCGGCCTTCTTCGCTTTATCGGGTATTCTCCCCCCTGATGAGGCCATTCAGCGGATCAAAGACTACATCAAAAAAACCTACGGCAAGCGAGGTGAAGCAGTCGTTGCTAAAAACTTTGAGGCGGTGGATGCTGCTTTAGACCACTTACACAAAGTCGATGTGCCTACTACCGTTTCATCGACGGAAGAACTAAGGCTTCCCGTGCCTTCTATCGCGCCGGACTTCGTGCGCAACATAACAGGCGAAATGATTGCCGGCCGAGGTGACCTCCTTCCGGTCAGCGCCCTACCCGTGGACGGCACGTACCCAAGCGCCACAACCCAGTGGGAAAAACGCAATATCGCCATGGAAATCCCTGTTTGGGATGCGGATTTATGTATCCAATGCGGAAAATGCGTGATGGTGTGTCCTCACTCGGTGATCCGCGCCAATATTTTGGATCCGGAGCAAGTTAAAAATGCTCCTCCTGAATTTTTGACCGCTCCTGCAGGATGGCGTGAACTAACTGACCAGTTGTACACGCTCCAGATATCACCTGAGGATTGCACAGGTTGTACGCTGTGCGTCGAAGTTTGTCCGGCCAAAGACAAATCCAGATCGGGTCACAAAGCACTCGACATGGTGGATCAACGGGACATATTAGACCGTGACAAAAAGAATTGGGAGTTCTTCAAAACCCTACCTGTCTTCCAGGACCGGGTACATGCGGGTGGCGATGGAGCATCCACCCCTCCTCCTAAACTTTCTTTCACGAAAGTCAAAGACGTGCAATTACTTGAGCCTTTGTTTGAGTTTTCAAGTGCATGCGCAGGATGTGGAGAAACCCCATATTTGCGACTCCTGACGCAATTGTTTGGAGACCGGATGGTCGTCGCAAATGCAACGGGATGCTCAAGTATTTATGGAGGCAACTTGCCCACGACTCCGTGGAGCAAAAACTCCGCCGGACGAGGTCCTTCATGGAGCAATTCCTTGTTTGAAGACAATGCCGAGTTCGGTTTGGGAATGCGTCTTGCAATCGACAAACAAGCACAGTATGCCCAAGAACTGGTTGAAATACTACGAAGTGACATTGGCGACACCTTGGCGACCGAGATCTTGACTTCGGCACAGGAAACGCTAGAAGATATTGATGCTCAACGAGCCCGGCTAGACCTTGTTCGGCCGCTCCTTGCTACCCTTGATAACCCCAAGGCCCGAGACCTGCTCTCCCTCATAGACACCCTCACAAAGAAAACAGTTTGGATTGTTGGCGGGGACGGCTGGGCATACGACATCGGCTATGGAGGACTGGATCACGTCTTAGCTAGTGGCAAAAACGTAAATGTGATTGTGCTCGATACCGAGGTTTACTCCAATACAGGCGGCCAGGCCTCTAAGTCCACTGGACTCGGAGCCGTGGCTAAGTTTGCCGCGGGCGGCAAGGCAACGCCTAAAAAAGACCTAGGCATGCTTGCCATGAGTTACGGCTATATCTATGTGGCACAGGTAGCTATGGGCGCCAACGACAACCAAGTGATCAAGGCCATGAGAGAGGCTGAAGCGTACGATGGACCTTCCTTGATCATTGCCTACAGCCATTGTATTGCACACGGAATCGACATGGCGAAAGGGATGGAACAACAGGAAAAAGCGACAGCAACAGGGTACTGGCCACTATATCGGTTTGACCCCCAATTGAAGCTAGCTGGAAAAAATCCTTTCCAATTAGATTCCAAAAAACCATCCGCGCCGCTGGAATCTTACATCTACAATGAAAACAGATACCGGATTCTGCAAAAAACGGATCCAATCAATGCTGCCAGGTTCTTGAAGGAGCTACAGAAGGGAGTTCTGGAAAAATGGGATCGATACGAGGCGCTGGCGAAAAGCGGGAAAACAGAGGCCTTGTCTTCCCCGGGCCTTCCACCTGGACCAAAGCCTGGACCAAAGCCAGTTGGAATGAATCTCGTAAGCCGAAGAAAGCCACCTAAGTCGGAGTAGGCCTCAACAATCGACTTGAACGCATTCCCAATACTTTATCGCTTCTACTACCATGAAACTCAACACGAACTACTTGGGCTTAAATCTTCGTTCGCCCATTGTCCCATCCGCCTCGCCGCTATCTGAAACGATCGACAACATTCGCGCTATGGAAGACTACGGAGCTGGTGCAGTCGTTATGTATTCCCTGTTTGAAGAACAGATTGAACACGAAAGCCACGAGCTAGATCACTACCTCAGCGCGGGAACGGACAGCTTTTCGGAGTCTCAAAGTTTTTTCCCAGATATGGATACCTATCTGACGGGACCCGATCAATATTTGAACCAAATCAGGCGAGCTAGTGCGGCGGTGGACATTCCGATTATCGCCAGCTTAAACGGAGCGACTCCTGGAGGATGGACGAACTATGCCAGAAAAATGGAGGAAGCGGGCGCAGCGGCTATTGAATTAAACCTCTACTTCATTCCAACCAATCCGGAAATCAGCGCGGGTGAAATCGAAAAGCAATACTTGGCTGTGGTCCGGTTGGTTAGATCGGCAGTCAGTATTCCGGTAGCTGTTAAAATCAGTCCGTATTTGACGGCAACCGCCCATTTCTGTCAAGAGCTGTGCAAAGCAGGTGCCTCCGGGATTGTTCTGTTCAACCGGTTTTATCAACCAGATATAGATATCGAGGCGCTAGAGGTTCAGCCAAGGCTTCATTTATCAAGTTCCGAGGCTTTGCGCTTGCCACTACGTTGGATTGCCCTCTTGTATGGACGCATTCCAGCTGATCTGGCCTTAACCAGCGGCGTGCACACCTACCAAGATGCAATCAAAGGAATTATGGCCGGAGCTTCCGTTGTTATGATGGCATCTGAACTCCTGCAACATGGAATGATCCGAATACAGGAAATTCGAGAGTCTATGAATCAATGGCTTGACGAGAACGACTACGATTCCGTAGAGCAAATGCAAGGAAGCATGAGCCAAATTCATGTGTCGGATCCTACTGCATTTGAACGGGCCAATTATATGCGTGTTTTAAAGTCGTGGCGAGATGATCCGACAGGAGCTATTCTTTAGTACCGAAACCTCTGTTCGAACTTTGAAAGCTTGGCCGTGAAATGTACTTTTGCGGGAATCTATCCGCATACTCGGCATTCCATGACTATGACCAGAATCTTTCGCGCTACAGGCACTTTTTGCCTACTTCTGTCTTTTTTAGTTGTCCCCGTTTCGGCTCAACATGGGCGCGAGCCCGTACCTGCTCGTGGTGGAATGGTCTCCTCGGTGCAATATGTGGCCTCTGAAGTTGGACGAGATATTCTCCAGCAGGGCGGAAATGCCGTTGATGCGGCCGTTGCAACGGCCTTTGCACTTGCAGTCGTACATCCTTCAGCCGGAAACATCGGAGGGGGCGGCTTTTTGGTCTACCATGGCGCCGATGGCGAAGTCTCGACCTTCAACTTTCGAGAAAAAGCGCCTGCTGCCGCTCATGCCGAGATGTTTTTGACCGACGGAGAGATCGACTCGGAAAAGCACCATGTGGCGCTTACCTCGACGGGAGTTCCGGGTACCGTGGCCGGACTTGCGTTAGCGCACGAACGATTGGGTTCTTTGCCGTGGGCCGTACTCGTGCAACCAGCTGTCCGATTGGCTAAAGAAGGATTTCCATTTACGTGGAACTTGACAGGGTTTGAGGAGCGCATCAAACGAATGGCCGCGGACGACCCCATTTACGAAAGTACAGTCCGTGCCTTTCTGAAAGAAGGGGCTGTAGCCCACGAACCGGGCGAGCTCCTTATTCAACGGGACCTCGCTACAACGCTAGAGCGCATTAGGGACCATGGGGCGGATGGGTTTTACAAAGGTGAAACGGCTCGATTGTTGGCTGATTTCATGGCTAAGAACGGCGGTTTAATCACAGAACAGGATCTAGCCGATTATGAAGCGGAAGAGCGCGCAGCCATTCACGGCACCTACCGTGGCTACGATATTTACTCGATGCCCCCTCCCTCCTCTGGCGGCGTTGCCATCGTCACGATGCTCAACATTTTAGAAGAGTATAATTTGGCTGAGCTTGGGCACAACTCTGCGGCCTACCTGCACGTGCTAACAGAAGCGATGCGCAGAGGATTTGCAGATCGGGCTCAGTTTGTAGGGGACCCGAATTTCAATCCTGACATGCCCGTCGATTGGCTCACTTCTAAAGAACACGCTGCCGACCTTCGCTCAACCATAGACATGAGCAAGGCTTCACCAAGCGATTCAAGCGCCTTTAACCGGTTTATGCCGTATGAAAGCGAAGAAACTACCCACTTTTCAGTCGTTGACGAGGCCGGAAACACGGTTTCCATGACGTACACCCTAGAAAACAGCTATGGCAACTCCATTGTCGTTGAAGGCGCAGGATTCCTTCTGAACAACGAAATGGGCGATTTCAACCCTAAGCCTGGGCATACCGACCGCCGTGGCAACATTGGAACACCTCCAAACATCACGGCTCCTGGCAAACGAATGCTTTCGTCTATGACACCTGTCATTGTGGCGCAAAATGGCCGTCCTGTAATGGCCATTGGAAGTCCTGGCGGGAGAACAATTATCAATACGTCTCTACAAGTCGTTCTCAACGTCATTGACCACGGAATGAACATTGCAGAAGCGGTTGAAGCGCCTCGCATGCACCACCAATGGCTACCAGATGTGTCCTATTTCGAACGCGGCTACTTCTCGCTCGATACCCAACGCCTGTATCAGTCCATGGGGCACGAACTCGACTTTAGAGGTGGCCAAGGAAGCGCGATGGGAATCTGGATTGACTGGAAAACCGGCATTAAATACGGTAGCGCAGATTCAAGGGGCTATGCCTCCCGCGCTTCAGGATACTAATAGCCCATTTTGGAGTGAACAATGGATATCGTTCAGTTTTTGCTTTCCGTCATCAACCTGATTCTTGCCCTGGTCGTCCTTTTTGGCGGCCGGTTCTTCCTCAGTAAGATTTCAGAGCTTCAGCTTCAAATTGACACCCTCAAACACGCCCTTTCTATCAAGCAGGTTACCACGCCCAAGCCGATTCAATCCTTTCTAGGAGAAGAACCGGATGGGCATAAGGCCAGAAACCCCGAGTGGAAGGTTTAACTCAGTCTATTTCCTGCTTCCTGGGTTGTAAGACTCCTCTTGATGTTTTTCAATGTCACTTTTGTAAAAGTAGACATGACGAAGTTGGCCAGAGGCGTAGAGCGGTGCTTGATCATTAAAGTGAGGACTCGCGGGATCTCCACTTTGCCCACCAGCTGTAACAGCGATCGCGTTCAGCGAGTCCCCAAATTCCACAATGGCTACAAACGAGTTGCCACGCGTACCGTAAATTTTCTTCGTATCGTTGAACGTACGCTGTCCGTACGCGGCGAGTGAGCCCCATGTAGCAGAGGTGAACCCGACTGGAATACTAGGCTGGGAGTCATCAAAAGGCTGCACAATGTCGCCGGTTAGACGCTGGAACCGGTTGATTTCACCCCATGGGGTACTCCAAGATCCAAAATCTCTTTCTAGCTTGTCTTTTGCTGCAAGTAGGGATTCAAGCCAGATTTCCGGATGATCGCCGGACTCCAGAAAATGAGTTAGGGAAACGCCCCCTTCTCGTGCGTGATTTCTAGCTCTAGTTTGCAGCTCCGTAGCCCACATAATGGCTACAGACGTCGCTACTGATTCTTCGCCAAATCGCTGATCCCAATTCCGAAGTAGTGTTACTTGCTCTGAAACTGCCTGCTTGAGAGAGTCGCGGGTTTCAATTGAGTCGTAGGCTTTGAATAGGTTTGGAAGCGTTTCGTCGAACGCTGTGAGATACGAATCGTAGGCTGCGGCCCGAAGTGATTCAATCGTGAAGTCTTTTTTACCCTCAAGCACCCTAAGCGCATGTAATCCGCGAGCATTTTCAGTGGTGGTGTTCATGTATTGAGGAAAGTCCGCTTGTTTTGGACTCAAGTCACCGGTCACAGAAAAAGGCCAATTATTCGTGTTCTGAATCCAGCCATTCTCTGGATTCTTGACAAGGATAGACTCCCCAATGCTGTGTAATCCTTTCCAATTTGTGGCTGAAATGCTTCCATCTACCGGCCGCGTATAATCGAATGATGGATCCCTGACCGGAATGAAATTGGAATGGAAATACACGATGTTGCCGTCAGCGTCTGCATACACCGTGTTGTTTGATGAGTTGGTGTGGTATTCCATGGAGGAATAGAACTCATCGTAGTTCTGAGCTTTTGTGCGCAAATAGGATTGTTGAAGGGCTTTAAGCGGCTCCTCCATGATTTTAAATGCCAGCCATTTACCATCCTCGGCCCTGATAATAGGCCCATGCTGACTTCGATAAACGGTAAAGTCTTTTGTTTTCAATGACGAACCATCTTTGTAGGACACAGTGACCACCTTGCTCTCTAACGGCAGCTCCTCTCCATCATACAGGTAGTACATCCCATCGCTCTTTTCTACTATGGTCTCGAGGAATTCGTCCATGTTGTCGGCTGCCGAAGATGTGTGCATCCAACCCGTTTTTTCGTTAAAGCCTTGGTAGACAAAGAATTGCCCCCAAGTCACTGCGCCATACGCATTCAACCCTTCCTCGCTAACCATGTGCACTTCAGCCCTGAAATAGAATGAAGTGTGAGGATTGATGAGAAGCAGCGCATTCCCGTTTTTCGTATTCGATGGAGCAATTGCAAACCCATTTGAGCCTGTTGGCTCGGGTACAAAATCCGGGTCCACGTTAGAAGCCATTGTCAATGTGGAGGCAGGATCTCCGCCGTAAAACGTTTCGAGATCTCGAATAGAAACGCGTTCGATATCGCCGCCAATGCTGCCCTCGCTAAACGAAAGTGCCATCCAGGGTTCAAATCGATCCAATACGCGAGGTTTTACCTCTGGATGGGTGTACAGATAGTAATTCAAGCCATCTGCCCACGCGTTCATAAGACTCGTTAGCCACTCTGGACTCTCGTCATACATCTGCTTTAGCTCAACCGGATCAATGAACAACTTCATTCTCAAGTCCCGGTAGATTTCGCTTTCCCCTTCGGCTTCTGCCAAGCGGCCCATTGCGTTCAGGAAATTGACTTCAATCCGATTGAAATCGTCTTCGGCCTGTGCATAAAGCATCCCAAAAACAACATCTGCATCTGTCTTGCCGTAAATGTGCGGGATTCCCCACTCATCTCGGACCACGGTCACGCTGTCGGCCCGGGACTCCCAAGCTGCGACTTCGCCTGCCGTAAACGAGGTTGTTTGGCTGGAGCAAGAAACAAGAATGAACGAGAACAGAAAGAGGACTTTTTTCATTTTTCAGCAGGAGTTGGATGAGGATAGCGAATATACGATTCTGACTGAATTGGAATTAGTTATTTGCTTCGCCGTATGGACGGATTCTTTTGAAACCTCCCGCGAAGTAAGGCGTGATTCATGGCTAACATGATGTTCTAACGTATCATGTTGCTCCTGTGACAGCCTCATTTCAAGACGTTTAAAGCGCTTATGCCAGCAACTCCTTCTCATTCAATCTCTGCATCAAGACTTTTGTTAGGTTTCATTCTGCATTTAGTCCTGTTCTTGACCCCAACTCAAGGCGCGTTTGCTCAAGAAGCCCCGCTGTATGCGGCGTATGTATCCGCTGGAATTATTGAAGTGGGCGGAAACTCAATTGATGCCACGAGTCAGATTGAAGACTTCAAATTGACGAGTTTTAGCGGCTCCCCGATTGAGTTGTCCTCCGTTTCTCCCCATCGCTCCAATTCTGTCTTGTTGCATACCGCGGGGCCTATGGACCCAACTCGGCTTTACGCGTTGGCTTATGTGCCGGACGGTTCTCACGTTTTTGTGAGCCGAGAAGCCTGGTTTAGCTCTCTCTTTTCAACAAAAGCATTGGGCGCCACCGTTTCGGCGGACTTAAGCCAAACTGATTTTCGTCTCTTTGCTCCTCGCGCGTCGAAAGTCACACTTCATTTGTTTTCAGATTCTAAGCAAAACACCTCAGCGCCTGACGCATCTATTGCCTTGTTGAAAGACGCCGATGGCGTGTGGGAAATCTCATTTCCCCGCAATTACCACGGCGTATTCTACACGTACACCATTGATGGCCCAGACGAGCAAGGCAATTTTTTCTACAGCACGAACCCCGTACACATCACGGATCCATATGCACTTGTTAGCGACGATTCGTGGGGAAAGGCGATGGTTTATGCAGGTGGAGAAAGGCCAGAGTCAGTTCGTGGCGGACGTCCAGCCATGGAGGATGTGATCGCCTACGAGGTTCACGTTCAAGACTTTACCGATGAATTGCCTGTTCCTCCTGAATTGAAAGGCACGTTCGCTGCCATGGCCATGCCAGGATTAACAAATGAACGTGGAGCGCCTATCGGATTTGACTACCTCACCTCACTGGGCATTAACACCGTCCACTTACTGCCCGTTCAGGAGTACCTGCACTACCCCGACGATGTGTGGCAGGCCGCATTTTCGAACGATCCATACATGATTGAGCAGGGCGTCTCCCAGGAAAACTACCAGTGGGGTTATAGAACCACTCATGCATTTGCCGTGGAATCTCGCTTCCGAACCAAAAACGCAGCTATTGGCGCGGAAAGGGAGCAATTCAAGTCCCTGATTAACGCCTTCCACGAAAAGGGTATTTCAGTCATAATCGATGTGGTCCCCAATCACACCGGTGAAAACATGGACGGCGGCCAATTCTTGTTCAACTTTGGTGCGATCGATAGGCCGTATTACTACCGCACTGATTCCGAGCTTAATTTAATTGGTCCCTTCGGAAACGAGGTCAAGTCTGAGAGCCGGCCCATGGTTCAGCGGTGGATTTTGGACCAGTTGAAGCATTGGGTCGAGGAACTAGGTGTGGATGGATTCCGAATTGATTTGGCTGGGCAAATTGATAAGCAGACACTCAAATGGATCAAAAATGAGCTGCCTCAGGACCTCATTATCTACGGAGAACCGTGGATTGCTCCCTCCGACCCCATTGTGGCTAATGACCCAGACCTAGGTTGGTACAAAAAAGACGCGCCCATTACGTTCTTCCAGGACGATGCTCGAAATGCGTTTAAAGGGCCCGTTTCAAATCCGGAAAACCCAAAAACCGATCGCGGTTTTGCTGGGGGCGATGGATCCATGCGTGAACGGGCAATGCAAGCACTCGCCAATCAGTATTCAGAAGAGCCCACCCCGAATGCGGGAATCAATTATCTCGACATCCACGACAACTGGGCTCTCGCCGATCAGTTTTCTGATGTGAACTGGGATGGCCGTAAACACGTGGACGAGGCGCAGTTCCGAATTGCAGCAACCCTGCTCTTCACATCACTTGGGCCGATTGTGTTGCATGGAGGATCAGAAATGATGCGTTCAAAAGGACACGCCCCCCTCGAAGAGTTGATCAAAGAGACCGCTTACGGGAAATTATACTTTCACGGAAAGCGAGATACGTACAATCTTCGACGTGCAAACGCTTTCGTTTGGGATAACGTGGGGGCTGGCCCCGATGAAGTTCGACCAATGGACTATGCTGCTATGACGGCATTTTGGAGCGGGCTAATGCACGTGAGGTCGAGTTCAATAGGCGACGTGTTCACGATAGGACACCCGGTCTCTGACTCTTATTTCAAGTGGTTTCTCCCGGAAAACCCGCAACTTCTGGGATATGTGACCGATGAACGCGTGCTGGTGCTCATCAACACATCCGAATCGAAAGCCGAGTTCGATGTCTCTTCCGTGATGGACGGTTCATGGATACAACTATCCGACGGAACGACCATCTACCCTGAAGGATGTGATTGCGGCTCCGACTTTGACGCGCCTCTAAACCGGATTGTCGTCCCGGCTAAAACGGCCTTGATTTGGGCTAGAAAAGATCGCTAACGGTGTTTCTGACTCACTTTGAGGACTAATAGGACCACCGCGTTGGAGACCGATCCCAGCGGTGACTTCTCAATTGATGATGGAGGTCGCTCGGAAGAGGACCTTTTACGGAGCACTCAATATTTGATCGAACATGCTTTAAAGCGCGCATTCCTGGGATAATGGTCGTGATATCAGGATTGTTCAGAATAAATCGGAGTGCCATTTCCGGAAGAGACATTCCTTCAGGCACAATCAACTTCAGCTTTTCTGCCCGTTCCACGCTAGGCACTAGGTTTTCAGGCACGAAGTATAGATTCCGCCAATCCCCCTCTGGCCATTTTGAGTCTACTGTCAGATTGCCCGTAAGCGTGCCTTCGTCAAAAGGAACGCGCGCAATCACGGCGACTTGGTTCGCTTTACAGGCTGGGAAAAGCTCATCCTCTGGGTCTTGATCGAAAATATTATAGATCACTTGGACCGCGTCAATATGCCCACTTTCAACCGTTTTGATACCATTCCAAGGCTCCCAACGATTTATGGAAATACCAACCGACGAAATCACCCCTTCCGATTTCAAGTCGTCCATTGCCCGTATCCAACGCTCATCCTCTGCCCAAGCGTCTTCCCAAACGTGGAATTGCATCAGATCGAAGTGATCTAGTTGTGCATTCTCCAGACTCTTCTTGACCATGGTCCGAATGTGATCCGGAGGAAAACAATCTTCCAGCAAAAACCCCCTTTTTGAGGGCCATTTCATGTTTTTGGGCGGAATTTTAGTCGCGGTATAAAGCTTTCTCTCTGGATTGGCTTTCACAATTTTGCCGAGAAGCACTTCAGATCGACCTGCACCGTATGCAAATGCGGTGTCGAAAAAATTACAACCGAGATCCACCGACAATTGCAATGCATCCAGAGAGGCTTCGTCACTTGAATCTGACCACGAACCCATCCCCCACATACCGTGGCCTATTTCGCTAACCTTCCAACCTTTCTTTCCAAAAACGCGCTTTTCCACGGGCATAGCCTTTCAAGTTAAATTGTCGGTGTAAGTGAGACTAATTGTTTGTGTCCCAAATGAACGAATCGTCCAACCCGTTTTTCTGCCACCAGAATGGCGCTGCAGTATGGGGATGATTGCCTATTTGATTCATATTCCACGCATCAAACAAGCGGCCATTTACCATGACGTACTTGATGGACTCGGAATTTTTAATATCCTCCAAAGGGTTCGCATCCAAAACGACCAAATCCGCGAGTTTTCCCACTTCAAGTGATCCCAAATCCCCATCGAGCCCCAAGTACTCAGCGCCTGAAATCGTGGCAGACCTAAGCGCTTCAAGATTGGTCATCCCACCCTGAACAAACGACCAGAGCTCCCAATGCGCTCCGAGACCTTGGCGTTGTCCGTGCGCACCTAATTGAACTTTACCTCCTCTATCGATCAAATCTTTGGCGGTTTCGGCCACTTTAATGTGAAACCATTCATCGTCTGGCACCATCACAGGCCGGCGTGACCGAGCGTCAACACCCGGGCGTGGCGTAAAGTTAAGCAGCCTTTTCTGATCCCACACATTGGTGTATTGGTACCAATATAATTCAGCATTGGGTCCGCCATAATTAACCACTAACGTCGGCGTATATCCCACAGCAGTCGCAGCCCAGACCGAAAGCGCATCGTTATAAAGCGGGGCAACCGGAATGTTGTGTTCGATTCCGGTGTGCCCATCAATGATCATGGTTAGGTTATGAAATAGCGTAGATCCACCTTCAGGCACAACCATCATCTCCAATTCGCGAGCTGCTTGGAGTACCTGCTGCCGCTGTTCGCGCCGTGGCTGGTTGTAGCTCTTAATTGAAAAAGCGCCGACTGCCTTCATCCGGCGAAGGTGTGACCGAGCATCGTCTATGTTGTTGATTACCGCCTTGAAATCGCCTTCAGCACCGTATAGAATGGTTCCGGTCGAATAGATGCGAGGACCAACCGTAAGGCCAGCTTTTACTAATTCAGACTGTGCAAAAACAAACGGAGTGTTAGCCGACGGGTCGTGAGATGTAGTCACTCCGTAAGCTAAGTTGGCATAATAGACCCAGTTTTGTTCAGGCGACGCCCCCACATTGAAGTGAGCGGCGTGGGCATGCGCGTCTACCATTCCAGGCATGATGGTTTTTCCTGACGCATCAACAACATTGGTGCCGGCCGGAATAGCTACGTCCTTCCCAATTCCGACAATCCGATTCCTATCAATTAGGATGGTCCCGTTTTCAATCACTTCGTCGCCATCCATCGTAATAACTCTGGCGTTGGTAAAGGCCACCATACCGGAGGGCACGTCCGTGGCAACAGTCAAGCCAACGTTTACTCCTGTTGAATCAATCGCTGGTAGTTTCTCTGGAGCGCCATCGACGAACGTAAAGCTGTTTTTTAGGCTCCGAGTAAAGTACTCTGGTCCCAAGACCCAATGCAGGTTTTGAGAATCTGAAGACCAATGCAAGTACAATCCCGCATCCCGAGTGACCTGCTTGGTTGGAAACGCTTTCGTGTCCTTTGTGAGCTCAATAGGCTGGCCTGTTTTGGGAAAGGCTGCAACGTATGCGTTGTGGAGTTCGGTAAATGCCACCCACTCAAAGTCTGGGGATGGCACAAGGGTCGTGACGTATTTCAATTTGAAATGAGTGCGCTCATCGCCGCCGTCCAACCGAACGCTTTTGTACTCTTTACTCAGACCGCCGCCTGTTAGAAAATAGACTCGGCCATCGGGCCCAATTCGTGCATCTTCTCCGCTTTCCTGAATCAAGGTGCCGGCGCCGCCAGCAGATTTCATCCAGTACAATCCCGTCTCGGTGCTATAAATAGATCCTAACAGTTGGCTTCCACTATTTCTGCGGTACACAATCAATTCGCCGTCTGGTGAAAACCGTGGCTCGTTGTAATACCCTTTTCTAGTGTTCAATTTCTTCGCCACCCCGCCCGCTGCCGGGACGATGTATATACCACCCAAGTCCTCATCGCTCCACGTTGTATACACGATGTGCTTTCCATCGGGACTAAACGAAGGCTCGTATTCAAAGTGATTATCAGAGGTTAAACGACGAGGCTTTCCACCAGGAAGAGCCTTGACCCAGATATGCCCAACCGCTTGAAACGCGAGCGTTTTCCCGTCTGGGGAGGTCATGGCATCCCGAATCATTTTGGCCTCAAACGTAGCGGGGCTCACGTCTTGAGCGAACCGAACTGGAGCTGTAACATCAAGGGAGACATCCACTTCAAAGGGAATGACATGGTTCTTTTTGGTTGCCACGTCCAACTGGTTAATATGGCCTCCAGCCCAAAATACGAGACTTTTGCCGTCGGGGGTCCAATTGAAGTTCGGGTAAACGCCGAAAATGGCCCACGCTTCTTGTTGATCATGATCCAGGCCATCATATAACGGTCTCTGCGCTCCCGATTCGATGTCGTACAGGTAGATCACCGACTCGGCACGGACTCGGCGTACGAATGCAATGGTTTTCCCATCGGGCGAAGGGACGGCGCGCGCCGAACCTCCAGAGCCCGTAATCAAGTTTTTGAATTTGCCGGTTTCGCGGTCGTACCGCCGAATCACATAAATCTGGCCATTCGGATCTTTATTGTACTCAAATGTGCTGCCACCGCTCATGTCCTCGCTAAAGTAGATGTAGCGCCCATCTGGACTGACAGCGATTTCGTTTCCTTGATCTTGCTGATCGTTTTTACGCTTTGTGATCTGAATGCCTTCGCCCCCTGAAATGTGATACATCCAGACTTCTCCAGCCCCAAGCGAACGCTCTGAAGAGAAATGCTTCCGTCCCAATAAATATTGGCCATCAGGAGTCCAAGCGGGCCCGTTCACGAGACGAAACGCTTCCTTGGTTACCTGCTGGGCGTTAGAACCATCCAAATCCATAACCCAAAGATTGTCTCCCCCGGCTCTGTCGCTAGTAAATGCGATTTTGGAGCCATCGGGGCTATAACGAGGGGTTACGTCATAAGCCTGACCATTAGTCAGCCTTTTTGCCTTCCCTCCAGTGAGAGGCATGGTGTAAATGTCCCCCATCATGTCAAAAATGATGGTTTTCCCGTCAGGACTCACGTCCGTCGTCATCCACGTTCCTTCTGTGGTTGTAAATGCGACGGTTTTTGTCTCCCCATGAACTGCATTAACATCCCAAGCGTCAGGCTTTTTGGCTTCCTCTGCCGTTTTTTGAACCTGTGCAAAGGCAGTCGAAGCCACAAGAATGACAAGAAAGTAAAAGGAGACGAATCGTTGCATAATCTTTGGAATGTGGCGTGGAGAAAAGCGAGACCGTCAAGTTCACTCACGAACATCAAATGAGCAAGCGTCTTTTCTTAGAGAAAGCAATTGTATAAAGACAAAGGGCTGATTGCCGCATTTGCGGCAATCAGCCCTTTCCCGACAATTCCATACATCATCCTTCAAGGATGAGGACTGGTTTTCCTAATCTAGAGCGTGACATGCAGACCTGCTACGACACCAACTGAGTTAGCATCCGCTTTACTGTGGGTCGTTCCTGGCGGAAACGGAGCAAAATCTGCGCTTCCGCTGATAAAGTTCAACGGTGCATAACCATCTACTTTAAACAATTCGACAAACAGCTTAGCGGCGGTGCTAACTGTACCGGACAGGCCGACAACAAGCTGATTCTGACGCTCCCAAGGTGAACCTTCGGCTCCCGCCACAAAATTGGAGAATTCACCTGAAACGGCGTAACGCACCTTGCCTTCCTGATTCAACTTGATCTGAATTCCAGCGTCAAGCGAAGAGACTTTAGAAGCAGCAAATTGATCAAGTGGAGGGGTTGGGTTGAACGTGCCTTTCCACTCATCTCTGGTTACAGCATAGCCACCTTTCACCGTAATGCGGTTTTGGAACGTGACTTTACCGTAGACAGTCTGAGCAGGGTTTGGCTCGTCACACGGTGTGAAGTGAACGACTGGAAAGTTTTGGCAGTAGGTGGAACCGTGCACGTAAGAAGCGCCAACCCGAACCGTTAAATCTTCGTTGATCGATGCGGTATAGTTCACATCTGCAACGTAGTTGTTTAGACGTGATGGCACGGCTGTGCCTTCTACTGGAGCATTGAGAGCACGGAACTGAGCACCACCTTGAATTGCCATAAAAGACACGTTTAAGCCAGCCGTTTTCAGACCCAATTGTGCGCCATATCCGAGGCCTCCGAATGCATGCCACATTGTGGAGTTGGTGAACGGGCTGACCGCATCGGTCTGTCCGAACGGTGCATCCATTTTACCAAGGGCCATATAAACTGGATACTTATCTAGATCTGCAAGCAAAACGAAGCCTTTTCTAAGCTGCAATTGGTTGCGAGTCAGCGCCGTGATGGTACCCGCGCCAAAGCTTTGCTCTGGATCGTACAGCACTTCGGCGAAGGTGGTAATCCAAGAGTTTACCACACCAGTCAGTCCAATCTGAAAGGAGTGTAGTACAGCTTCTGAAACCGTTTTCCCAATTTCATTTGCAGCGGTGGGATGCCGCATCAAGTATCCGAATTTAGAATTGTCCGTAGCGCTTTGATAATCGGCAATAGCGATAATGGAAGTTCCAAAGACGATTGTACCAGGACGTAGAGCGCCAGACTGTCTTGCGTCAAGCAAAACGTCCATTTTTCTAAGGTTCTGATTGATCTCCAACATGTCGTATGAATAGGACGTATTGGTCACAAGGGAGACACCATGTTCTCCAGAATCATTTTTGCCATCTCCTGACTGAGCCACTGCGGGTAGGCTAAGCAGGAGAAGGACGAGAGTGTATAAAAGTGATTTCACGTGAGTTGAAAGGCGAAAGTTGAATTGAAATGGGTGAAAGGCATTTGCAGAGCGATCAATAGAAGCGCGTAAATCATCCTTTGGATGAGTAGAATGTCCGTTTTAAGGTGCCTTCCACTGCGGTTGAAGCGTTGCCGAGGATCGAAACCCGCAACACCTGACTTTTCTGCACGCCCTTGTAGGTCTTTTTTTAGTCATTCCTATTGGTTCTCCAGTGAATTTTCGGAGTGATTCAATAACGCAGGAATATGACTCGATTCGGGGGCTTCTTTTGGGAGGCTCGATCCTGTGGTTTAAACTCTCCAAATAAAAAGGCCCCAAATGAACCTTAATAGCACATTTGGAGCCTTTCTTCGAGTGTACCGAGAGCGGGACTCGAACCCGCACGAGCAAATTGCTCAACGGATTTTAAGTCCGTTGCGTCTACCTATTCCGCCATCCCGGCAAGCAATTGACCGTGGCCAAATGCGAAGGGCAAAACTAGCCCATCTTTAGCAGCGAAACAACGCGAACTTTAATCTCCTTTCGGATTTGATACCAAACTCACGGATATTTGTACTTTGGTCCGGCATAAGATCAGGTAACAATGGAAATATTTGAACAAGTTCTCTCCCAACTCAAAGTGCACGCTGAAGGAATTGCCTCGCGCTCCTATTCCCCGTATACCGGTAGAAAGGAAGCGGTTGTCATTATGCTTGAGGACGGGGCGTTGGTTGGGGGCGTACGAGTTGAAAATGCTTCGTTTCAACTAACCATCCCTCCAATCCTCAATGCGATCACGACTTCTTATGCGTTGCAGCGCAAGGACTTCTCGATAATCGTGTCCACGGTCCCTTTCACCGAAGCAGAGCTGGCTTACACGAGTGCGCTTGGATCTTATCAGTGGGAATTGGTCTCGCCTAGAATCCTAGTTGTTGCGGGTGCTCATCATCCCGACCCCACCATGTTTTTGCCTGTATCCTTCCCCAGCGACATTCAAAATGCATCAGATGGAGCGAATTGCGCACGTGAAGCGGCAAAAGCAGCCTTCATCCCAGAATCAAATTTTCCTGTTGGATGCGCGATCACCACGACCAAGGGCCAGGTTGTTCAGGGAGTAAATGTCGAACATCCAGACTGGTCCCAAATAATCTGCGCGGAGCGGAACGCCTTATCTACCATTATTACCTATGGATTGGGCGACGTTACAGATGTTTATGTTTCCTGTCCCAAATTGCCTGGCGGAACACCATGTGGAGCGTGCCGGCAAGTAATAGTGGAACTTGCCCCAAAAGCAACGGTTTGGATGGACCTTGACGATGAAAATCCCCAAGCAATGAAAGCAACAGAGTTGCTGCCCGGGCATTTTACTGGCGATATATTGAAACGCCCTTAGTTCAAGGCATTTAGCTCACTGCATTTTTTTCCCGCATGCTGCTCCATTCCATCGTTTTTATTCTTGGGTTAGGCATCCTCTACTTAGGAGCAGACTGGCTCGTTCAAGGTGCTTCAGATGTAGCCAAGCGATTTGGTATTCGGCCCATGATTATTGGGCTTACCATCGTTGCTCTTGGTACCTCAATCCCTGAGTTCCTGCTCAACTTTTTTGCTGTTCTTATTGGTGAGGACGGTCTGGCGATTGGCAATATTATTGGGTCAAATATCAGTAATATCGCCCTTATTCTGGGAGTGAGCGCCGCCATTGCTCCACTCACCTTTGATGGTGATGCTCTCCGTAAAGAGTACCCCATGATGTTAGCGGTTACTGGGCTTTTTTACCTTTTATCGTTGGATGGTCTCATTTCTCGTGTTGACGGAATCATCCTTCTTGCCGGCCTCGTTGCATTTATGGCCTATATAGTGACCGATTCCATTCGTCACTCCAAAAATCGTCCTTCGCCGAGCGAAGTCGAAGAAGAAGAAATTGAGGTTCCCGATACCGCTTTTAAGCGCCTCGTTACCAGCCCTTCCGTGGCGCCCTACTTTCGCATTCTACTTATTGTCGGAGGCATTGCAGCGCTGGCCATTGGAGCCCGGCTGATGGTCGACTCAGCGGTGGGCATTGCACGACTACTTGATATAGCGCCAATAATCGTAGGCCTTACCATTGTCGCAATTGGAACCAGCCTCCCAGAGCTAGCCGCCTCACTGATGTGTGCCCTGAAAAAAGAAAGCGACATGTCCGTGGGTAACATCTTGGGTAGCAACATGTTAAACATTTTGTTCGTAATTGGTTTTGTCGCTGTCATTCAACCGATGGAGATTGAATCAGAATCAATCCGATTCCATTTCCCGGTGATGATTGCGTTTTCATTAGTTTTGTATCCTTTAGCCCGAAAAAAACATGCTTTGTCTAGGTCCAATGGCGTGTTTTTACTCATTGCCTTTTCAGTTTATCTCATCTGGCTTATTTACCCCCAACTGTAGCGCGTGAATCTTTCTTTTGGACAAAGCCCTTGGTTGCTCGTGCTGCTGCTTATTTTTGCAGTCGGGGCTTCTTGGTGGACGTACCGGACTACCATTCCTGAAATTCGCCCTCTTCTCAAATGGTTTTTGGGGGGATTACGGGCCGTCGCGTTGGCCATCATCCTCTTTCTGTTATTTGAGCCCGTTCTTGAGCGTACAACTACGGAAAACCAAGAGCCGACCGTGGCCATTTTGGTTGACGAATCGGAAAGCATGGGGCTTTCGGATTCACTCGCCGGAGCTAACGGACAACGACTCAACGAACAACTTCAAAGACTTGATGCCTCTTTAAATGGACTCAAACCGCGCTTTTATTCCTTTGGCAGCTCCCTTCGATCACTAGATTCGCTTGAATCTGTATCCTACAGTCAAGGAAGAACGGACATTTCTGGAGCCCTGGAGGCCCTGACCTCTCAATTGCAGAACGAATCGCTAAAGGCCATTCTTCTCCTAAGTGATGGGTTGTACAACACAGGCACAAATCCAATACACAGCGCAGAACGGTCTCCTGTACCCATTTTCACCATTGCACACGGAGATTCCTCTGAGCAGCGTGATGTTAGAATTGTTCAAGTCATTAGTAACGAACTGACCTTCGCCGATACCATCGTTCCGGTACTGGTCCGAGTTAGGAATGACGGCTATCCGAGTCAGAACTTGAGCGTTCGTCTTTTCTCTGGGACCCAAATCCTCTCCCAAAAAGTCGTGCCTCTTCCCGCGTCAGGCACTGAAGTTGAAGTCGAACTCAGCTTTGAAGCCGTTAAGGTGGGTCGAAACAACCTCTCTGTTTCAGTCAGTTCCTTCCAAGATGAGGTTACAAACCGGAATAATGCTCAATCGCTGTCTATTTTAGTTCTTGATCAGAAGAAGAACATTCTGATCTTGGGTGGTGCTCCGTCGCCCGACGTTTCAGCCTTCGCTCGTGCTTTAAAACAGGATGAAACGGCCCAGGTTGAGCTCCGAACTCAAGCACCGAATGGATCATTCTACGAGGGCGACCTTCCCCAGGATCTCTCTGAGTTAGACCTCATTGTATCGATTGGATTTCCGGGAAAAGCGACTTCTCCAGCCACATCTGCCTCCATAGCCAGCGTTGTATCGGATGGAGTCCCTTTACTATTCGTTTTGGATAGAGGGACGGATCTCAATGCCGTGCAGCGCGATTTCAACACCTTGCTACCGGCCTCCCTCAAAACTCCTCGGGCGAGCTTCATTACTGGCTCCATGGTGCTCGCTCCCCTGGCCGATTCCCACGCTATCTTCGACACAGGTGAGCGCAGTGACAATGCCACATGGAACAGGCTTCCGCCATTAACCCTCACTGAAAGTCGTTGGGAATCTATTGCGTCGTCCACCGTCTTGGCGACATCAGTAATTCGCGGCGTAGCGCTGGGCGACCCGCTTTTTGTTGTTGCGCGGGTTGGTCAAACAAAAAGTGCTGCCTTTCTAGCTCATGGTTTCTGGCAGTGGACCAATGTGCCTGAAGACCTTGAAGAGGAATCTGCTACATTTAAAGCCGTTTTAGAGAACACAATTCAATGGCTCTACGCCACGGACGACAATCGCTTGGTGCGCGTCGAACCGTCTGAACAGGAGTATGCAGAAGGCGAGATCGTGGTTTTAAAAGGCGAAGTCTACGACGAGACGCTTAGGCCGGTATCAGACGCCGCTCTTTCTCTTCAAGTGACGTCGCCCGATGGTCAAGTCTTTCCGTATGAAATGAGTTCTGTAGGGAATGGACGCTATTCACTTGACGTTGGTAGTCTGCCAGCGGGATCGTACGAGTACACTGCAACCGCCGCCCGAAATGAGTTGATTTTGGGCGAGGATACTGGATTCTTCAGTATTGGGACCCGAACCTTGGAGTTTAGAAATACGAAAGCGGACTTTGCGCTCATGGCGCAGATCGCAGCCCGTTCAGGTGGAGCGGTGGTTGCGCCAGAAGACGTTAGTAACGTTCTGAGCCAAATAGAATCGATTGTGGACCTCAGTTCTACGAGTCGTTTGGTGAAAGCACAATCCAGACTTTGGCAGAAAATCCCCTTTCTGTTTTTGATTATGGTGCTCCTCACGGCGGAATGGTTTTTCAGAAAACGTTTCGGAATGGTGTAAACTGAAACTCAAGCTAGGTCTACTCTTCTATCCACCGTATATTTGCGAAGCGGCCTAGTATGATTATATACTGGCCTGTTGTATTCATTTTCTGATCAGATTCATCCATCCTATGTCAAGTATAGCTGATACCCTTGAAGTTAAAGGGACGCTGGACCCAATCGCTCTGAATCTCGATCAACACGCCAACAGCCCATCCTTTCAAACGCTTCTCACTGGCATCCGACGGCATATCCATGCCAATCCAGAAATAGGCCTGGCTGAGTTTGAAACGTCCCGATTCATTCGGTCTACACTGGAAAAATTTGGCCTTGTTGTTTCAGGACCGCTAGCCACAACTGGGCTTTATGTGGACATCGTCGGGAATTACCCAGGACCCATTGTAGCCTATCGAGCAGACATTGATGCTCTTCCCATTGAAGACGCCAAAAGTGTGCCTTACAAGTCGTGTAACCCCGGTTTAGCACACCTTTGTGGTCATGATGCCCACACCACCATGGCTATTGGAACGGCGTTATTGCTCAACGCCCATCGGGATATTATACACGGGACTGTTCGGGTGTTTTTCCAACCCAATGAAGAAGGAATGCCGTCTGGCGCCCCTTTGATGATAAAAGACGGCGTACTCAAAGATGTTGTGGCCGTGTATGCCTCGCATGTTGATCCCACCTTGAAAAGCGGGATATATGGATTGATGACCGGCGCCGTTACTGCTTCTGCCGATCGGTTTAGAATTCGTGTAGTTTCGGGCTCCACAGGCCATTCTGCTCGCCCCCACCAAGCAACGGATACCATTTGGATTGCGACCCAGATCATGATTGCTATGTACCAATTGGTGGGTAGAGTTTCAGATGCACGCAAACCCGCTGTAATATCCATTTGTCGCCTACTTGCTGGCGAAGCCTACAATGTCATCCCAGCTGAGGCGGAATTTGGTGGAACGTTTAGGTGCACCGAGAATGGCGAACGCGAGGTGATTAAAACCAAAATTGAACAGACGGCGGTGCGTCTTGGCCGAGTTTATGGAGCTGAAGTTGTCGTGGACTTTGACTATGGTTCGCCGCCGGTGGTCAACGATGGTGGTCTAATTTCCGTGCTGCGCGAAACGATTCAGGATTCTCTCGGACCCGATGCCATTTACAATATTCCAATCCCATCCATGGGAGCCGAAGATTTTGCCCACTATCTCGATCACGTCCCAGGCGCTTTGATTCGTGTGGGTACTTGCAACAGCCCCGAAACGTCCCACGTGCTTCACGATTCTAATTTTGACATTGATGAATCGGTCCTTTCAACAAGCGCCCGACTTTTAGCAACTACCTTGATCAATCTGCTCAAGAAACAGGCCCATTCAGTAACAAATTAGTTCGGCCCTGCCCTCCCTTCGGCCCTGCCCTCCCTTCGGCCCTGCTCGCGCCTCCCTTCGGCCTTGCTCGCGCCTCCCTTCGGCCTTGCTCGCGCCTCCCTTCGGCCCTGCCCCCCGAATCTGTTACAAAAGTGACGATGACGTCCTCTATTACAGAAAGGGCGCAAAACATGGGGATATTGAGTGTTTTTTGTTTGTTAGTTGGAGTAACACCGATTCAGAAGGCCATCATCAATGAGATTTACGCTGCGCCACGAAGCGGTGAATCTGAATTTATTGAACTGATCATTGATCAGACTGACTTATCGCCCTCCGAAAACGCCTCTGCCCAAAGAAGTCAACTTGAGATTCGTGACAAATCCGGCGGGTGGGTCCCGGTTCCGCTACTCAATCTAACAGGCGGTCGGGACACACTTGTTGTTGCCAAATCACCTGAACTGGTTTCAGGTATGCTCCCAAACGCACGCGTCCTAAAGCTCTCCCCATGGCCCTCTCTGAACAACGGAGGCGATTCCCTTTTCGTTCGCATGGGTAGCGACGTTCTGGATCGAGTTGGGTACTCGCAATCCAAGAGCGGCATCTCCTTGGAACGGTTGTCAGAAAACATGCCAGGCCATTGGGAATCGAACTGGGGTTGGTCTATCGATTTAGATGGGGCCACCCCAGGACGGACTAACTCCCTTTTTAGAATCGACCTATCTCCTCCTCACGTCTTAGGAGCAGAAATTGAAAATCCTGACAGACTTCTGATTTGGTTTTCAGAGCCCCTTCCCGAGAACCAAGTGGTGCCCATCGAGATAACTACGAGTACGGGAGAACACGCCTATTTTGAAGGTCATCCGTGTTTTAATCAAATTTCTCTCACCAATGTGCCCTTTGCCATGATTGAAATAGTCACAGTTTCAGACTACCTCGATTTCGCTGGGCATGGTGGAAATAGGGAAGATGCTCTTGTGGCATATCCACCTTTAAAGGACCAAGTTTACATTTCTGAGGTGCATTTCTGGGAGGGATCCGATCAGATTGAACTATCCGATTTGATGATTTCGCGCATTGATCCCGTACCCGAATTCATTGCCGTCGCAACTAGCAGTAAACGCCCGATCTCTCTGCGCAATGTCGAGCTTTCAATTGAGGGTAAGTCGTTCATGTTGACCCACCCGGATTCCCTCGTTCACATAAGCGAGGGTCAGTCCTATGTAGCTTTGAGTAAAGACTGGGAGTACGTTGACGACATTGCCAAACTCAATGCAATCTGGCTTCAAGATCCTGAAAGTGTTTTTGTCACTCAATTTTCCGCGCCTTCTTTGCCTGTGCAACACGGAGTGATTCCGAATATTTCACTGCCGAACGGTAGTAGCCCTCTTGAATTGTGGTTGGGATCTAATAGGCTGGACTCAGTTAGGTACTCACAGGACTGCCTAGATGAGCGATTTAAGACACACAAGGGACGGTCCCTAGTTCGGAGTCTCGCCTCATATTGTGGCTGGTATTCAAGCCTGACACCTACTGGAACGTCTATCGGACTTCAGGCCTCTTCCCTCGAGACTGAACAGGTTGCAGAGCACGGCTCCCTTCTTGTATCTGAAGTCATGTTTGATCCGATTGAAGACGCATACGACGGAGTTCCAGATCAGGTCGAATTTATAGAACTGGTTAACACATCGCCGTATCCTGTTGGGCTGCTTGGTGTTGAAGCTAGAAGCTATCCGGATGAAACAGGCGATTCTAGTCCCCTGTTTAAGATTAACAGCCCCTTTGTGCTTAACTCAAAGCAGGTGGCGGTAGTGTATGAGCTACCGTCAAACATATCGGACAATAGTAGCGCCCAGTTTCAGGTCATTCAAGAAGCATGGCTATCTGCTGCGAAGCCTTCCACCGCGTTATTCTTGCCCATTCGGCAATCCTTTTCGCTTTCGAACTCGGCAGATCGGTTTCAGACACTATCCTCCTCTGGAGACGTCATAGAGACCATTTCCTACTCAAGTTTCGACCACTATTCGGGTCTGGCGGATTCCAAAGGACGATCGCTTTCTAGAGTCATTGACATGCCGCTAGATGGCGCGCTACAAGCAGTCGCTGGGCCGTGGACTTCAACAACACATATCGAAGGAGCCACGCCAGGTGTGGTCCCAGGATTTGAAATTGAGGCGGAACCTTCGAATACCGTCAATTATTCCCTCCATGTTGCCCCCCTATCCTTTTACCCAGAACACTTACAGTTCGAAGCCCAAACAACGATTCGAATGTTTGCTGGGCAGCCAAATTCCCTGGCCAAACTTGAGGTATTTAGTCGAGAGGGCTTTCTCGTGAGAACGTTGGAAGGAGGCCGGTTCTTGACATATTCTTCGATCACATCATGGGATGGGAAGGACGAACATTCTCAATTGGTCCCGACTGGCGTCTACCTTGTTGTGGCGTCGTTTTATGACGGCAACGGCAAACTTGAAAGGCGAGTCAGACGACCTGTCTCAGTCCTAAGAAGCCGGATGCCGTGAAATCATATTAGACTTTCTCGGAACTGGCAAAAATGCGCTTCGTTGCACGGGAAGAATTGAATACCTCTTCTAAATCAAACTCGATTAATGAGTACGACAACGCTGCAAAGCCCAATCCAATTGACTGAGCGAGCTGCTCTGGAAATCCGCAATATCCTGTCGGCCAAAAACATCCCTGAAGGCTACCAGCTCAGAGTTGGAGTAAAGGGTGGCGGCTGTTCAGGCATGAGTTATATCCTTGGATTTGATAGGCAACGCGATCACGACATGGAATTTGAAGTCGACGGCATTTTGGTCTTTATGGACAAACGCCATGGTCTTTACCTCATGGATACGGTTGTCGATTACCAGGATGGATTAAATGCTCGCGGATTTACATTCGAAAATCCAAATGCAACGTCAACATGCGGGTGCGGGTCAAGCTTCTCGTCGTAGTTTTTCTCGTGGTAGCTTCCTCCAATCCGGGTTTTGACGCAGCATAGTTTCGTTATTGCATTGTTTCGTCATTGGCCAAGAGACTTCGAGCCACTTCGCTCAATTGAAAGTAAAAACGTCCGATACTAGACGTTTCCAGTCAGAAAGCATTTTATGGAAGGCAATTTTTCAAATCGCGTTAGAGACGTCATCTCCTATAGTCGAGAAGAGGCGATCCGCCTTGGGCACGATTACATTGGGACGGAACACCTTTTATTGGGCATTATTCGGGAAGGAGAAGGCATCGCGGTCAAGATTTTACGTAATCTTGGATCGGACTTGTTCAAGCTGAAAAAGTCTATTGAGGACACCGTTCGGAGTACGGGTGGGACCTTAACAGTCGGCAACATTCCGCTTACAAAGCAGGCAGAAAAGGTTTTAAAGATTACGTATCTGGAAGCCAAACTTTACAAGAGCGATGTGATTGGCACCGAACATTTGCTTCTGAGTCTCCTCAGGGACGATGAAAACCTGGCAGCTCAGATACTGCAGCAAGGCTTCTCTGTCACGTATGACGCGGTACGCGCAGAGTTGGACACCATCATCAGCGGAAAATCTTCCACTACGCCAACGGCATCCGGAGACCCTACCGGCGGTCCTGGTAAGGCACCAGGTTCAGGTCGTGCAGGTGGTTCAAAAGATCGAGGTGGCAAAATGGAGAAAAGTAAAACTCCCGTTTTAGATAATTTTGGAAGAGACCTCACCTCTCTTGCTGAAGAAGACAAATTAGATCCTGTTGTTGGGCGTGAAGCAGAGATCGAACGAGTTGCGCAAGTCCTTTCTCGCCGCAAAAAGAACAATCCAGTACTTATTGGAGAGCCGGGCGTTGGTAAAACGGCCATCGCAGAGGGACTAGCAATCCGTATTGTTCAGCGCCGTGTTTCACGCGTGCTGTATGGCAAACGAATTGTCACGCTAGATTTAGCCGCTCTCGTTGCCGGAACCAAGTATCGCGGCCAATTTGAGGAGCGAATGAAAGCTGTGATGAATGAGCTAGAAAAGAGCCCAGACGTCATTCTATTTATCGACGAACTCCACACAATTGTAGGAGCTGGAGGAGCCTCAGGTAGTCTTGATGCTTCAAACATGTTTAAACCGGCCTTGGCTCGTGGCGAAATTCAGTGCATTGGCGCTACAACGCTAGATGAGTATCGCCAGCACATTGAGAAGGATGGTGCACTCGACCGTCGTTTCCAAAAAATTATTGTAGACCCTGCTTCTCCCGCTGAGACCATCGAAATCCTTAAGAACATTAAGGATAAGTACGAACAACACCACAATGTTCGATACACGGACGATGCCATCGTGCTAACCGTTAAAATGTCTGAGCGCTACATCTCCGATCGGTTTTTGCCAGACAAAGCTATTGACGTAATGGACGAAGCTGGGGCTCGAGTTCATTTAAAGAATATCAAAGTACCTGGAGAAATTGTAAAACTCGAAGCGGACATCGAAGCTGTTCGTGAAGAAAAGAATCAGGTCGTTAAAAGTCAGAAGTTTGAAGAGGCCGCTCGCCTTCGAGACAAGGAAAAGAAAATCCTTGAAGAACTAGAAACGGCAAAAAAAACCTGGGAAGAAAAAGCGGAATCCGAAATCTATGATGTGACCGATCAGGATATTGCTGAAGTAGTCGCCATGATGACGGGCATTCCTGTTGATAAGATTTCTGAGCCTGAAACTCGGAAACTGCTCCACATGGATGTTGAGTTGCAGGGGCAGGTCATTGGTCAGGACGATGCTATTAAAAAGCTCTCTAGGGCCATTCGCCGGACCCGAGCTGGGCTTAAGGACCCGAAACGGCCCATTGGTTCATTCATATTCCTCGGCCCAACGGGCGTCGGGAAAACCGAACTGGCAAAAAAATTAACCCAATACCTTTTCGACTCTCAGGATGCACTCATTCGTATTGATATGAGTGAGTACATGGAGAAATTTTCTGTTTCTAGACTCGTCGGGGCGCCTCCAGGGTATGTTGGGTACGAAGAGGGTGGTCAGCTCACGGAAAAGGTTCGCAGAAAGCCCTACTCAGTCGTGCTGTTAGATGAAATCGAAAAGGCACATCCTGACGTATTCAATATCCTGCTTCAAGTTCTAGACGATGGATTGTTGACCGATGGCCTGGGGCGCAAAGTTGACTTCAGGAATACCATTATCATCATGACTTCGAACATTGGAGCTCGTGATATTAAAAACCTGGGTAAAGGAATTGGCTTCTCGCAAACCGAGACAGAGTTCAACTATCAGGCAATGAAGGCAACCGTTGAAGACGCGCTGAAACGAGTTTTCAACCCTGAGTTTTTGAATCGAATTGATGACGTAATTGTGTTTAATCCGTTGGAGAAAAAGCACATTTTCGAAATCATCGAACTAATGGCAGCCGAGTTATTTGGTCGTGCTGCTGAAATCGGCGTGACCGTTGAACTCGAAGAGACGGCCAAAAAGTTCTTGGTAGACAAAGGGTACGACGCGAAATTTGGTGCAAGGCCATTGCGTCGTGCGCTACAAAAATACGTCGAAGACCCAATGGCTGAGGCCATTCTTGGTCACGACCTTGGCGAAAACGAGACCATCTCCATTTCGTACGACGAGAAGAAAGACAAGGGCGAACTCTCGTTTCGCAAAAGTGCGACTAAAAAGAAGAAGTCCTCGAAAAAAGAGTCCGTTTCCAGCGCCGATGGTTCAGACGAAGAAGCAGTAGATGCGGATTCTGCCGATGCCGATTCTTCAACAAAGTCAAAGGCAAAAACAAGCTCAAAAGAAGAGCAAAGTGAGACGGAATCAAGTTCCACGAAGGAGTCTGAGAAAGAGTAGTCTGTTCATTTTAGACTTCAACTCACCGATTGCTCTCAAAAGCCTAGCTCTCAAAGACCGGGAGACCAAAGCCTGATAAAACTCAGCCTTTGGTCTCTTGGTCTTTCGTTTTTTAGCCGAGCGTCCAGTTTACACCCTTTCCATCCTCAGGATGAGGGTAGTTCCACGTGACGGCCCCTTGGTCACAAGCATACATGCAGGTCCCACACTCGATACAGTCTTCGTATTGAAAGTGCACGAGACCTTCCTCGTCTAGAGTATAGCACTTGGCTGGGCAGACTTTAGTGGTGCATTTGTGCACACACGTGGAATTACATATTGAGGTATCGACCTCTATATGAGGCTTTGCTTCCGTTCTAGCTTGGTTTCGGAAATTCACCATCCCAAGCCGGTCGGCTACAGAGAGACGGTTTTTAGACGTTGATTCGCTCATAACGCTCTCGCTCCTTTCAATCCCAATTTGACCAAATCCCAGTATGACGCATTTCGTTTGATTGCCGCGTGCATCATTTTCGATGCTTTCGGAGTCTCTTCCCCACTGATGGTGAAGAACTGGCGCCCAAAATCACAGATCATGTTTGGAACTGCGCCAAACATGTTAGGCTGATGCAGCAAATGCACCGCATCTTGAAATGAACGCATGTCCTTGAGTACGTAGCTGTTCTCTAAAGCCGAACGGTAGTTTTTTAACATGCCTGACGTATAGTCATTGGCTTTCTTGGCTTCTATCACCGTTTCTGCGGCAAGAATCCCGCTTCGCATAGCGTAATCCATACCCTGAATGGCCTTTCCTGCATTGAGCAGCAGATGAGCAGCTTCACCAGCAATCAGTACGCCATCAGCATATAATTCGCTGGGAAGCGCTTTAATATTGCCGGTAGAAACTGCATGAGCTGAGTATTCGACGGTTTCAGCTCCAGAAATCATGTCCGCAACCGCGGGGTGTTCCTTAAAGGTGTTCAAAATATCATAGGGTGTTTTTTCTTTGGCTTTTAGGTCTTTTAACCCCAATACCAATCCCAAAGAAATAGAATCAGAATTGGTATACAAAAACCCACCTCCTTCAACACCCTCGGAGCAAAATCCTACAAATTCGTTAGTCAGGCCCGAACGTCCCCTCAATTGAAACCGATCTTCAAGCCGTTTTGAGTCCAGTTTAAGAACTTCCTTGACCCCAATTCCCATGTGGTCAACCGGTACGTACTCTTTCTCCAGCCCAATCTGACGCGTCAAAAGATTGTTAACGCCCTCGGCCAATATCACACAATCTGCGTAGAATCTCTCCTCACCGGCCCGAATGCCTACAACCTTCCCATTTTCCTGAAGCACTTCCTCAACCAAAATGTCGGTTGCTAAAAAAGACTCGTCTGGGTGTTCGCTTTCATCTATTGCAGCCTGAACTTTCCCGGCAAGCCACTCATCAAACACTGCCCGAAGAACGGTAACTCCAGAGTAAGGTGGCTCATTAAAGTGTTCGGACTTGAAATCAACTGAAAAAGCCGATTGTTCGTCCATGAACGTGAGGCGACGATGATTGACAAAACGTTCGATACCACCCGTTTCTAACCAGTATTCAGGCACCAATTTGGCCAGATCACTTCCCCAAAGAACGCCACCAGATACGTTTTTAGCACCGCAAAACTCGCCTCGCTCTATCAAAAGAAAACGGGCGTTACCTTTGGCCAATGTCATAGCCGCACTAAGGCCTGCTATTCCCCCGCCTACAATGATCGCGTCAAACTTTTCATCCATAATAGTGGCTTTCCAAAGTCGTTAGGACAGTGCTTTTCTTAGTTCTGCATTAAGCAGTGGGAGTATTTTGAAACAGTCCCCGACCAATCCGTACGTCGCAACGTCAAATATAGGTGCGTCTGCGTCCTTATTGATGGCAACAATAATCTTTGAATTGGACATTCCTGCGACATGTTGAATGGCGCCCGAAATTCCGATGGCAAAGTAAAGTTCGGGGGAAACCACTTTGCCTGTTTGGCCGATTTGGGCTGTAGCAGGGAAAAGTCCTGTTTCGACAACCGCTCTGGAAGCTCCAATTGCCGCCCCCAGTATCGACGCTAATTCGTCAACAAGCGCCTTTCCTGACGCATCTTTAACCCCACGCCCTGCGGCAACAACTACTTTTGCTTCGGATAAATCGACTTGATCGCCGGTGGTTGTAACGATTTCCTTTAACGTAGCAGACAGCGTCTGGCTGCTCATTTCAAACGGCACGGTCTCAATACTTGATTCTCCACCAGATTCCGTGGCCTCGTACGAACCCGACCGCACACTGACCAATACTCTTGGGTGGCTGCTGCTGACGGCCGCCATTACCTTAGCTGCCATAACAGGTCGCTCACAAACCACTGCGTCCCCGTTTACGTCGAAACTAGCCACATCCGGAAGAACAGCTGCATCGACCCGAATGGCCAACGCTCCCCAGACATCCTTGATTGATTCCATTGACGCCGCGACCACGAGACGGGGCTGAATCTTCTCGATTGCGGTCTCCAATCCAGCTAGCAGAGGAGCATTTAAATGCGAATCAAACACGCGATCTTCAAAGCAGAAAATCTTAGAAGCCCCATATTTACTAGCTTCAGCCGCCAATTTACTAGCGTTGGAGTGCAAAATCACTGCATTTACAGTCAGGCCATGTTGTCCGCCAACAGCAACTGCTCGAGAAAGTGCTTCGAACGAACTGCGCTTTATGCGGCCATCTTGAACGGAAAGGACGACTAGAATACTGTTCATTTCAATCATTAAGGTTCGCTTAAAGGACTCCTGCTTCTTGCTGCAGTTTTTGTACTAACTGAGATACCATCTCTTCGGGTTCTCCTTCCCATTTCACTCCAGGTTCTCTTCCGGCTGGAGGAAAAGTCCGAGCAACCAGCGTTACCGGTGCCACGGTTTTAGCCTCAGTCGTAGTGATCGGGGTGCGCTTTGCAGCCATAATTCCTTTTAGAGAAGGAATACGGGGATTGTTCATGTCGTTTGAACAAGAGACCAGGCACGGCGTCGGTAACTCAATGATTTCCTGCCCAGAATCCCCTTGCCTAGTAACTTCAAGGCCATTTCCTGTGGCTTTGAGACCCACCGCGTTCGTTGCGTAGGGCAAGGCGAGCAATTCCGCTAGCATCGAACCGGCCAAGCCTGAATCTGTGTCCTGCGATTGTTTTCCCGTTAGAATGGCATCGTAGGTGTGTCCTTTAAAATGCTCAGCCAGCATGTGGGCTATTGCATTTGAGTCAAGGGACGAGGCATCTTCAACGACAAGGTGAAATGCGTTGGTAGCCCCCATTGCGAGCGCCTTTCTGATGGTCTCTGTGGCCGAAGATGGTCCAATGAGCACCAGGTCAATTTCGCCGCCGCCGGCGTCCCCAGTAATTACGAGTGCCTCCTCAACAGCCGAAGCATCGTAGGCATTGAGAACCATTCTACCGGTTTGAACCGAAGCTTGGACGTCAGGAACTTGCTTAATACACACGCAGAATTTCATCGCGCGATTCTCTCTTTTTACTATCTTGTCATTGGTCGATTAGAGCGCGTGCGACTTTCCGCATAAATGCGACCAGTTACGCTAACTTGTGCGCATCCTTTCAAGGGCTCAAAAGTACGACTCGGATTGCGCCCATCAAACCGGAATTAACCTTCGATCCACGAATCTATGCACGTTTCAGGCATTCTTCGCCGTTTCTCGTTTATCGCTCTCTTTGTTGTGCTTTGCGCTTCATCGTCCTGGGCTCAATTGTCAAATGCGCGATTTGGAATTGGATTCAATACGCTGTTGAGCAGTGAAGACGGCCTCGGCATGGGGTTTCGGGGACGTATTTCTTCCGCTGTGAATGCAGATTTATCGCTCGCTCTCGATTTGGGGATGTCAGGCTTCATTTTGAACGGGCGCGACGACGCGACCTATGTGATTGATCCTCAAGTTTCCCTCATCGTCACGATGCCTGGTGTCGAACGGGCCTCTTACCTGATTGGGGGTATGGGCGCTTATATAAACACAAACGACAGACCGAATACACTCGAAGGCCCTACCATTCATTTGGGAATAGGTTGGGTTAGGGCACTGAGAGAGTCGGTATTGTTTTATGAAATAGACCCCGCTTTGGTTATTGGTAGCAGTGACGTGGGAGTAGCAATCCCCTTCCGCATCGGAATTATTTTTTAGGCTCTTCCCTTCCCCTTTATTTCAACACACCCTTCGTGGCTGGTTTATATATCCACATCCCGTTCTGTTCACAACGGTGCACCTATTGTGATTTCTATTTTGTAACGACCCAGAAAACACATGCTGGGTTTGTCGAGGCCTTATGTCGAGAAATTGAGATCAGGGGCGCCGTTTATGGAAAGCTAGAACCTATTGAGACCATTTATTTTGGCGGAGGAACACCTTCTCAGCTCGCTATCCCAGATTTAGAACGCATTATTGAGGCCATCAATACACATTTTGACGCGTCGAATGTGCTAGAAACGACGTTCGAGATAAATCCCGAGGACGCTTCCTCAGACTACCTCCGAGGCCTAAAAAATATCGGAATAGATAGACTCTCAATTGGCATTCAATCCTTCTTCGATGACGACCTAAAGTTCATGAATCGGGTTCATGACAGCGTTCAAGCAAAAAGGGTTATAAGCGACGTTCGAAGCGAAGGCTTTAACAACTTCTCCATTGACCTCATCTTTGGCGTACCTGGGCAGCCTTCTGAATACTGGTCTGCCAACCTAGATATCGCGCAATCCTTTGAGGTGCCTCATATTTCGACCTACAACTTGACGGTAGAGGAATCGACACCGCTCGCAAACCAGGTGGAGCGTGGCCTGGTGATCCCCGTGGACGACGAGGAGTCCATGAATCAGTTCGCCTTCACAATGGACTACCTTACCGGCCGCGGGTACGACCATTACGAGATTTCAAGCTTCGCCCGGCCCGGTTATAAAGCCGTCCACAACCATAGGTACTGGTCTCACGAGAATTATATCGGTTGTGGCCCTTCTGCCCATTCGTTTTGGTGGAATGGCTTGCCAGCCGAGCGCTGGTCAAACGTGCGCAACATCAAGCGATACGAGGCCCTTTTGCTCCAGTACGTGGCTCCAGTTGAGGACAAAGAACATTTGAGCCTTGACATGCTAGCCGATGAACACATCATGCTAAAGCTTAGAACTCAAGATGGCTTGAGCTTGAATGAACTGGAAGAAAAGTATGGCGTTGACCTGCTCACCGAGCGACTACAAGACTTGGCTGACCTCGAGGAAGGCGGTTTAATTTATCCTATACGAAATCAACTGATTCGACTTACAGATCTCGGAAAAACTTTATGCGATACAGTGACAGCAAAATTATTGCCCTCCGAGGATGCGTAGCGCTTTTCGCGCTCTTGCTGCTCTCGGGTTGTTCAAAGTCTGATTCGCCAGCCAACAATGTGGGTGAGGATATCCCTTTTAGACCGGACGGTGTTCTGGATTTTATTCGCCCAGATAGCAGTATTTCAGCGCGTATCTTCATCGAAATAGCCGAAAGTCCCGAAGCTCAAGCTACTGGCCTCATGTATCGCCGCTCCTTGCCCGATAAAGGAGGCATGTTGTTCGTTGACGCGGCTCCCTCGATGCGGTCTTTTTGGATGAAGAACACCGCGTTGGCACTCGATATACTCTTTGTTGATGAATCGGGCGAGATCGTCAACATCGTAAAACGAACGTCTCCCTATTCGGAGGAGCAAATCCTTTCAACGGGACCTGCTCAGTATGTCGTTGAGGTTCGAGCCGGCTACACAGATAAATTTTCAATTACAGACAACGACCGAATTTCATGGGAACGAAGAACATTTTAGCAGGAGTTCTTGGCTGCTGTTTTCTTTTGTTTTGGAGTATTTCAGGGTGCTCCTCTGAAAATCAACCAGCTGTCGATACCGCGGCTGAGGATCATATCAACGTTCCGTTTACTAAACACGGATCGCTTACGATGTCCCGTGACGGTGTTGTATTCCGCGAGATAGCCATTGAAATAGCCGATTCCGACTCATCTCGGACACGCGGCCTGATGCAACGGGATAAACTTCCAGCCGATTCAGGGATGTTGTTTATTTTTGAGAGTGAGACGCAGCAGGGATTTTGGATGGCCAACACACGTCTAGCATTAGACTTGGTTTTTATCCGAACCGATGGAAGCGTTCAAAGCATTTCCAAATATGTCCAGCCAATGAGCCTAGACACCGTATTATCCGATGGCCCCGCTCAGTATGTACTTGAGGTGGAAGCTGGATATGTGGATTCCGTGGGCCTAACGGAGGGCGACCAAATTCAATGGACTGCGCTCGATGCCTCCGATGCGCCTTAAGCCTCGCGTGCTTCGCTAACGGTCTTTAGAGCCCAAAACTCTCTCCACAGGCACAGTTACGTATTGCCTGTGGGTTGTTGAAGTGAAACCCTTTGCCCTCTAGCCCATCAGAAAAATGGAGCTCCGTTCCTTCTAGATAGGCAGCACTTCGCTCATCAACTAATACGCGTAGATCGCTTTCCTCAACGACTAAGTCGTTGGAGCGCTTGGTGGTATCCCACCCGAGTTCATAGGCGAGGCCTGAACACCCGCCAGGTACTACAGCCACACGCAAAAAGTTGGATTCAAGGTCAATCCCTTCCTTTTGAATTGTTTCCCGCAATTTGCCAAGAGCAGCTTCACTGATTTGCAATACGGGTACTTCGATTGAGGATGACATTCTTTTTCTGATTTATTCTACGTGTACTGGTCACTGTGTCCTAGGCCCATCCACCCTTTTTCGTCCAAGGGGTTCCCGAAATCGGCCATTTTGCTCCATACGTGTGAAGAACGAGTCATTTCCACTTCACCCCAGAAACTATATCGCGAATAATCCTTATTTAGACTCATTCTAATTAAGCATGCTGAAACTCCGTTTTTAGAACGGAGAAGCATAAATAGTCTGACCAAAGGCCTCTATGAGCGACAACAGTACCGAACTACTCCACAAAGTAGCCGATAGCGAATACAAGTACGGATTCTACACAGACATCGAATCTGACAAGGCCAAGATTGGCCTTAATGAGGAAACCGTCCGTTTTATTTCGGCCAAAAAGAATGAGCCCGAATGGCTTTTGGAATGGAGGCTAAAGGCTTACAACCATTTCGTTTCATTGATGGAATCTGAAAAGACTCCAGAGTGGGCTCATCTCACGATTCCGAAAATTGATCTTCAGGGCATCTCCTATTATTCTGCCCCCAAGCAGCGCCCTGAATACGAATCGCTCAATGAGGTAGACCCTGAACTCCTGAATACGTTCAAGCGTCTTGGCATTCCGGTACAAGAGCAAGAGAGACTTGTTGGTATAGTTGTTGACGTGGTCATGGATTCTGTATCTGTGACAACCACATTCAACGCAGAACTCGATAAAAACGGAATCATTTTCTGCTCCTTTGGAGAAGCTGTTCAGAAACACCCCGACCTAGTAAAAAAATACCTCGGCCGTGTGGTTCCTTATACAGACAACTACTACGCAGCGCTAAACTCTGCCGTGTTCTCTGATGGTTCCTTCTGTTACATCCCGAAAGGAGTACGTTGCCCTGTAGAATTATCTACCTATTTCCGAATAAACGAATCTGGCACCGGCCAATTCGAGCGCACACTCATTATTGCGGATGAAGGGTCTTATGTCTCGTATCTAGAAGGCTGCACCGCTCCCCAACGAGATGAAAACCAGTTGCATGCCGCTGTGGTCGAGATTTTGGCAATGGACGATGCAGAAGTAAAATATTCTACCATTCAAAACTGGTATCCGGGCAACGCCGAAGGAGTGGGAGGCATTTTCAATTTTGTGACCAAGCGCGGCATTTGCGAAGGCGACCGCTCAAAAATTAGCTGGACTCAGTTAGAAACAGGCTCTTCCATTACCTGGAAATATCCTTCTTGCATCTTGAAGGGCGATCACTCAGTCGGTGAGTTTTATTCAGTTGCTTTCACCAAGGGAAGGCAGCAAGCCGACACAGGCACTAAAATGATTCATTTGGGGAAAAACACCTCATCTACCATCATTTCAAAAGGTATTTCAGCAGGAAATAGCCAAAATGCGTATCGCGGTTTGGTTCGCGTGAATCGAAATGCAGAAAACGCCAGAAACTTTAGCCAGTGCGACTCCATGTTGCTTGGCGATCGCTGCGGAGCGCACACCTATCCGTACCTCGAAATATCCAATCCTTCGGCAAAGGTCGAACATGAGGCCACTACCTCGAAAGTTGGCGAGGATCAGATTTTCTACTGCAAGCAGCGTGGAATTAGTGAGATCGACGCGATCAAACTCATTGTAAACGGATTCTGCAAAGAGATTTTGGCGCAACTGCCAATGGAATTTGCTGTTGAGGCACGCAACCTGCTTGCTATCGAATTAGAAGGAAGCGTGGGATAACCCCGGTGGCGAATCCAAGCTTTAGAATTGTTAAAACGAACAGAAGAACATGTTAGAGATCAATAACCTTCACGTTTCTATTGAAGAAGATGGAACTGAAATTCTTAAAGGCCTCAATTTGAAGATTGGAGCTGGCGAAGTTCATGCAATTATGGGCCCCAATGGGTCCGGAAAAAGCACGCTGGCTTCAGTTTTGGCTGGAAAAGATGGCTACGAGATCACAGAAGGAAGCGTTTCATTTGACGGAATGGACCTGCTAGAGCTCGACGCCGATGTTCGTGCTCGGGAAGGCTTATTCCTAGCCTTTCAGTATCCAATTGAACTTCCTGGAGTTTCCATGTCAAACTTCTTGAAGCAAGCCGTGAGCTCTGTTCGCGAGCATCGCGGATTGGATCCTCTTTCAGCTGGCGACCTGTTGAAAATGATGAAGGAAAAAGCAGCGCTTGTTCACCTTGATCCATCGTTAAAAACTCGCGCCGTGAACGAAGGCTTTTCCGGCGGAGAAAAGAAGCGTAACGAAATCTATCAATTGGCCATGCTGGACCCTAAGCTCGCCATTTTGGACGAAACAGATTCCGGGCTTGATATTGATGCCCTCCGCATCGTTGCGGACGGCGTAAACACGTTGCGTTCTCCTGATCGCTCCTTCCTCGTTATCACCCACTATCAGCGCCTCTTGGATTATATCGTTCCCGATTTTGTCCACGTATTGGTTGGCGGTAAAATTGTCATGACTGGTGGCAAAGAATTGGCATTAGAACTGGAAGAAAAGGGATACGACTGGATTAAAGGTGATGCATCACTAGCCGTTTAAGTCCAGGAATCAACACAATCATTGTGAGTCCCCTCTTATCGCTGCAGCAGTATTTAATATGGAAATGAAAACGAACGAAAGTCTACTCATTGAACAATTCGACAAACAAATTGGCCTAATCGCCAGCGAGTCGGGTTCTTCAGGGACAAATCGTCGCAGACAGGCAATTAAAGCGTTCGCGGACGCTGGTTTCCCTGGCAAAAAGTCGGAATCATACAAATATACGCCTGTTACGAAGTGGGTTAATTCCCACTTTAAAAACAGCTCATTGCGAATTCAAACGACGACAAAGTCAGCTTTTGAGCATATCGATGGCATTCATCTCAGAACGGCAAACGGGCAACTGATTTCAACGGCCCCAGAAGGATACGGTGAAGGACTCACCATTAGTTCGTTGGTAGAAGCCAGTTCATCCAATTCTGATGTGATTGGCCAATACCTTTCCACGGCTGTCGTTTTGGAAAGAGATCCGTTTTCAGCACTAGCAACAGCCTTTGCAGAAGATGGGGTTTTCATTCATGTTCACAGTGGAGTCGATCTCAAGAGCCCAATTGTGATTCACCACGACGCGCTGTTTGAAAACGGCTTTGTCCAGCCACGCATTTTGATTGTAGCTGAAAAGGGATCAAAAGTTGAAATCGTAGAGCACTTCTCTCACGTGGAAGCTGGCTCAAGCTTTGAAAATCGAGTTGTAGAAGTTTTTGTAGCCGAAGAAGCGGAAGTCGATCATGTAGCCGTGATTGAGCGTGACAGCGCGGCATTGTTTGTAAACGGACTATTTGTTCATCAGGCAGAAAAAAGCAAATTCAGAACGAATACCATCACTTTGGGTGGCGGATTGGTTCGGAATAACTTGAACTTCCTTCCTGATGCAGAAGAGTGTGAAACGCACCTGCACGGCCTGTACGTGGCTAAGGGCAAAATGCATATTGACAACCACACACTCGTGGATCATGCGAAGCCAAATTGCTTTTCGAATGAGATGTTTAAAGGCATCGTAACTGACGAAGCTACCGGCGTGTTTAACGGCAAAGTGTTAGTCAGACAAGATGCTCAAAAAACGAATGCATACCAGTCTTCAAAGAGCATCGTCCTTGACCGAAACGCTCAAATTTATGCGAAGCCTGAACTTGAGATCTACGCAGACGATGTGAAGTGTAGCCATGGCGCAACGACAGGCGAACTCGACGAAGACGCGTTATTCTACCTACGCACAAGGGGAATTAAGCCTGAAGCAGCGAAATTAATGCTGCTAGAGGCTTTTGCCAGAGACGTGGTAGACCTGATAGATATTGATGGCGTTCAGGAATACTTATATCGCAGATTGCACGAAATACTAACGGTTAGCGCATAACTTGGATACGAAAACGGGGCATATTGAGACTGAACAAGAGAAATCTCACGGCGAGATTTCGAAACCGATCGATGCCGCGGTTATTGATCGCATTCGTGCCGACTTCCCTACCCTTCATCAGCGCGTTCACGGTCACCCACTTGCCTACCTTGACAACGCAGCTACGTCTCAAAAGCCTCATGCGGTTCTTGAAGCAATCGAGATGTATTACCGAAAGGACAATTCGAATGTGCATAGAGGCGTCCACACGCTCAGCCAACGAGCAACGGATGCCTACGAATTAGCTCGCAAGCAAATAGCTGAGTTTATTGGGGCCGGATCGACTCGTGAGATTATTTTCACACGGGGAACGACAGAGTCTATCAACCTGGTTGCTTCTAGCTTGGGGGGCATGATCCTCCAACCAGGCGACGAGATTTTGATCTCGGCCATGGAGCATCATTCCAACATTGTGCCATGGCAGCTCATTTGTTCGAAAATGGGTGCAGTGCTTCAGGTTGCCCATGTAACAGAGGACGGAGAGCTTGATATCCAAGATTTTCGGTCCAAACTGTCTAAAAAGACGAAATTGGTTGCGATAACACACGTCTCCAATTCCCTTGGAACCATTAATCCTGTAGAGCAGATCATTGCCGATGCTCATGCACTAAACATTCCTGTATTGCTTGACGGAGCACAAGCTGTTCCTCATTTACAGGTTGATGTGAGAGATTTAGGAGTCGACTTTTATTGCTTGTCCAGTCATAAACTGTTTGGACCCACTGGTTTTGGCATTCTCTACGGAAAGGAATCCATATTGGACCGAATGCCTCCCTATCAAGGTGGAGGCGACATGATCGATCAGGTGGACTTTTCGGGCACCACATTCAATGAGCTTCCGCATAAGTTTGAAGCAGGAACGCCTCATATTGCAGGGGCCATTGGCTTTGCAGCAGCACTCCAATATGTTGAAAAGGTTGGATTCGACGTGATCCAACGCCAGGAAGCCGATTTACTAGCCTATGCCACAGAAGGCTTATCCTCTATTTCGGGGTTACGTATTGTTGGCCAAGCTCAAGAAAAAGCCTCTGTGCTTTCGTTTCTTGTCGGTAAATCGCACCCATATGACGTAGGAAGCATCTTGGATCGATTTGGGATTGCCGTGAGAACTGGACATCACTGCACACAACCTTTGATGAAATTGCTAGGAGTGCCAGGAACGGTGCGCGCGTCCTTTGCCTTTTACAATACTCGATCTGAGGTAGATAGGCTCGTTGAAGCCGTTGGACAAGCAGGTGCAATGCTAGCATGACGGCCCCTACAACCATATTGTCTCGAGCTCAATCTCTCGTTGAGGAATTTGAACTGTTCGACGATTGGATGGATAAGTACCAGTATGTCATTGATTTAGGTAAAGAACTCGAACCAATTGATGACGCCTTCCGGACCGAAACACATAAGATTCAAGGATGCCAGTCACAGGTTTGGCTTCAACCCTGTAGTCAGGGTCGAGATATTTGGTTCAAGGCCGATTCAGACGCTCAGATCACAAAAGGCCTGATTGCGATCTTATTGCGCGTCCTAAATCACTCCGATGTATCAGAAATATTGCAATCAGAGCTTTCCTTTTTGGAAGAGCTTGAATTGAAAGAACACCTTTCTCCCACCCGCAAAAATGGGCTCGATGCCATGATTAAGCAGATTAAGTTGTATGCTGCTGCTATTCAGGCATCTGATTCCATTCGATCCTAGCCCGAATCAGATTCACCCTAATACGACCAGACATGCTTGATTTTCAAACGATTTTACAGGATGCGGCTTCAGACAAAGGTTCTGGATCAACTCCTTCTGGCCATAGAGTAGAGGCCAGCTCGGCCTTGGCGGCCAATCAAGCAATTCAGGCCGCTGGAGGAGAATACGAGTTATCCGATGCGGAACTAGAGTCTAAAATTGTTGAAGCCATTAAAACGGTTTACGACCCTGAGATTCCCGTCAACGTGTATGATCTTGGCTTGATTTACGGTATCACCATCAACCCCGATCGAACAGTCACTATTTCGATGACGCTCACCACTCCGAACTGCCCAGCGGCCGGCTTCCTTCCGGGGCAAGTTGAGCAGCGAGTTCGTCACGTACAGGGAGTCGAAGATGCGTTGGTCGACATCACATTCGAACCTCCCTTTACTCCTGACATGATGTCGGATGAAGCCAAACTGGAGCTGGGCTTTTTATAGATCAACGACCCATACATCACTTTTGATACGAGAGAGGGGTG
>JABMOI010000265.1 GCA_013204185.1 bacterium | reverse complement strand
TGAACCCACGGAGACCGCAACCTGAATCTCGCGCAAAGCAAAGGGCCGCAACAGCGGCCCTGCGAATAGCGGGAGCAGGATTTGAACCTGCGACCTCCGGGTTATGAGCCCGATGAGCTACCAGCTGCTCCACCCCGCGGTGTAGTTCACTAATATACATACATAAACGACATTATCAATAAGAAGATATTGAGAGGACTTCAATCTGACCGACTTGTTGTATTTTACCTGAATCACTTCCAACTAGACGGATTAATCGGAAAGAACGTATATGGCAGTTTTGCATCCTTTTAGGGCTATTCGACCAAAGACCGAGCACGCAGCTCAAATTGCTTGTGTGCCCTACGACGTAATCAATACTCAGGAAGCTCGCGCGCTGGCCGAGGGTAAACCGCTAAGTTTTTTGCATATCATCCGTCCAGAAATAGACCTGGAAGAAGGAATTGACGAGCATGACGATCGAGTATACCTCAAGGGGGCTTCAAACCTGGCCGACTATATAAAAGGTCCTCATTCGATCCAAGAAGCGGACCCTTCGCTCTACGTCTATCGACTCGTTATGGATGGACGAAAACAAACCGGCATTTTTGGATGCGTTTCGGTTGCGGACTATGACAATGACGTCATTTTAAAACACGAACTAACCCGGCCTGTCAAAGAAGACGATCGGACTCGGCATATCATAGAGCAACGAGCTCATGCAGAGCCCATTATGCTAACCTTTCGTGATAACGAGGAAGTTTCGGCTAGCATAACCGAGACGATGCGTAGCGCATGGTTATATGATTTCGTTGCCGAAGACGGCATTCAACATACCATTTGGAAGGTCGCAAACACGCATAAACTTGAATCTGCTTTTGAAGATGTACCGCAGTTGTACGTGGCAGACGGCCACCATCGCTGCAAAGCTGCAAGCCGAGCCGCCGCAGAATTAGGCAAGACAGCGAGTGATGAAGTGAACTATTTCCCAGCGGTGCTATTCCCCATGGGAGACATGAAAATATTGCCCTACAATCGGGTAATAAAGCAAATACCTCAGGGCGCTGCTGCATTCTTGGAACAGCTTCAAAAGCGCTATGCGGTTAGAACCGTTTCAAAAGCGACACCTTCTCAAGCTGGAGATATTTGCCTTTATCTAGGTGGCCAGTGGCACTGCATGACACTTCCGGAGTCTGAGTCCGAGGTTGTAACAGATAATCTAGACGTGGGCCGGCTCACTGAGTTTATACTTCAACCGCTTCTTGAAATAACAGACCCGCGCACGGATAAAAATATTGATTTCGTAGGAGGTATTCGTGGAACGCGAGAACTAGAAACAATCGTAAATGAGGGAAAGGTCGAACTTGCTATCTCTATGTACCCCACAAGCATACAGGAATTGGTTGATGTTTCTGATGCAGGCTTGCTCATGCCGCCTAAATCTACTTGGTTTGAGCCAAAGCTGAGAAGCGGGTTCTTAGTCCACACGTTCTGATCCGGTTAGAAATAATTCCTCTTCACCAATTTAGACTCTAATTTTAGTATGAAGGTATTGCTTGCAGATAGCCTTTCTGACACCGTAGTGACAAGCTTGACACGGGGTGGCTGTATCGTTGAAAGCCGCCCGGAGCTCAAAGGGGATTCCTTGACGGCCGTGTTGAAAGAGTGGCAACCACAGGTCCTTGTTGTGAGATCAACCAAAGTGACTGCGGCCGACTTTGCTGCAGCTCCGAGTCTGGAGCTCGTTGTTAGAGCTGGTGCGGGGTATGACAACATTGACGTGAGTACCGCGTCGGGACTCGGGGTGTTCGTCGCGAATTGCCCAGGCAAAAACTCTGCAGCCGTCGCGGAATTAACAATCGGTTTGGTTTTAGCTCTTGACCGAAGTCTCCCCGATAACGTAATGGACGCAAGGGCAGGACAATGGAATAAAGAAAAGTATGGCAGCGCGTCGGGCATCAAAGGAAAAACAATTGGGGTGATTGGACTTGGGAGTATCGGCAAGGAGGTTATAAAACGCGCCAAGGGCATGGACATGAAAGTCGTTTGCTGGAGCCGATCTTTGACAGACGAATTAGCGGGCGAATTAGGAATTCAGAAAGCCGATTCGGCCGTTGCAGTTGCCGGGGCTTCAGATATCGTATCACTTCACGTCGCATCAACTCCTGGAACGCGCCATTTGGCTGATGCCGAGCTTTTTAACGCGATGAAGCCGGGCGCATTTTTTATTAATACGACTCGCGCCGATGTAGTTGATGAAGCGGCCATGCTAGATGCCATTGAAAAAAAAGGCATCCGAGTGGCTCTAGATGTCTTTTCTGACGAGCCTAGCTCTAAGTCAGGACCCTTTTCGCATCCATTTGCCGATCATCCCTCGATTTACCTCACTCATCACATTGGGGCGTCTACAGAGCAGGCTCAAGAGGCCATAGCGGTTGAGGCGGGTCGCGTTATTTTGTGTTATCGCCAAACTGGTGACGTTCCAAACTGTGTTAACCTGGCAACTCTTTCTCCCGCAACGCACCAGTTGACGGTCAGGCATCTAGATAAGGTTGGGGTACTGGCGCGGATTCTAAAAGAAATGAGCGTTGCTCACTGGAACGTTCAAGAAATGGAAAATGTGGTATTTGATGAAGCAAGAGCTGCTTGTGCTTACATTCGGTTCGATGGCAATCCCGATCAGGAAGTGGTTGACAAAATCACGGCGCTGGAGGACATACTAGCCGTAAGTTTGATCAGGCTATAAATTGTAACAGAGGAATCAGGAGTATTATGGAACGTAAATTTAATTTTTCAGCAGGGCCCGGTGTTTTACCTCTAGAGGTGCTGGAAGAGGCACAGTCCGAAATGTTGTGCTACAAGGATGCTGGCGCTTCGGTCATGGAAATAAGCCATCGGTCTGCGCAGTATACCGCGATTGCAGAGTCAGCAAGATCTTTGTTTAGAGAGCTTTTAGGCATTTCATCTGATTGGTCAATTCTGTTTCTTCAAGGTGGCGCGTCTCTCCAGTTTTACCAAGCACCGCTTAACTTTTTAACAGGTCAGTCCACCGCGGACTATTTATTGACCGGAGCGTGGGCCGATGGAGCGTATCAACAAGCATTGACGCTGGGAGACGCTCGCGTTGCTGCTTCAAGCGAGGATCAAAACTTCTCGTACATCCCCGAACGCTCTTCGTGGAAATTGAGCCCGGGGGCATCCTACCTGCACGTCACGTCGAACAACACGATTTATGGTACGCAGCTACAAAGCGACCCAACGGTAGACGTCCCCATGGTGTGTGACGCATCCAGTGACTTTCTTTCGCGCCCCATAGAAATGGAGAAATATGGGATGATGTATGCTGGAGCTCAAAAGAATATCGGGCCTGCTGGTGCTACGGTCGTACTAGTTCGGCCTGACTTCTTGGAAAAAATACCTTCGGGGCTTCCTGCGCTCTTAGATTATAGAACGCATGCCAGCAAGTTGTATCATACTCCGCCAGTTTATGCCGTTTACATCATTGAAAAGGTGCTGCGTTGGATAAAGGCAAAAGGTGGTCTTTCAACCATGCATGCGTTTAACAACAAAAAAGCCGGCCTGGTATACAGCAAAATCGATGGTTCTGATTTTTATCGCGGAGTTGCGCGTACAGATTCACGCTCGAACATGAATATCACCTTTCGACTTCCAACGGAAGAGTTGGAGGGGCAATTTATCAAAGCGGCAGCTGGTGAAGGGCTTATGTCACTCAAAGGGCACCGCAGCGCGGGTGGTGTTCGAGCATCGGTGTACAACGCATGCCCGATTGAAGCGGTTGAAGCGCTGGTTCAGTTCATGAACCATTTCGAATCGAAGCAAGGTTAAGATTTGTGGGGACAGACCTCACAAACTCAACAGTAAAAGCGATTTGGCAACCTCCCCCCGGAGGTCGTATATATGTCGCAACATTGTCTGATTTAGGACGGAAATATTATGGCCTACACAATTGGAGTTCCAAAAGAGACCGCACCAGAAGAGCGAATGGTTGCTCTAGTTCCTGAGGTGGTTGCTCGATTAGTCAAAGCCGGTGCTACAGTTCAGGTTGAACAAGGCGCTGGTGAATCGGCTTATTATTCGGATGAAGAATTTTCGGCAGCAGGAGCAACTATGGTTTCGCGTGAAGCCGCTCTTGGGTCGGATATCGTAGTGAAGGTAAAGCCTCCTTCGGATCAGGAAATAGCATTGATGAAACAGGGAGGGGCATATATTGGATTTATGAATCCATTAGACGAACCTTCCATTTCTCAGAAGATGGCTGCACGCGGATTGACTTCTCTCAGCATGGAAATGGTGCCCAGGATTTCCAGAGCTCAGAAAATGGATGCTCTTTCAGCCTTGAGTTCGATTGGAGGATATCGAGCCGTCCTTTTAGCGGCAGCTCAATTACCCAAGTTTTTCCCCCTCTTAACGACCGCCGCTGGCACGGTACGCCCTGCCAATGTGCTTATACTGGGAGCAGGAGTCGCAGGCCTACAAGCCATTGCAACAGCCAGGCGTCTCGGTGCGAAGGTTTCCGCTTACGATATTCGTGACGCGGTAAAAGAAGAAGTACAGAGTTTAGGCGCTGGTTTCGTTGAATTAGAAATTGAAGGTCAGGACTCCTCCGACTCAGGTGGGTATGCCAAGGCCTTAGTAGAAGAGAAAGCCAAACAGCAGACCAAACTTTTGGTACCGTTTATTGGCAAGTCTGATGTAGTGATTTCGACTGCACTGATTCCAGGTCGTAAGGCACCCATACTGATAACTGAGGAAGCCGTTAAAGCCATGACCACGGGTTCTATAATTGTCGATATGGCGGCTCAAAACGGCGGGAACTGCGAGCTAACATCACCCGGAGAAACCGTTGTGCTACATGGTGTTACCATTATTGGTAAAACTAATTTAACAACCGACATGTCGGTTCATGCTAGCCAGCTTTACTCTCGTACGCTTTTGGCGATGCTTCAGGACTTTACGAATGAAGAAGGCTTTGCCCCAAATGAAGAAGACGAGGTCTTTACAGGATCGTGCGTCACGAGGAATGGGGAAGTCGTGAACGAGAGAATCAAAGCGCTTTTGGCCTAACAGTTCGAGCAATTACAATTTGTCAGACCTTATCATAATCCTACCATGTTAGAAAACTTAATCGTCTTCATTTTGGCTTCCATTATTGGGAGTGAGGTCATTAGCAAGGTCCCGGCAACGCTGCACACGCCGCTCATGTCCGGTTCGAACGCAATTTCAGGCATTACCATTGTCGGAGCCATGGTCGTAGCGGGAATGGTTGGCGATGCTTGGGCTATGTGGATCGGATTTGCTGCCATCATTTTTGCGACGATTAACGTCGTTGGTGGCTTTATGGTGACCGACAGAATGCTCCAAATGTTTAAAAAGAAAGATTAGCCAGATTCAGTCCACTTTTTTTGAATCAACACACGATTTGGGCAACCGCTCATGAAGCAGAATTTAATTGATATCGCGTATCTCGTATCTGGAATCATGTTCATTTACGGGCTTAAACGTCTTCAATCCCCAGCGACGGCAAGAAAAGGCAATCAGTTGGCGGCGGTGGGCATGTTGGTAGCCATAGTAGCTACCCTTTTCCTGCAAGAGTTATTGACGCCAGTTCAAATGCTCCTAGGGATCGTGATTGGATCGGCCATTGGAGCCATGTTCGCCAAACGTGTTGAAATGACCGGAATGCCGGAACTCGTTGCTGCATTTAACGGATTTGGTGGCATTGCATCTGCTTTGGTTGCAGGAGCAGAAATAGCCCGTTTTATGGCCCACAACGCCGCTGATACAGGCGGGAATGAGCTTACGGCCGTGAGCGCGATCACGGTTGCTCTATCGATTTTGATCGGGATGATCACATTTACCGGTAGTTTTGTGGCGTTTGGTAAGTTATCCGAGCGTATTTCGGGCAATCCGATCTCGTTCCTCGGGATGCGGTTTTTAACCATTTTGTTGGTTCTCGTATCCATTGGCTCAATGGTTTGGATGGCAATGGAAGCCGGGGCATTCCCAGCCGTATCAGATCCTGTCATGTACGGAGCGATCGCGATTGCCGTGGCTGGTGCACTTCTGGGAATTCTTCTCGTCATTCCAATTGGTGGCGCAGATATGCCGGTCGTAGTTGCGCTCCTGAACTCCTATTCAGGACTTGCTGCAGCTGCAACAGGTTTTGTTCTGAACAACACGGCTTTGATCGTCTCTGGAGCTTTAGTTGGTGCATCAGGATTGATCCTGACCAACATCATGTGCGTGGCCATGAACAGGTCGTTGTTTAACGTCTTGGTTGGTGGCTTTGGTGGAGACTCCGGCTCCGGCGAATCTGGAGGCGGCGCTTCAACTGCCGGCCTGACTGTCAACTCCACAACCCCAGACGACGTTGCCATTCTGTTAAGCTATGCAAACAAGGTGATCTTCGTGCCTGGATATGGCATGGCAGTAGCACAAGCCCAGCACGCGGTCAGGGAGTTAGCTGAGGAATTGGCCAAGAAAGATGTAATCGTCAAGTTTGCGGTCCATCCTGTGGCAGGCCGTATGCCTGGTCACATGAACGTGCTTTTGGCAGAGGCCAATGTGCCTTACGACCAACTCTTTGAAATGGATGAGATCAACGGTGAGTTTGAAACAACGGATGTAGCAGTGGTCATTGGAGCTAATGATGTGGTAAACCCAGCTGCTCGTCACGATAAGAGCAGTCCTATTTACGGCATGCCAATTCTGAACGTTGACCACGCCTCCACCTCGATTGTTCTCAAACGAAGCATGCGTCCTGGATACGCAGGGATCGATAATGAGCTGTTCTACAACTCAAACAATCAGATGCTATTCGGAGATGCAAAAGAATCCATCTCCGCTATCACCAATGAGGTCAAACAGCTTTAGTAGCCTCTAACGGAAGGGGTTTACTTGCGGGTAGGGGCTTGCATGCGGAAGGGGCTTACATGCCATCGAGTAGAGGAGCTATCGCGTTCCAAACCGTTTCTGCTACGATCTGATGCCCTTTTGCCGTGGGATGGATTCCGTCTGGCTGGTTCAATTCTTTTATCCCACCGACTCCGTCTAACACGAACGGGATGAGCTCAGCATTATGATTTTGAGCTAAGGCAGGAAAGATTTCCCGAAACGATGTGGTGTACTCATGGCCCAAGTTAGGAGGGACCATCATCCCGGCCACAACAACCTTTACGTTGGGCCATACTTTCTTCGTTTGGTCTATAATCTGGGACAAGTTGGACGCCGTAAGGTCTAAATCGACTCCTCTCAGTCCATCATTTCCGCCCAGTTCAAGTACCAGAATATCAACCTGGTTTTTGAGTAGCCAACTTAGCCGGTTTAGGCCTCCCGTACTGGTATCACCTGATACGCCTGCGTTCACGGTTATGGTGCTGAACCCAGCAGCCGCAGCTTTCTCTTGAACCAAATTGGGAAACGCTTGCTCTTCTCCTAGCCCATATCCGGCCGTGATACTATCGCCAAGGTACAGGATTCGTATTGGTTTCGAGTCCTTGGCTGGATTCAAGTCGTTGGTTTCGGAAGATTCGTCCATGGGCGCCACCGGCTGTCCTTTATTGGCCATTTCCGATTCGTTTTGAGCCGTTTCAGCAGCCGGCACGTCTGAATTCTGCGAATTCTGATTAGAACAGGCAGAAATCAGAACAACAAAGGTAAAGGCCGTGTATAGCAGGAAATTTGATTTCATTTCAACAGGTTTCTTCCGAGATCCTAGGACTCGGAGAGTATTACAATTCGATACGAATGTCTAAAGTCTTAGAAATAGATAAGTTAACTAGAACGTACAAATCTGGTTCAGGATCACTAACCGTATTAGACTCGGTGTCTTTTGAATTGATGAGAGGCGACACGGTTTCTATTGTTGGACCTTCTGGAAGTGGAAAAACCACGTTGCTCGGCCTCGCCGCAGGCCTTGACGCTCCATCCTCCGGACGCGTAGTGCTTTGTGGGCACGATATGGGCTCAAAAACGGAAGATGAACGTGCGTACGTTAGGAATAGGCACGTTGGTTTTGTTTTTCAATCGTTTCGGCTCATCCCAACGCTGACCGCACTCGAAAACGTGACGGTACCGGCTGAGTTGCAGGGAAGAAAAAACGCCACAGAAGAAGCGATGAGGTTGTTAACGGAAGTGGGTCTATCAGACAGAATGGATCACTATCCGGCTGAACTTTCAGGAGGAGAACAGCAGCGAGTCGCGCTCGCTAGAGCCTTCATCAATCAGCCAGACATTCTTTTTGCCGATGAGCCAACCGGTAATCTTGATAGCGACACGGGCGACCACATTGTGAACCTGCTTTTTAAGTTGAATGAAACAGCCGGTACAACGCTCGTATTAGTAACGCACGATCTGGAGTTGGCTGCCAAAACCGGTCGCATTATTCGGCTGAAGCGAGGCAAATTGGAATCACAGCTGGATTCGCGAACGGATTCTCAATTGGATTCTCAATTGGATTCCGAAACGGATTCCGAAACGGGTAGCAGCCATGTTTAAGTGGTTGTTAACCTTTGCCTGGAGGGACTCTAGGGGTAGTCGGGCGAAGCTCTTGATGTTTATCACATCCATGATTTTGGGTGTGGCGGCGCTCGTTTCAATAAATTCATTTGGCGACAACTTGCGTCAAGCGATTGATAACGAATCGAAATCGCTATTAGGAGCTGATTTGAGTTTTGAAACGGGACAGCCATTTGATGCAAAGATTGAAGCGATCATTGACTCACTGGGAGGAATTCAGAGCAGAAGAACCTCCTTTTCCTCGATGGCCTATTTCCCAAAAAGCAATGCCGCACGGCTAGCGACCGTTCGCGGCCACGAACCAGGTTTTCCATTTTACGGGACCATTGAAACTGAGCCTCCAAGTGCTGCCCAAACCTACCTCAAGGACGGCGGAGCATTAATTGATGGTACCTTAATGGTGCAATATGGCGTTGAGGTTGGGGATTCTGTGCGCATCGGAAATGCGACCTATCCGGTTGCTGGCAAGTTGCTTCAAACGCCGCGTGAGACCGCGGCCATTATGTTGTTCAGTCCTCGCATCTATGTACCGCTGGCGGCGCTGGATACTACGCTATTGTCTTTGGGAAGTAGAGCAGACTACGAAGTCTATTTTAGATTTGAAGACGGCCGGGACGCTGATGCCTTGGTAGAATCACTTTCAGATAGTCTAAGGGCACATAGTGTTCGGACGGACACGGTTGAAGAAGAGCGTGAGGGGTGGGATCGATCGCTATCGAACCTCTACCGGTTCCTTGGGCTCGTAGGGTTCATGTCACTTCTTTTGGGAAGTCTTGGCGTTGCAAGTTCCATACATGTTTATGTCAGACAACGCATTCAGACGGTGGCCGTTCTGCGTTGTTATGGAGCTTCGTCCCGCCAGACCATTACAATTTACCTGTTGCAAGCGTTGGGTATGGGCCTTGTTGGTGTCGTGCTTGGCAGCGCAGTCGGTGTAAGTATTCAGTCCTTGTTGCCCCTGATTTTGGGAGACTTTTTGCCGGTAGATGTAGACTTTGCCGTTTCGTGGCCATCTGTGTTATTGGGGTCAGGCATTGGCTTAGGCGTGACGCTTTTGTTTGCTTTAATGCCTTTGCTAGAGATTCGGAATATTCCGCCATTGGCTGCCATTCGGGCAGACTTTTCGCATGAGCCTTCGGCAAAAGAGAGCAGGTCTCGCTGGATTCTATTTGCCATCATTTCCATCCTCGTTTCCTTGTTTGCTGTGGTCCAGGCCCCGACAGTCTGGATTGGCTTAGGATATGCCGTATCAGTGGCCGTCGTCTTTGTTTTGCTTAGCATCACGGCTCGCCTAATCATGCGTTTTATGGCAGCTAAGCCGCCTAAAAGCGTTTCTTATGTGGTTAAGCAAGGCATAGCCAACTTGCATCGGCCTCACAATCAGACCTTGATGATGATTCTGGCGCTTGGTTTTGGCTCATTCCTCGTCTCTACGATGTTGCTCAGTGAACGCACATTGTTGAACCAAATTGACCTAGCTTCTACCGAAGGAAGACCCAATTTGGTTTTTTATGATGTTCAGCCAGCCCAGGTCGATTCAGTTGAAAGCCTTATTCGAGCTGCGAACCTACCCATTATTGACCAGGTGGCCATGATTTCGATGCGTATCTCATCGGTGAACGGAAGGGGTATTGAAGATATACGAGAAGACTCAACATCCAATTTTTCGTGGGCCCATCGTCGTGAATATCGGTCGACATACCGCGACTTTTTGTCCGAGTCGGAAACGGTAGTGGAAGGAGCATTTGATCCCGTTTATGAGGGATCTGGCCGAGTGCCCATCTCGATTGAACAAGACGTTGCTTCGCAGTTGGGTGTTGGGGTAGGGGACTCGCTCGGGTTTAATATTCAAGGTGTCCCGATCGACGCGCGCATTAGCAGTATCCGCGAGGTGGATTGGCGTCAAATGCAGACCAACTTCTTCTTTGTATTTCCTGATGGCGCCATAAACGATGCACCCGCTTTTCACGTTGTGATGAGCAGAACGGAAACGGAGGCCGAGAGCGCGTCCATTCAGGCTGAGGTCGTTCAGTCGTTTTCTAACGTTTCTTCGATTGATGTTTCGGTTGTCCTGTCCGTTTTTGAAGCCATATTTTCGCGCATATCCTTTGTTGTTCGTTTTATGGCCTTGTTTTCCATCTTAACCGGACTCTTGGTACTGTCAGGCGCTGTTCTCATTAGCCGTTTTCAACGGATCGAAGAATCGGTTCTATTGAAAACACTTGGCGCCTCTAGGAAAACAGTTCTTCGGATTATGTCTGTTGAATACCTCGTTCTAGGCTTAGCGGGAGCTGTCACCGGTGTTGGATTATCTCTCATATCCGGTTGGGCTATAGCGTATTTTGTCTTTGATTCCAGTTTAGTTGTGCCTTTTGGACCGTTAGCTGGAATTATCTTCGCCGTGGTTGTTCTCACGCTAATCGTAGGGCAGTTAAACTCACGCGGAATCTATGAGAAAGAAGCGTTAGAGGTTCTCAGAAAGGAAACCTAATAAATACTACATGACAAGATCTGAAAGGCTGGAGCGAATTCAGCAAGACATTACCGAATCAACTAAAACGTCCGGCCGCGAGCCTGGCGCAGTTTCTTTGGTAGCGGTCTCAAAAACGTTTGCTGCAGACGATGTCGCAGCTTTCGCAGCGCTCGGCCATCTGGATTTTGGGGAGAATAAAGTTCAGGAGTTTCTTCAGAAAAAGGAAGAAATAGATCGTCGGCTTCCTGAAAACAATTTGCGTTGGCATGTGATTGGCCATCTCCAGCGAAACAAAGCCAAAGAGATAGTCGGAAAAACGCAGCTTTTTCATGCCTTAGACAGCGTCAAGTTAGCTTCCTCACTCAATTTGCAATTGGATCGGATTGCAGAGAGCATGGATTGCCTCGTACAGGTCAACGTGTCTGGAGAGGCTTCAAAATTCGGAATTGACCCACCAGATCTCAGACAATTTATAGAGTCTATATCTGAGCAGCCGAATTTGCGCATTCACGGCCTCATGACGCTTGCTTCGCCGTCGTACAACCCAGAAGATGTACGGGGTGAATTTGCTCTGCTCAGGCAGCTCAGTGAATCGGCACAAGATCTGTTTTTCGATTCGACGCGCGTCCATTTATCCATGGGAATGAGTCACGATTTCAAGGTGGCCATTGAAGAGGGAGCCACAATTGTTCGTGTTGGAAGTTCACTTTTTGGTTCTCGCGATTACAGTGCAAATGCATCTCGATAAAACGGTCGCATCTCGATAAAACAGTAGCATCTCGATAAAACGGTCGCATCTCGATAAAAGCGTGCCTGATTTAGTATAATTCCCGTATCTTTATTTTTCTGTCGGAATAGCGACTCTTTCCGTCACAATTTCAATTTGTTGTACACGCCTTACAGCGGAGTAACTTGATGAAGATCACGTCTCTAGACATCAGAAAGCAAGAGTTCAATCGCTCCTTCCGTGGTTATGACATGGATGAGGTTGACTCCTTCCTGCAGGTGGTAGCCACACAATGGCAGGAAATGGTCGATGAGCTCAGGCGCAGTGGAGAAAAGCATCAAGAGCAGCAGTTGAAGCTGGATCATTACATGAAAGTTGAGGAGGCGTTGGAAGAAGCGCTTCAAACAGCCCGATCCAGTGCTCGCATTACGATTGAAAATGCAGAGCAAAAAGCACGTAATACGCTAGAAGATGCTGAAAAAAGATCTATTGACCTTCAAAAGTCGGCCGATTCAGAACGTCTTCAAATGAAACGGGACACGGCGAAGTATGCCGTTCGGCAGCAAGAGATCGTTGCCAAATTGCGGGCCTTCTTAATGTCTGAAATGGAGATTCTGAGCCATTTCGATGCGGAAAACATTAGGCCCTCTCTTGCCCCAACAACTCGAAAAGAGATAGAGTTGGTTCGTGACGAGTTGGCTGATGCCGCTCCTTCGAACGAACCTGTGGCGGAACTGGATCATGAACCGGACGAGTCGGATGCTCCAGAAGATGTCGCGTTCCCAGATGAACCAGCGGTAATGAGTGCACGAAGTGAAGGTGGGTCAAAGTCTTCTTGGGAGTTGCTCGAGGAAGACGAAGACATGGAAGCCACCGCTGAAGAAAAGTCTTGGGAAGAAGAGGATGAATTCGACGAAGACGACGATTATGAAGAGGATTACGAAGTCGACGACGAAGAGAATGAGGATGGTGAGGAAGAAGATGACGACGAGTTTCCACAACCCCACCTCGAAAACGCTTTAGATAGTACAACTGAGCATCATTCGGACTCTGAGATCGACAATCCTCCGTCGTGGAGAGTAACTCCCATCTTTGAATCAGATGAAACGGAGCCTGTCGAATATCCTGATGACGTTGCTCAAAGGAATTCGGAAAACGAAGCGTTTAACCGGTCATCTTCTACAACAAGCGCAGATGACGACGAAACGGAAGCTGAAATTCGCAAGATTCATCAGATCCTGAAAGATCTAGACGAAGGGTAACGTATGTCTGCCAACTCGTACCAGGCCCAAGTTGAGGAAGCTGCTTCGTTTTTGAGGGCTAGAGTTTCTTCCATCCCTCGGATTGCAATTGTACTGGGCACTGGGCTGGACGACCTGTCTGCCCGTGTCGAGGTGAACGAAGAAATATCGTTTGGTGAAATCCCCAATTTTCCTGTTTCGACCGTCCAGTCCCATGAAGGTTCACTTCTGATTGGAACGCTGAATAACGTCCCTGTGATCATAATGAGGGGTCGAGTTCATTTGTATGAGGGGTATTCAGCTAGTGAAGTAACTCTTCCCGTTCGTGTATTGGCCCTTTGCGGTGTTTCAACTCTCGTCCTTTCTAACGCCTGTGGCGGCATGAACAAAGAATACCGATCTGGGGATCTTGTTCTGATTAAGGATCACATTAACATGATGGGCCAGAATCCATTGGAAGGGCCAAATGTTGATGCGTGGGGCCCTCGTTTTCCGGACATGAGTGATCCGTACTCGGAATCTCTGCGTACGTTGGTAAAGAAAACGGCCAACGATGTAAGTATCCCGCTACATGAAGGGGTCTATATCTCAGTAGTCGGTCCTAATCTTGAAACACGCGCTGAATACACCATGCTCCGATTCCTTGGCGCAGACGTGGTAGGTATGAGTACCGTCCCAGAAGTTCTGGTAGCTCGTCACATGGGGCTCAATGTGCTCGCATTCTCTGTCGTGACAGATGAGTGTTTCCCTGAGGTGCTACAGCCCATATCATTAGAAGATGTCTTGCGGGCTGCCAAAAAAGCTTCACCCAAGCTAATCAAGTTAATTGAGCTCATCCTTCCACAGATTTAACGCGTTGCAGTCAAGATGAGAGATATGTAGTCAAGATGAGAGATCTGGTTCACCCGCGGATCTGACTCATTGAAATTTGCGCTAGAATCCTTCTCAAGCGACGCTTATTTGGTATATTTTCAGTCTGATTCCAACTGACCGAATACGTCTAATTAGTAAATATATGGCCTTCAGAGAGCAAAAAGACCAATCCCTTGACGCCCAAGAAAAATCAATTCTTTCATTTTGGAAGGATGAAGATATTTTTGGCAAAAGTATTCGTCAGCACGATGGGAAAGAGACCTACACATTTTTTGAAGGGCCTCCAACAGCGAACGGCAAGCCAGGCATTCACCATGTGATGTCTCGTACCATTAAAGACACTTTTTGCCGCTTTAAGACCATGCAAGGGTTTAAGGTTGAGCGAAAAGCGGGATGGGACACTCACGGGTTGCCGGTTGAAATCGAAGTAGAAAAAGCACTCGGATTGGAGGGGCGGCATCAAGTAGAGGAATATGGAATTGAGCGTTACAATGCGGCTTGTAAAGAAAGCGTGTTGCGCTACAAGGGTTTATGGGATGAGCTCACGACACGAATGGGATACTGGGTTGATCTGAACGACCCATATGTGACCTTTAAATCGAGTTATATCGAAACCGTCTGGTGGCTGCTTAGCCAAATGTATCAGAAGGGCTTTTTGTACAAAGGGTTTAAAATTCAGTGGTACAGTCCAGGGTCAGGCACAGTATTATCCTCGCACGAGGTTAGCCTGGGCTATAAAGAGGTACAAGACCCTAGTATTTATACTCGTTTCAGGACGACTGAGGACCCCAACACCTACTACTTAGCATGGACCACGACCCCTTGGACCACCATTTCGAACGTGGCTCTTGCGGTCGGAGAGAGAATTGATTACGTAACGATTGAGCTGACAACTGAGGATATTGGAACGCATCGTCTCATTTTAGCTGAGGCGCGCCTTTCCACGATAAAAGAAGAATACCAGATTGTGGACCGGCGCAAAGGCTCGGATTTGATTGGAAAAACCTATGAGCCACTCTTCGACTATTTTGTAGGAACTGAAGGTACGGAGCGTGCCTGGAGAGTAGTACCGGCGGATTATGTGTCCACTGAAGATGGAACAGGTATCGTACACACGGCGCCTGCTTTTGGAGCTGAAGATCACGAAACGGCTAAGAAAGAAGACCTCCCCATGTTAAATGCCGTCCAGCCGGATGGGCATTTCAACCCTGAAATCACCATTGTTTCGGGGATGTGGTTTAAAGATGCAGACAAGGTAGTTTCGAGAGCTTTAAGGGAAGCAGGATTGCTTTACAGGCATGAAACCTACCTTCATAATTATCCGCATGACTGGAGAAAGGGTACGCCCCTCATGTCCTATCCGGTAAACTCTTGGTTTATTCGAACAACCGCTGTAAAAGAGCGGCTTATCGAACTGAATAACCAGATCAACTGGCAGCCAGCAGGAATTGGAACCGGAAGGTTCGGAGACTGGCTTAAAAACAATGTGGACTGGGCTCTTTCCCGAAGACGTTATTGGGGCACACCGCTACCCATATGGCAGTCTGACACGCCAGATTCGGAATACATTGAAGTAATCGGTTCGATTGCTGAGCTTCGCGCAAAGTGCGGCGATCAACTACCCGAGCGAGATGAAGACATCGACCTTCACCGCCCGTTTGTAGACCGGTTAACGTGGGCCGCGCCCGACGGCGGCACGATGAGAAGGGTAGAAGACCTTGTTGATGTTTGGTTTGATTCAGGTGCGATGCCGTTTGCTCAATGGCACTATCCGTTCGAAAACAAAGAGGTGTTCGAGAGGAATTTCCCCGGAGACTTTATTGCTGAGGGTGTTGATCAAACTCGAGGTTGGTTTTATACGATGCATGCCATCGCAACAGTGGTCAT
>JABMOI010000264.1 GCA_013204185.1 bacterium | reverse complement strand
GCTCCGTCCCGTAGGTCCGGCCCTTTCCGTTCGAAGTCACGTTTTCATTACCTAGGACCTCGAAATCTGCACCTTTGTTTGCCAGCGATACCTGATCTCGGTCCGAAACGGGATATTGGCTGTAGGACTTAAGGAATCCTTCGAGCGTGATACTGGCAGAAGGGTTGAGAATGCGTTCCAGGCCGATCACATAGTGGTCTGCGCGCGTGTAGTTTAGGTCTTTGTTGGCGAGCATTCCTGCGTCCCGGTACCCCAGCATGGTGTACGGCGGCAATTTGTAGTAGCGGCCAGCGGTAGCGTTTAGTTTCCAATCTGACGTGAGAGAGTAAGACGCCGAAAGCCGGGGGGAGACCGTGTCTAGCAACGAGTTGCTAGAGAGGAAGGTGTCGTCGTCAGCGCGGATGCCAAGGGATACTTTTAGCTTGTTCGATAACAAATCGGTTGATGCGCTGGCGAACAGCCCGTACTTCTGAAACGAGAGCCTGGTCGCGTAGGCAAACCCAATAACCGTGTCTTCGGTGCTGTTGCGGTAGGTGCTCTGTTGAACGTTTACGCCTGAAACGAACTGCCAATCATTCCAGAAATAGGATACCGAAGAACGGAGTTTGGTTTCTGATTCGGTGGCATTGCTGTAAAAGTAGCGGCCTGTTTCATTTCGATTGTCAGAGAAGCGGGAAAAGTCGTTTTTCAACAGGTTGTTTGAAACGGTCGTGGTAACAAATCCTTGCCCACTTTCGAACCGTTTGCGCCAAGACAGCCCAACGGTGTTTGATTGCTGCTCAATAAAGGGGGCCTGTTCGAGCGTGGAAAGCTCGTTTAGCTCGATATCACCAGTGGCATCGACTGCAAAATCGTCCACGGAGCCCACTCCAACGAGCGAAAGCGTATTCAGAGCATTCAATCGGTGGGTAATTTTGTATTGATAGTCCCAGTAGTCAGGGCGGATGGGAAGGCCAATGAGCTCAAACAAAAACTGCAGGTAGCTTCTACGAACCGAGACGATGTAGCTGGTATTGCTCTCTGTTTTTCCGTTTTTGAACAGGGGTCCGTTGGCGGTCAGAGCTGTTTCGCTGGCGCTGACCCGGAAATTGAGGGATTGCTTCGACCGGCTCCCTTCTCGCTGATCAAACTGCAAGACGCCCGAGAGCGCATTGTCGTACTGCGCTCCAAAAGCGGATGTGGACAGCGTTACGTTGTCGATAAACGACACGTTGAGTAACCCAACCGGCCCTCCTGAACTTCCTTGCGTGCTGAAATGGTTGATGTTGGGGATTTCGACGCCGTCCAGATAGTACACAGATTCGTTCGGGGCGCCTCCGCGTATAATCAGATCATTCCGGAAACCGCCTGGGGAAGGGGAAATTCCAGGTAGTGACTGGGCTACTCGAACCACATCATTATTTCCACCTGGGTAGGTGGCAATCTCTACGGCTGTGAGGGTCTGAGTTGAAAGCGGTGTTTCGACCGGACGTGTCACGATGTTTCTGTCGGGAGCCACAACCACGCCTTCCAGTTGTGTCACATCTTCAACCAGGATGAACGAGTACTCGGGGTTGCCAACCGACTTCACTTCGATGTTGAACAGCGTTTGAGATGTGAATCCGATGTAGCTGACCACCAAGTTGTACGTTCCGGGCGCCACGCGCTCGATCACAAATCGGCCTTCGTCATTCGAAATAGCTCCGAGTTGCGTTCCTTGTAAATAGACTGTGGCTCCAATGAGCGGATTCCGAGCTTCATCCTCAACCTGGCCAATGACCCTAGAGGTTACCTGAGCCGAGGCCGTGCTCGTCAAAAGCAGTAGGAAGGTCGCTATGAGTAAATGGCGTTTCATTTAGGATGCCGGAGCTGAGGGGGTTACGAATGGGTCGATGAAAATACGATAGGGACTCGCCGTTCGAGTATGAATATCGTCTACATGGACACGGACGCGACGAACGGAGTTGGGCTGCGACCAACGGTCTGTGGAAGCGTCAGGAGAGGTGTCCGGGCACTAATTTGCGATTCAACCTTCGGAAGGCAGTCCCGTTTGTCGGACCAGCATCCCACTTATCGATGCCAGGCTCCGCTTATCGAAATATCATAGATAGCGTGATTGGTTCGACTTAATCTTGGTCAACTTTCAAATTTAATAGACACGGCCATGCCTCATCCATCCGATCCATCTTCTATGCTTCGCCCTGATTTTTCGATTGCGGGTGGCGACGGCCACCACGGCGTTGCCCCATCTTTAGGCCATGCTCCATCCGAAGCCGCCCATGCTGGCTACCGACGCGAAGACCACTATGACGATATTTCGACTGATCTAATTGGGCGAAGCGTTAAACGGATACTGGAATCTGTTGGGGAAGACGCAGAACGAGAGGGGTTACTGCAAACTCCGGAGCGCGTTGCGAAGGCGTATCAATTCCTGACGCAAGGCTATGCTCAGGACCCTCGGGCTATTTTGACCAAAGCGCTTTTTAAGGAAGACTACAACGAGATGATTCTGGTGAAAGACATTGAGGTCTTCTCATTGTGCGAGCACCACATGCTGCCGTTCTTTGGCAAAGCGCATGTAGCCTACATTCCAAACGGGCAGATTGTGGGGCTGAGCAAAATTCCACGGATTGTGGACGTATTTGCGAGGCGATTGCAGGTCCAGGAGCGACTGACCATGCAAATTCGGGATGCAATCCAGGACGTTTTGAACCCACAGGGTGTAGCTGTAGTAATTGAAGCTAACCACATGTGCATGGTGATGCGCGGTGTACAGAAACAAGGATCTTCGACCTCTACATCATCCATGTCAGGAGCATTCATGGAGAATCCAGCGACTCGGGAAGAGTTCATGCGAATGATTCGTTAGATTGTTTTCGGGCCCTGAAGCCCCCAGTGGCAGTTCATTTTGAACTAGTTTCCTATTAGATTCAGATTCTTCCTTTAAAGGCCTTCGTTATGGTAGATCAACTTCAGCTTTCTTTAAATCAACCCGCTTTTGAATGGTCTGCAGGTACTCGTAGGCTGATCTACGTGGCGCTGTGGTCTATTCCTGGAATCGCGGCCCTGAGTTTCTATTACCTGAACCAAACGGTAACGGCGCAGCCCATGTCGTGGCCTTTTGCGCTAGTGAGTACACTTCCCAACTGGTATTTGTGGGCCATAATGGCCCCCGCCATTATCTGGGTCGGGAAGAAGTATCGGATTGAACGGGAAAATTGGGTTCAAACGGTTTTTGCGGTCCATATCCCGACCATGATAACCTTGCTGCTCATCCACTCATTGGCTAACCTGTTCTTGTTTTATGCCACTGGCATGCCGGGGCATGAATCCATGACAACTGGACTCTATAAGGTGCACTTCTGGACCCGAATCCACTCCAATATTTTGACGTACTGGACGGTGTTGGGAGTGTTTTACGCGTACGACTATTATCAGAAATTTTTGAATCGGGAGCAGGCGGCAGCCATTCTAGAAATTCGATTGGCTGAAGCCAATCTGCGCGCCCTCAAAATGCAGCTTCATCCGCACTTTCTGTTTAACACCCTGAATTCAGTTGCTGCACTTGTCCGGTTGAACGACAATAAGACCGCGGTGAAAATGCTTGTAAAGTTGGGCGATTTCTTGCGACTGGCGCTTGAAAACAAGGGGATCCAAGAGATTC
>JABMOI010000263.1 GCA_013204185.1 bacterium | reverse complement strand
TAGTTTGGAATGAGCCGTCCGCTCGTAATCACATCCCACGTTTTTTCTGCGTCAGGGGCAGGAGAGAAGTGATCCAAATTCACCGTTTTGGACAGCGCCACGATCCTGTTTGACGGGTACTTAGCGTGCCAAAACTTGGGAGGAGCGGTTAGGAGCGCATACTGCTTGGCGCTTTCGACCAGCATGCAGGATGCCTTTCGAACATGCTTAGAGTAATACTCGCCCCCGATAACAAAGGAGAAAGGGACTCGATTCTTGAGAAGAAAACGCTTGATCAGGTGCGTTCCAACGCCCCCATCTACTCCTTTTAACAGGCACGCATCTGGCGAAAAAGCCTGGGCGTGTTTCACCAAGTCGTTACTCGTATGAAACTTGGTTCTACCGCCTTCACGGTCGGGCTTGAAAACCCTCAACACGTATCCTTTCATGGGGATCGATGCTTCTTCCGTGCCCACTGCCCACAATTCAACCTCATGTCCCATTTCGGACAAGACTGTAGGAATGACTAGATCCCTTGTGTCCTTTTTAACCCACTGATCCGTGGAGATTAAATCGTGATAAATGGGATAGGTCTGTACAACGGCAATTCGCATTAGTTGAGCACCAGGCCAACGTTGTTGGAATCGGTTTTGAATTGTTGCATTGCCTCGAGAGAAGTCGAGCTCAGCTTAAAGCTGGAATGACGATAAACATCTCTAAGGACATACTTGCACCAAACGTATTCCAACAGGGATAGGGGCGAGTTTCGTATGCGGCGGGTGAAGTGATTTTCCCCCCACGTATTGTGCCCGTGGAAACAGCGAATGAAAAGATGACTGTACTCGAGCGGGAGTTTGGTGTAAGAACCCTCCATCCAAAACTTGAGGTAGAACGAGTCCTCACCTTTACGCTCCTTTGGATACCTATGAGTGGCGTTGGCTACATGCATGATGGTCCCAGGCACCCCATCCGGTAGCTCTCCTACATAGGGGTGGTCATCCATTTCCGGTCCGTCCACGTGCATGAGCGTCGCGGCAAGACAACACGCATCAAAGCCTTTTTGTAACGCTTCAAATTGCAAGCGTAGACGATCGGGGTGATACCAGTCGTCGTCGTCCCACTGAGCCATGTAGGCGCCAGAAGCGAAGTCGAGGGACACATTTCTGAGCTCACCGAGCGTTCGAGCAGGGTCTGGTTCTAGCTTAAGATACTTCAATTCGGAGCTAGGAACGGCGGCTAGTACTTCCGTCAGATCCGTTTCACCATCATCTACAACAACCAGCTCTTTGTCCTTGTGAGTTTGATTGTTGTAGCACAAGATGGCTCGTTTTAGCAATGCTGGACGATTTCCCGTCACAACTAGACAGCTGATGAGGCTGCTCCGATTTTCGCTTTGAAATTCAGCCATTGGCACTAGTCGATCACAAATCGTTTCTATTTACAGATAACTTCTGACTCAATTATTTCTTCGTTCTCAAAACAAGTAAAAGAAATACGAGGGTCTCTTATAAGGTAGAACCAATTTAAACGATAGCCAATTAGTCCCGAGGGCTCACCCCAGACCGGAAGCCGAAGAAAAGGAGAAATGATCGACTAATTAGCTCTGGAAATCTTTAGATCGTCGAAATCCATTTCGGAGAACGATTTGGTGGTATCGGAGTCGCTCCAAATGGCAATGAAGTCAGGACTTGAAGGGGCCGTTTTGCCAAAATGATCTCGATAGTCTTTGGCCACATTCCGGGATATTGAGTGCCATCTCCCAACGCCCTCGGGGCCAGAACCTACAACGACAATGACCAAGGGGCCTTGTTTGATGACCGTGCCTACAGGAAGCGTGGTGGAGTAGGTATACTTGATGCTTTTGGGTCTTCCGAGCCAATCCGATCCAAACGTCACGTAAATGGAGCCCGCGGTATCGTTTACTTTGTCCTCGCGAGCATTCGTAGGTAGTTGGTTAGGACGCCAACGCCAGGACACAATGGGGTGGGATTCTAGATTCCATTGAAAGCCTTTGTTGTTAGGCATCACAATTCTGAGGCTTTCGTTCTTGGTCCCAGCCCTCAGAAATTGACTTCCACCTTCGCTTTCAATCGAGTAATATTCGCCTTCTTCTTTCATTTTCGGGGAAAGTGGCACCACGCTTCGGCCTTGAATGCTCCACCACAGAAAGGGTATGTCCCCGACGACACTGGTTTCGAAGTCGTCTATTACAATTTCTTCAATTACAACGTCTTCGGCACGGTTGGCCTGTGCCAGAGCAGAAAAGCAGGTGAAAAACGAAATGAGCACACCAGCTCCAACTTTGCTAAGTGTGTTCATCTTTCTCTTCATTCGTTTGGTTCTAGATTGCTTTGCAACCCAATTAATACAAATACCATGCCCGGAGGCGTTCCGGATGGAAGGCATCCCGGACTTGAATGTTTCGTCTGGGCCAATATGCTACAGCTTGTAGTACGTCTTATACCACTCGACGAACGCTTGTAAACCCTCTTCAATTGACACTACGGGCGTAAAGCCAGTGATATGCTCCAATTCAGTAGTATCCGCGAAGGTCGTCGACATATCTCCTGGCTGCATCCCAACAGAATCGTACAGCGCAGGTTTGCCCAACAAGTTGGATAGGGTTTTGACGAAAGAACCGATGTGAACGGGCTCGCCCCGTCCAATATTTAGCACACGGTTCGGTGCTATTTCTTTGTTTTGGCCCTCTCGAAGTGGGGGGCGATCAATCAATCTGAAAATAGATTCAACAATATCGTCGATATAAGTAAAGTCGCGGCTTAGGTCGCCATCGTTAAAAAGCTTGAACTTGGTTTGGGCCAGAATGTGCTGGGTAAACGAGTAGTAAGCCATGTCGGGCCGGCCCCAAGGTCCATATACCGTAAAAAAGCGAAGGCCGGTGCACGGCACATCGTACAAGTGGGCATAGGAATGCGCCATGCCTTCGTTCGCCTTTTTTGTGGCGGCGTACAAGGAAATAGGGGTGTCTGTGGGGTCTGAGACTCGGAATGGTGAGGCGGCGTTTGATCCGTAAACAGAGGAAGAGGAGGCGTAAATAAGATGCCTGACCTGATGCGCCCTGGCTACTTCCAAGATATTCGCAAAGCCCACCAAATTGCTTTTGACATAGACATCAGGGTGGTCAATGGAGTGTCTGACTCCGGCTTGAGCCGCCAAGTTTACAATGACTTCGGGCTTAAAAACAGATGCTGCTTCGGTTAGCGGTCCCGATTCAGAAATATCGATCTGTTGGAATTCAAAACTAGAAAAAGGGCCTAATTGCTCAAGTCGAGCATTTTTGAGCCCAGTCTCGTAGTAGGTGTTCAAATCGTCCACGGCGAGCACTTGATGCCCTTCTTGCAAAGCGCGCTTGGCGAAATGCATCCCAATAAAACCTGCAGCTCCTGTTACCAGTATTCTCACGTTCCTAGCTTCTATTTGGCGAATCGAAAAATCAGAGTTAAAGACCAATTCCCATATAAAGTAGACCTTTTTTAAACATGTTGAGGGCCCCCTGTCGTCAAGCTCAGGTTAATCTTGTTCATAGGGCGGCGCCGAATGCTGTTTATTCGAGGCCACGCATGGTGAATTGCTTGGCGAAAAAGGGCTGAACGAGCGGAGAGAGCATCAGATGAACGAGGCCGGTCTTCAGGGGGTTAAATGAAGAGCCTCGCCCAAGCCACATGTTTAATTCGGAATGATGCCGGGCGCGCCGATAGGCGCGCCCTCGGGAGGCTGAATATGGCTTAAAGGCCGAGGGACTCGCATTTCGGCCGTTTTTCGAAAACACCTCGAACAATGCATAGGCATCTAACCATCCAAGATTCATGCCTTGGCCCCCAATGGGACTAATCACGTGCGCAGCATCTCCCGCTAACAGGATGCGGCCCATGCACATACGGGAGGCTTGGAATTTGGAAACCCGGAATGAACTGATCATTGAGTTGGTTTGCGAATCTACGACTAGCCTCGTCCTCTGGCCAATGATCGACACCAGTTGATCAGGGTGCGGATCGGAAATGAGCCCATCCGTTTTGGCGACCCAACGCCGCAGGCCGGCGGGCAACGGAAAGCACTCCACAACACCTGCTTTTCCGAGGAAAATGGCTGCATCTGGCCCGAAGTCAGTCGAGTCCTGGAAGTCCCCCATCATGTACGTGTCGTCGTAATCCTTACCGGGGAATGAGAGGCCCGAAAGCTCGCGCACCGTGCTGTTTCGTCCGTCACATCCAACCACAAATTTAGCGCGGATCTCAACTTCCTGATCGCCTTGGAGGGCCCGAACAGCGACCCCGTTTTCATCACCCTCAATATGGGTCACTCGAGTGTCACGCCAAAGTGCATGGGGGTCCAACTCATCGAGTCTGTTTTCCAAAATAGCTTCGGTTTGGAACTGAGGAAGGCTCACAACGAAAGGGTAGGGTCCGGGGCAGCGGTCAAACGTTAGCGCGCCTACTGGACGGCCGTCTATAAATGCCAATCCGTTTCGAATAATCACTCCAGCTTTTAGGATGTGTTCTGCCACGCCAATGGAGGCAAGACGCTCAAGAGAAGGAGGGTGGACTCCGATGGATCGTGAATGAGTTGTGGGTTTGGGACGCTGCTCTAGCACGCTGCATTTGATTCCAGACTGCAGAAGAAGAGACGCCAAAAAAAGCCCCGTGGGCCCGCCTCCAACAATGACTACGTCCACATTTTTCATGGCCGCCAGTAGAGCAAAATTCTAAAAAGGGGCATGCGCTTCACGGACCAGTTCTCAGGCACCGCTTGCCTTAATTCGTCGGCGCGATACGATCTGCGAATGGAACGCAGACCATCTGGAATGATAAACGAGTTCCGGAAGAAAAGCTTACCTGGGATGAAGCCTACATAGGCCAAATCGTCCCGGCGAATATCATTGTGCAGCGTCAGGCTTTTGGCCAGTTTTCTGGTGTCGTCCAGAAAAGCGGTGAGCTCACTTTTTGTGAGGTGATGCAGTACATGGTTGGAAAGCACCACGTCAAATACGAGTCCCTCTGCGACCAAGTCAGAGGTCATTTTCCTTTGCACGGTCACGTTTTTGGGTAACTCGATGGATTCCAGGTAGTCGATGGCCCTTTGGTCAGGCTCAATGCCGACAATCTGGATGTGGAACCCATCTGCTTCGGCCCATTTGGCCAACCGGACGAGCAGATCGCCACCCCCGCACCCAACATCCAAAATAGTAGCCCCATCGTACAAAACAGGGCGAATGTAGCGTTTGTAGACCCTCTTCCAACCCGAAATAAGCCCGTTAACCGTTTCGAATTGCCTATAGGTTTCATTCAACATGGTGAGATCACAATGTGGATCGTCCATGTATTCAGATAGATCAGTTCGGCGATTTGGTAGAAATAGCGTTGGCATTTAAACCCGCTTAAACAAGGCGCTTTCTACCGTCAATCCCGGACCAAAAGCCATGGCATAGATGCGCTCGTTCGGACAAACCACGGCCGATATCAACATCTCCTTCAAAACAAACAAGATCGTGGCGCTGCTCATGTTGCCATATTGACTCAAGACGGCTCTAGAGGGGTTTAGGGCGTCTTTCTCAAGCGATAACCCCTCCTCCACCTTATCCAGAATAGCTCGGCCACCCGGGTGAATGGCCCAATGATGAACCGCTTCACGAGAAAGTCCCTTTTGTGAAAGTAGATCATCTACAATTGCGCTCACGTTTGCTTCTAGAATGCGCGGCACATAGGTAGACAACACCATATCGAACCCGTGGTCTCCGATGGTCCACGCCATGTCCGATTCGCTATCCGGGGCAATGGTTGAAGCAAAGGTTTCGATTTGAAGGGAAGGCCGATCGCTTGCTGGATTTTGAGCGCTCACCAATGCGGCCCCCACGCCGTCAGCAAACACAGAGGTTGCAATGATATCGTCAATATCTTCTGAAGGCTGCAGGTGCAGACTGCATAACTCGAGACAAACAACCAGAACGACGGCATCCGGGTCTGCCGCGCAAAAGGCTTCAGCCATTTTGAGCGCTGGAAAGGCGGCATAGCACCCCATAAAGCCAATGTGAAAACGCTGTGTTTCGGGCCTCAATCCGAGGTCCTTCACAACATAAAAATCTGGTCCTGGCGCAAAAAAGCCGGTGCATGAAACGGTAATTACGTGAGTTACGTCCTCGGGTCCGAATGCCTGACAGCCGTCAAGAAGCTCTTTAGCTGTGGTTGAGAAAAGTGGGCGGGCCTGTTCCGTATAAAGGTCGTTTCGAACCTTTGTTGAGGGAGATAGAAAGCGGCCCTCATCGTCAAAGAACAGTCTCTCTCCGGGGCCAGGGCCAAGATCATGGATTGCGCTATAGCGAGTATCAATGCCTGAGCTTCGATAAATTTTCTGGGCCAATCGCGCGCCCTTGCTGCCTGGCTCCAACTGTTTTGCCATCATTTCGCCAACCAGAGATTGGTCATACCGGTACTCTGGATTGGCAGTGCAAATGTGATGTATGTAAGCGGGCAACGTGTCTAACCGATGGGAGAAAGTGGGAGGCGCAACAACTTAGATTTGTTACCTTCCTCCATTAGTACATTGTTGGTGCAATTCGGATTCAACGCAGAATCGGTATTCATACGGAGATAGGCCGCACACCAAGCGAGAACGAAAAACTAATACCCATGGCAAACCCTTACTTCTTCCCCGAAATCGAGCCGTACGAAACGGGCACACTTGCCGTAGACGACATCCATACGTTGTACTGGGAAGAATGCGGAAACCCAGATGGGGAGCCAGTCATCTTTCTTCATGGAGGCCCGGGAGCTGGTTGCTCGACCCAAGATCGTCGTTTTTTCGATCCTTCCTTTTTCCGCATCATCCTGTTTGATCAGCGAGGAGCAGGCAGGTCGCGGCCCTTGGGAGAGCTTCGAAATAATTCAATTGATGACCTCGTTCGCGATATTGAAACGCTCCGAGAACATCGAGGCGTCAAAACGTGGCACGTGTTCGGAGGGTCTTGGGGGAGCACTTTATCGCTCTATTACGCACAAGAAAAGCCCGCATCCTGCCGCACATTGACCATTCGCGGCATTTGGCTACTGCGTGATGAGGAAATTGAGTGGTGGCTATACGGCATGCGCCTCATTCAACCAGAGCGCTGGAAAGTATTTGCCGAGCACCTTCCGGAAGAAGACCGCGACGACTTGCTCGAGGGGTACTGGAAAAAATTCAACAGCGAAGACAGAGAAGAAGCTTTGGCCGCTGCAAAGGTTTGGAGCGTGTACGAGGGTTCGTCCTGTACCATGGAGCCCAATCTGGACTTTGAAACGGCATTCCACGACGACAACAAAGCGTATTGTTTAGCGCGGCTCGAGGCCCACTACTTCCGCAACGTTCGACTCGAACCCGACGATCTTCTGTTGAAGCGGGTTGACGTGATTCGCCCCATTCCAACTTTCATTGTGCATGGCCGGTGGGACATTGTATGCCCAGTAGCAAGCGCTGTGGACCTTCATGAACTGTGGCCCGAGTCTTCGCTGATCATTGTCTCCAATGCCGGGCATTCCTCGCACGAACAAGGCATCACTAAGGAACTAGTGGCGGCTACCAATCGGATCAAGCAAACGGGAACACCAACGCTATAAGGAATGAAACGCTTCCAATTTTATTGCTTTTTCGTACTCATTTCCAGCATTTGGGTCCTACTTTCTCCCTTTGCGAGTGCTCAAACCGCGACCGATCCAGTGATCGCCGGGGACGAACCAGATCCTAAGATGGCTTGGTTCACAGATGCTCGCCTAGGCATATTCATCCATTGGGGTATTTATGCTGTCGATGGAATTGACGAGTCCTGGTCTTTTTTCAATAAGTACCTTTCGTACGAAGACTACATGGATCAATTGGATGGATTCACGGCGTCCAATTACGATCCGGAGGCATGGGCTGTGCTCATCAAAGAGAGTGGTGCGCAGTACGCCGTGTTGACTACCAAACATCATGATGGCGTGGCGCTTTGGGACACCAAGCTTTCAGATTTAAATGTTGTTGATGCGACCCCTGCCAAGCGCGACCTCGTAGCCCCGTTTGTTAAAGCGCTTCGAAACAAAGGACTAAAAGCCGGGCTCTATTTCTCGCATCTTGACTGGTCGCACCCGGATTATGACGTCTTTCGAAGTAACGAGTACCGCTACAAAGACGATCCCGAACGGTGGGCTCGCTTCAAGACCTTTCATATGGGGCAGCTCCGTGAGCTGAGCTCTCAATTCAAACCTGATTTATGGTGGTTTGATGGGGACTGGGAGCACTCAGCTGAGGAGTGGAACGCCGAAGGAATCCGTGACAGCCTCCTGACTTGGCAGCCAGAAACGATTCTTAATTCGCGACTAAACGGTTTTGGAGACTATGCTACGCCAGAACAAGGCCTCCCTCTAAATCCTTCGGACGGCCCTTGGGAGCTGTGCATGACCATGAACGATTCTTGGGGATACCAAGATCATGATTTGAATTACAAAACGCCCTATCAGGTTATTCACACCTTCGCAGATGTTCTCAATGGAGGGGGGAATCTGTTGCTAGATATTGGCCCGAAAGCCGACGGGACGATTCCGGATGAGCAGGTAGCGATTCTCAAAGAGCTAGGCCGGTGGACATCGAAGCATGCGGAAGCTATTTACGGTACGAAGCGTGGCATTCCTTTTGGTCATTTTTATGGTCCGACCACGGTATCTGCGGATAATCGAATATTGTACCTTTTTCTACCCAATGGCTCAAAAGGCCAGATTGTGGTGAAAGGACTTAAAAACAAGGTAGATCGGATACGTATTGTGGGGAACGGAACGAAGCTGGATAGCCAAATACTGGGAAAACAGTATTGGAGCGACGTCCCTGGAATTCTTTACATCGACGTACCCGAAAGCGAATCAGACCCCATCATGACGGTTGTCGCGCTTCAGCTAAATGGAGAAGTCGATCTGTTTCGATAAATGCGAACGGCTACTCGCGGCCCTGCGGATGGCATGACAAGCAAAAGACGCTTTCGTAAACATATCCGTTTATGCCACGATGTTCGCTATCCATTTCGCTTTTTTGGTGTTCGTGGCAGTCTATGCAACTAAAGGTTGCGAAGGAGGCCGGAGCTTGCCTGTGGCAGTCGGCGCATTGAGTCCATTCATTTCTGTGTTTTCCCGAGTAAATGGGGAAGAACTGAGCATCATGGTCAAACGTCGCACCAGCCCATGTCGTTTGACTGTGGCAGTCTATGCACGTAGTGGGGAAGCCGCTGCCTGCGTGCGCTGTTTGATAGTCTGATGTATGGCAGGTCACGCAGTCGTTGTTGTTGGCGGGCGGCGGGGCGAATAGTAGGTCTAAGCCTGGCAAATTGTGACAAGACGCGCACGCCAAGGTATTGTGGCTTCCTATGAGGTCGAATCCTCTGGACTGCACAACATGGTCAAAGGTCGCGCCAGACCACGTCGATTGACTATGGCAATCCACGCACGCTACGGGGAAGCCGCTTCCAGCGTGTGCTGTTTGATAGTCCGACGAATGGCAGGTAACGCAGTCGTTATTGTTTGCCGGTGGCGGGGCAAATAGCAGGTCTAAGCCCGGAAGGTTATGGCATGACTCACAAGCCAATAAACTATGACTGCCAATCAGGTCAAATCCATCTGACCGCACCACATGATCAAACGTTGCACCAGCCCATGTAGTCTGTCCGTGGCACTCTGCGCAGGTTACGGGGAAGCCGCTACCAGCGTGAGCGGTTTCGTAGTCGGCCGTGTGGCATGAAGCGCAATCGTTGTTATTTGCGGGTGGCGGGGCAAACAGTAGGTCTAACCCCGGGAGGTTGTGACAAGACGCGCACGCTAAGACATTGTGGCTTCCTATGAGGTCGAAACCGCCGGACTGTGCAACGTGGTCAAAGGTCGCGCCAGCCCACGTTGTTTGGCTGTGGCAATCAACGCAGGTTACAGGGAAGCCGCTACCAGCGTGAGCGGTTTCGTAGTCCGAAGTATGACAGGAGGCGCAATCGTCGTTGTTGGACGGCGGTGGAGCGAATAATAGCTCCAATCCAGGAAGGTTATGACAGGACTCGCATGCAAGCACATTGTGACTTCCAATCAAATCGAATCCACCAGATTGTTGTAAGTGGTCAAACGTTGCGTCTTCCCAGGTGGTCTGTCCGTGGCAATCCACGCAAGTAACGGGGAAGCCACTACCAGCGTGTGCGGTTTCATAGTCGGCCGAGTGGCATGAAGCACAGTCGTCATTATTTGACGGCGCTGGCGCAAACAAGAGGTCTAATCCTGGAAGGTTATGGCAGGACTCGCAGGCGAGCACATTGTGACTTCCAATGAGATCAAATCCGTTTGCCTGCACAACGTGATCAAACGTAGCTCCTACCCACGTCGTTTGTCCGTGACACGTGGCACACGTCTCTGGGAAGCCGCTGCCAGCATGAGCGGATTCGTAGTCTGAAGTGTGGCACGAGGCGCAATCGTCGTTGTTCGTTGGCGGTGGCGCAAACAAAAGTTCTAATCCTGGCAGGTTATGACAGGACTCGCATGCAAGCACATTGTGACTTCCAATCAAATCGAATCCACCAGATTGCTCTAAATGGTCAAAGGTCACATCATCCCACGTG
>JABMOI010000262.1 GCA_013204185.1 bacterium | reverse complement strand
GAAATAGATTGACCTAGAGAGATTTTCAAGTTTTTGTGACGGGACGGACTAGAATCTCGAAGAATTCGCTCTGGCTGAGTGCGCAAGACTAAGAGGGGGATCAGTGAAAGCACGTGCGTCGTTGATCCCATTTATTATCGGTATTCTATCCGCGATCATTTCGTTAGTTCGTTTAGAACTGGGGAATTCGGCAGCGCTATTTCAAGTCCTCTGGGCCGAAGATGGCCTCTTTCCCTTGTGTGTTCGATCCAGTGACGCGCTTTCATGCACCGCAGAGCCCTTTGCGGGCTACTTTTTATTCCTACCTCGAGTCAGTGCAATCCTGCTTGCCCAGTTTCCACTCGAAGTGTGGCCAATAGGTGCGGCAGTTACTGCCGCGGTGGTGACGGGCGTACTTTCGGTATTGATCTATTTGGGACTCATTTCTTTTGGGATGTCAACTCGCGGTTCGATCGCGTCTGCATTGATTTTTGTGCTGTTACCCATAACAGGAATTGAGGTACTCGCAGTAGTAGGAAGTCTCTACCAGCCTTTGTTGGTAGCAAGCGCGGTATTGACAATCGCTGCGCCGAGAGCGAAGCCTTCTTTTATGGTGGTACCTCTGTTACTAATTGTTTCCTCGCTGACAATGCCAGTGACGGTTGTGTTAGCCCCTTTCATCATTCTCAATTGGTTTTGGCGTCGCGTTGGATCCCGTGAAGCTTTTACTTGGATGGTCGCACTGCTCATCGGTCTAGTAGTTCAAATTGTTGTCATATTTTCTGCTGAGGAACGCCGAGAAATGGATCTATCTTTAAACGCTCTTAGTAATTTTGTTAGAGGATTCCTCGCAAGCATTTTGACTCTATTGCCAGGTCTCACTATCGGAGACGTTTCTCTCACTTCCTTTACAACATTGAGACCCTCTCCATATTTGGCATGGTTGACTATTTTAAGTCTTGGTCTAGTTGCGTTGTTAGGAGTCATACTTGGCAGAAACCACAAGCGCTGGTCGGTAGCTTCACAATTAGTGCTTGTTGCACTCATGGTCCCACTCATCTCTAGTTTGAGTGGGACCTTCAGTTTCAGGTACTTTGTAGCCCCAGTTGCTCGCTTAACGATCGCCCTTCTCGTGCTGATTGATCAGTGGATAAGTAAACTGAAGGCTTGGCAACTCATTTTTGGTATAGCACTCCTTGGGATTTTATGGGCACCCTCATTTCCTGCCAGCCAGCTAAGATCATCTCCCGCTCCTTCATGGTCGTTCGAGCTATCGCGGGCAATGGTGGAGTGTCAGAATGTCCAATCGGCTTGGAGCGTTGTTACCTTGACACCAGCATGGCCCCCAGATGGAAATACCCTCACGGAACTCAATTTGCCTCGGCTCAGATGTGACATCTTTGGAATGAATTGAAACTGTAAGTGATTTCACCTCTGGTTGTTGATACGATCTAAGACGCTCTTGTAAAAGGATTAAGGGGAGAACATTTAATGTCTCTAGGCACCGCTGAAACTCCACGACTCAATGCGCAGGTCGCTTGGCCTTCGAGAGTCTTTTTCCCCACTGTCATTATCGTTATCTCCCTACTAGTATTAGTTTGGCTCTTCATCCCCTGGGCGTGGTCACCCGTCGATGATCCAGGCCAGGTCATTGCGATGAATCGGGAAATCGCTGAGTCAGGACGCCTTGGTGGAACTTTTCAGCGGTTCATACAGCTTTACCAGGGAGACCAGGAAGGGGGAGTATTCCGCCCTGCCGCTTGGCTCTACCCACCCTTGGTCTATCAATTGCCTGTCTCCCTAGCCCACCTTGTCCGCCTGCTCATGGTTATCGCAGCGGTTTTGGGCCCGGTAATGTACTTCCGCCGTTCCGGAGCGAGTAGCGCTCGTCTTTGGCTAACACTCTTTCTCGTGATCGCGGGTGCAAGCACGCTGTACCAAGGACTGTTCCTACTTTCGATTCAAGAATTGGGGGGAGCAGCATTCGTGGGTCTAGGTCTAATGGCCTACCGAACTTCACCTCGCCTGACTCTGTGGGTTGTCGCCGCACTCTTTAAAGCACCGTTTGCGTGGCTCTTGGTGGGCAACGCCGTTTATCTATGGAGAAACAAGCAAAAACGCGTCGAGGCCAGTATCAGTGGTGGATTGGGTGTGGTGATTCTGGCTATCAGTGCCATCTGGTCGCGAAGTGGAGGATATTCTAGTACGTACAATTTGAATCCTCTTGATCCTGCGCTGTGGGAGAACTTCTCGCGCCTGGTTGAGCCAATGAACGCCCTCTTACTGGTTAGTGTTATTTGGTGGCTGATTACCACGAATGGATCAGTTAGGCGGAATCCGGGTTGGCTCTTGTTTCTGATTGCTTGGGCCGGCTACACACTTCAAATGATTCCTTGGGGAGTTACCGCCTATTACATGGGCCCAATTTCATACCTGTTCTCAATATTTCTGGCCTCCGTATTGGTTGATGTGAAGGAGATGAATAGGAGCCAGGCATTGATTGCATTGCTGATGCCTGCCTTCGTGGCAATTTGGCTGACGAGAATTACACTGAGTTTGGGTTTCGAAATCAATTCAGTAATGATGGAATCCAAAGACTGTCTTGCTCCGCTTGCAGGTACGTCGACAATAATGAATGGACAATTGCTGTACGTAACATCGTCACCGGAAGGACCGATTCGAGTCAAGGACTCATTGATTGTTGATGATCCTAACTGGAATGGAGAAGTGAATTTGGAGGACGGAAGTTTTTCAGGTTTTTCCCGACCCGAAACGACCCACTATTTGACTATTGGGAGTGCAGAAGTTCCCGAAGGGAGAACTGTTACCGAAGTCTGCTCAGGAAGTTCAATTACCCTGTTCGAACTCGGCCCTAATGAGTAATTTTGTGAGCCATGTGCTTAAGAATCAGGTATTATTCTCGAAGAACAATTAAGGCGATGGTATTCTGTGAAAAGAAATTTCCGTACCATGCAATCTAACTTTCGTTCCCACAAAGTCCAGTAGATTTGAGATTTCTCAAATGAAACCGATGATTAGAGTCTTAATAATTCAACAATATATCCCTGGGTACAGATTACCATTATTCGAACAACTGCATGAGAGTCTTCGCAGAAACGGCATCATCCTGCATGTTGCGTACTCGGATCCAATTGGTCCTGACGTAACACGAGAGGACAAAATGGAAATGCCTGAGATTGGAACCCGTGTGGCGACCAAGAGACTTAACTATCTGGGGAAATCGATGACATTAAAAAGTGTTAACCGAATAATTTCGACATTCAAACCAGATTTTATCATCGCTGAGCAGGCAGTTAAGAACATGGAAAATTGGTCCCTACTCTTGAAAAGCACACTCCAGAAGGGGATCCCCGTAGCGCTCTGGGGCCCTGGGTGTGCGCCAGGTGAGCCTATGACCGGTGGGTTCTCGAGGGCGAAATCAGTGATGACAAACATGGCTGATTGGTTTTTTTCCTACACCCAGAGCGGAGCCGAATTTGTGATATCACGTGGATTCAAACCAAATCGGGTAACCGTTGTGCATAACTCATTGGATACACTAGGTCTTCAACGTGAACTTGGCAGAATCGATGAAGCGACTCTCTTGGAATGGGAGAAGGTACACGGGCTTACTCGAGGGAAAACAGCACTCTTTCTCGGCGGTGTGGATGCGCGAAAGGGGATAGAGTTTTTACTTGATTCCGCTTCCCGCATTGCTGAACAGCTACCAGGTTTCATTTTGTTAGTGGGTGGCGCTGGTGAGGAGTCATATATGGTGACGCAGCTGCAACGGCGTGGAGGTCCAGTACGGTATTTAGGGCGAGTCAAGGATTCAGAAAAGGCGCTAGCCCTGAGAAGTGCTTCCTTATTACTCATTCCGGAATGGGTTGGCCTTGTGGCTGTGGACTCGTTAGCGTCTGCCACCCCCTTGGTCACCACGAACCACCCGAGTCATGCACCTGAATTCGAATATTTGGAAGCCAATAGAACTTGCATCGTTACTGACCATGATCCGGTTTCGTATGCGAACTCCGTCGCTGATCTTCTCGTAGATTCCGAGAGAATTGAGATTATGAAGGCCATGGCAAAAATGGCATCGCTGGAAGTTCAATTTGCGGCGACTGTAGAGAATTTTTCTGAGGGCATTTTGGCATGGACGAGTGAAGAAAGTTGTTAATTTGAACACGCTGGAGTACGGATCGGGTGCATCAACCCTGATCGCGAGTGAAAGCAACGTAAATCAAATTGTTTCTGTCGAATCCGATCCTGATTTCATGGCGTCTATTCAGAGGCGCATTCAACTTGGCGTGAAGGCCAAGAAAAGCCCCATCTTTCTCCACGCAGACATCGGTCCTTGGGGGACCCCCCTGTCTAAATCTCGTTTATGGCGTCGCCGGAGTACATGGGCCAATTACCCGTTGGCCTCATGGATCGAATTGGGCCCAGATTTCAGATCGGACCTCATTTTGGTAGATGGTCGTTTTCGAGTCGCGTGCGCCCTTGCTGTAATAACTAAACAATCAGATACTGACTGGACACTTCTAGTTCACGATTTTGAATCGAGACCGGAGTACCACCCCATAACCAATTTCGCAGAGTTGGTGGCAATGAATGCAAGGATGGCAGTCTTTAAGCCACAAGTTCAGGCGGACCTAGCTGAAGCCACTCAGGCGTTCCAATACTTCGTGAAAGACTCTGGAGATGGGATCGATTCCCCAACTCCTAAGAGTTCTTAATTCGGCAGATTACTACAAATTGGTATGCAAAAAGCCCAGGGAGAAGTCTGGAAAGTTTGGAATTCGTCGCGAAGAATCTCTGACCCCAACGCTTCGTCGAAATTGATGGATAAACTAACTCAAATGGTGTGGGTGCGAACCGCATAGTCTGACATTCAAGACCTGCACTATCAATCAATTGAAGTAGCGATTCCTTCGTAAAAAATCGAAGATGGGTTCTGTCCATGATTCCACGGTCCTCGTATTCAAATTTACCAAGCACTAATTTGAGTCTCGGATATATATGGGCAATATTTGGGATCGAAATAATTATCCTGGAATCTGGGTGACACAGATTTTGCAGTCTAGTCAGCTGAGTCCAAGGATCACTAACATGCTCTAAGACATCTGCCAGAACGATTGCGTCAAACTTTATTTTTAAAAGCGGAATTGCCTCTTCCAAACCCATATTCAGCACAGAAACGCCACGATTCTTCGCACGCAGAAAATCTTCTCTCGTTGGTTCAATTCCCGTAACGTCCCACCCTAACTTCATGAAACTAGAGGCCATTTGCCCATCTGCGGTACCTACATCAAGCAAATTCTTGGAGAATCCTTTTCCCAAGAGGTCCAAAATAATGGAGTGACTCGAAAATTCACTCCACTTGACTGGGTACCTAGACATCACTTTGTCCTGTCCGCATCTGAAAACGAGAATCCTTTCGAAGGGAAATCTTGTGAAAGAGATATGCAAACACTGCACCCAACCCACCCCATGCATAGATGAGACTTCTTCTAACATCAATTGACGAAGCCTCAGACATGTATCGCACTGGCACAGGAACGTCTCCTATTCGGAAGTCAGCGGCGACTGCTTGCACTAGAAATTCTTGATCGAAAGCAAAGTCATCAGAGTTTTCGTCAATAGGCAAGATTTCTAAGACTTCCCTCGAGTAAGCTCGCATACCTGAATGAAAATCTCCAATAGACTGGCCCAAGATCAGATTCTCAGCAAAAGTTGAAACTCTATTGGCCAAATACTTCCACAGAGGCATTCCACCCTTGAGTGCTTCTTGGCGAGTCCGAATTCGATTACCCAACACAACATCACAATTACCTAGTGCAATTATCTCTACCATCACCAATGCCATTCTCGCATCGTATTGATAGTCTGGGTGCACCATAACCACATACTTGGCGCCATCATTGAGCGCAGCCTTGTAGCAGGTTTTTTGGTTGGCTCCGTACCCCATATTGGAACTATGAACTATCACTTGCAGGCCGAGCCCTCTGGCAATTTCTACAGTCTGATCACTCGAGCCATCATCGACAAGAATTACTCGTTTCCGAAGCAGTTCAGGCAAATCGTTATACGTTGCTTCGAGCGTCTTCTCAGCATTAAATGCGGGCATGACCACACAAGTGTTTGATGCAATTAATGATAGGGCATCAAACACTCTTTGCCCCTGCCAATTTGATTATAACCTTATACGGATGCAAGAACTCAACACTCCTTTAGATTAGGTAGCTCAGTGGCCGTTGGCGGTACAAATGCGGATGGAGCCATCACACCCGAATGGTCAGAAAGGTTTGCGTGCAAATTCTTTCTCTGCCAGCTTTCAAATACGCTCGCCAGTCGTTTCTTGTAATCCATTACAAATGATGCGAAAACAAAGATGAGTACTGGTACGTATAGCCAGTACCATAGAAAGAATAGGATAAAAATGTGGTTATTTGCGTATGCCTTCGCACCCATGAGCCAGACTGCAGCTATGGCAAATCCCATGACCATTAGTCCTGCGTCTCGAATCCATTTTTGGTCTCCACGAGAAATTCGTATTGTGACGAACGCTACGCAAGCAACGGTTAGGACCATGAAGGAAGCAGATCCAAGACTTACTGAAAAGATGTTTCCGTTCCTATTGAACGAGAAACTAAGCAAATCAGTCCACCAGTCTGGCCACATGTATCTCCACAACACATGTATAGGATTTGCAGTGAGGGATTCCGAATAAACAGCGTCGAAGTCCTCAGGCTGTCCATAGGATCTCCTCAGCACAGTATTCGTCCATATCTTTACTAATCCTGATGGAATATCTCCCGTCAGGATTTTGGCGTGAACTGAAACGACAACCATGAAGGCGGCCAATGAACTCACGATCACAATAAGCGAGTTCCAGAGTTGAAGCTTAATATTGAATTTTGTACCACGTCTGAATAGGATCGAAATAATCGGCATTGCAGCCGCAAGCATTACAAACGCTGAAATCTCGTGATATCCAGTCATTAGATATTTTAAGACAAACACTATAAACAAAATTAATCCTGCAATTAGCCTCGATCTTCGAGAACGTGCAAGCACAAGGCCGACTGAAGCTATTGCTGGAAGAAAGTATAGCCATGGTGACCAAAATAAATTTCTTGCACCAAAAGCAATCCATGGAGAGAGGGAACACGAGATTAACCAAGCTACACCGAGCGCACGTGCCCCGATCAGGGAAAACGCCAGATACATGGCAAGCACAGCTCCCGCTGACAACGCTGAATTGAATGCGTGTAGGCAACTTATGGAAGAACAACCAAGATCGCGCCAGATTACTGACCAGAAGTGCGCCTGTCCGCCAATTTCACTCTCGTATGGAGTGAAAGTTTGCGGTGCTGAATCTCGAAGATCCGATATGTTTTCAGGAGCTAATCTTTCAAGAACAGTAAGCTCATCCCCTTCGTAGCTCGCCAGTCCCAGGGCGCTGGTCTCTCGATTCACTAGGTCTACCTCGATACGCTTCATGACCATGACCTCGGAACCTTGTTCCCACACGGCCCATTCATTCCAAGGAGCTACTCCAAAACCATTCGTAACAAAGGAGTATGTAATTGCGACATAGATGAGTAGCAGGCCCATCACTTTAAGTATTGATTGCCTATTCATGCGACGCAGCTCCCCGACTTACTTAAAAAAAATACAGGCGATTGGATACCTTCTCCAATTCAAATTGCTATCAGCCTAGTGGTCCTATCAATTAAATGGTGACACTAGTAGGAACAAAATATGCACTTTTCCATAACGAACTTCAACGTGTCTCGACTTTGAACTCATTGGAAGGTTCCTTCTTTCCAAACCTTCGCACTAGATTCGCGAGTCAAGGGTCTCGCTATTCTCTTCACGGTAGAAACCATCCACTATAGTGGCGATTTCAGAGCGAATCTTCCCGACCGTCACGTTGAGTGCAGGATCTGAGATCCACAATTCAATTCTGTTTAAGAAGCCATTAATTTGTAATGTAGGATCAGCAATAATGCGTGAAAGTTCAGGTGTGAACGAAACCACTTGCTCATTTGGTTGCGAAAATTCCTCAACCTCTTTTTCGCCTGCCGTGTCTAGTGGCGTGCAGACCAAGGGATATTCATCTCGCGAATAGTGTCCCAAGGAGTTTGTCCCACCGTTGGCTTGCCACTCTTCCAGTAAAATATCCTTGGCAGATTTTCCAAAAAATTCCAAAAAATTGTGGGCCAGTGCCACGAGGCTCATAGGGCTAAGAATGTCACTACTCGGTATAACTATTGAGTTGCTTGGGGCTACTAATCCATTGGTGCAAATCAGTCCAGCTTGTCTTGGTGAGACAAAGTAGCGGTATGTGTTTAGAGGGGCACTAAGAGGTTCCTCTCTACCTATCCGATCGAGCCAGGATTCTGTTATGGAGCCTGACGAAAATAGCACATTTGCAAAGCGGGCGCTTGTACTAATTCCTGGATATGACCAGAGCAAGCTTTCCATAATCAATTTGCTCGCCCCCATAATACTTGTGGGGTTTGCCGCCTTATCTGTGCTCACGGCAAATACTTGGGGAGGGGATTCCTTCCGGGCCAAGAGCTCGAGAAGCCGCTTTGTACCCAAAATATTGACATCCATGATCCTCAAAGCCGATGCTGGATCGCGTTCGCTACGAACATGCTTAACAGCAGCAAAATGCAGCACAAGATCAACATGCGCCATGGAATCAATGGCCCGATCTAAGAGGGGAGATGTGATGTCGGCTAGAATCATGCGTATCTCAGTTGGGTGCTCGGGGCCATGCGAAGTAGCGAGTTTCCGCGCCAGTGACGCCAAACCATTTTCCGATGAATCAACAAGATACAACTTTCTTGGTTTAGCTGAGAGGACATGAGGCAGTGTGGATTGGGCAATGAAGCCCGCGGCTCCTGTTACGAGAACGACTGAATCGCGACATAGAGCGTCAAATGAGTGCTGGCGATCACTGTCGAGAGAAAAATACTCGTGTTCTGGTCGGCGAATGCACGCCAAAGCCAACTTCTCTAGGTCTAAACTGGAATTAATATTCATTAAAACCCATCTATGTCGTCTAGGAGAGCCTAAGTGGCGGAACGTGCTGTAATTCTAGCTGGGGGTAAAGGAAGCAGGCTTGCCCCCTACACCGCCATTTTGCCAAAACCGCTAATGCCCCTTTTTGGAGACCAGTCCATCATTGAACATGTTTTGACGGGCATCGCTTCGGCTGGCATCAAGGATGTGACCGTCACGCTTGGACACTTAGGACACCTCATAGAAGCCATCGTTGGTGATGGACAACAGTTTGGGCTGCAGGTGACCTATACCCGTGAGGGGCAACCGTTAGGAACAGCCGGGCCCTTGTCACTCCTGCATAATGTGGATGAAGAAGATAAAATTCTGGTGGTAAATGGTGACACTTTCACGGATCTTGACTATCGTGAAGTACTAGATCAAATACGAGGATCTGTAGAGGCAGTGATTACTTGCGTTCCACGAACGATTAATACGGACTATGGCGTTGTTCAATGCGATGAGACCGGGCAATTGACCGATTACAACGAAAAACCAGCCATAGAGATGATAGTCAGTACCGGTATTTACGGCTTGCGAGGAAGTTCCTTAAACGTTATCCACCCTGGAACACGCATGGACATGCCAGATCTCCTGCGCACATTGCAGACCGAAGAGCGTTCCGTTTTTTGCTTTCTTAGTGAATGTGAATGGAAAGACTTAGGACGTCCGGAAGATTTTTCCACGCTTCAGCAACAACAGCCGGCAAATGTTAGCTGAATCAGCAAAAAGCAGCAAGAATCCTCAAACACTCATTTTGGGTTCAAATGGCTACGTGGGAAGCCGAATACTTTCAGTGGGCACAGCACGGCATGTTCCTCTTTGCGTTTCCCGAATCACAAATGAGAATGACTTGCTACGTTTTGAACAAGAGGTGCAACATGCTATTGGGATGCATCCTGATGCAGCACTGGTTAATTGTCTAGGCGTTCGATCGTCATCAAGGAAGAACATGGAACTGTTGAATGTTAGAGTTCCTGAAACTTTAGTCAAAGTTTTGCAGAAGAGTGAAATGCGATTAATACACTTTGGCTCTGCGGCTGAAATCGTTGAAGTAATTCCCAAGGCTGAATCAACTTCCATCGCAGTTCCTCCCCAATCATTACTGTATAGTCAAACTAAACGCAGAGGCACACAAATTGCTCTAAGTCATAAAGATGCGGTGGTTTTGCGCCTCTATAATTTGCATGGTCTTCCACATCAAACCGACTCTGGCTTACATCAACTATGCCTTCGTATTCGCTCAAGTCTAAACAATGATCCGCTCGAAGCAATAGTTGATACAACCCGTGACTATGTACATTGGCGCACTCTTCCTGTTGTCCTTGACAGGGTGCTGCGATCAAGAATGACAGGTCTTGTTGAGGTGTGTTCTGGATTCGGGATATCAATATCAGATATTGTGCAAGAGTTACCTCAAACTATAAGGGATGAGATGAGTGGTCTACTTATCCCTGCGGACTATTTCTCCCCCGTGATTGGTACCAACGAAGTACTTGATCTCGGTATTATCACTAAGCAGGAAGTCGCAAAGGAGTTAAGTCATGAGGTGTTGTCGTGCGCATACTCTTAGTTCATAGTTTTTATAAACTTGGACTACCTTCCGGAGAGAATGATGTAGTTATTGACCAAGCACAATTGCTAAGAAATCATGGGTACGATGTGGAAGTTTGGGGACCTGTGAG
>JABMOI010000261.1 GCA_013204185.1 bacterium | reverse complement strand
GTTAGCGTTACGACCTCATTTTCCACCCGAAGATCGGGAGGATAGACGTGATCCAACACCATGAGAATGTGTTTCATGGTCGTTCTTAGTTTTGAACGGCTTGCAGCAGCCGGCAAATGTGCTGCGAAGCGGTTCCTCCCGCTACTTCGCCAAAATCAGGGGCTGCTCCAACCGGCTCATTGAGCACGGCCTGCACAATTTTTTGAGTGTCGGCTCCTACAATCTGATTCCATCCACCTTCCAGCGTTTCGGTCCATTCCGTCTCATCTCGCATCGTGATACAAGGCCGGTTAAGCCATACCGCTTCTTTCTGCAAGCCGCCAGAGTCGGTCAATACTTTGGATGCAGACGAAATGAGGGTGAGCATGGACACGTATGGAACGGGGTCAATGACGCGCACATTACCGGGCAACACGTAGCTAGACAACAGGTTGCGGGTTCTCGGGTGAATTGGCCAAACAATGGTCTTTTCAATTTGCGCGAACGCGGCTAGAATCGATTTCAAGCGTTCTGGGTGGTCTGTGTTCTCTGCTCGGTGAATGGTCGCTAAGAAATAAGGCTGGGGTACGTCTGGCCCTAGGATGCTAGCAAGCGGCCGAGAATCCCGGGCCCGTTGGGCGAAAAACCGAGTGGCATCTAACATGACGTCTCCCGTTAAGTGCACGCCCTTTGTCATGCCCTCTTTCCCCAGATGCTCTACCGCAGTTTGGGTAGGACAAAACAGAAGCTTAGACAGACGATCCGTTACAATACGATTAATTTCTTCCGGCATTTTCTGATTAAATGAACGTAGTCCGGCCTCAACATGGGCAACGGGTATTCCCATTTTTGCGCCTACTAGCGAAGAGGCTATGGTGCTGTTTGTATCGCCGTAGACTAGGAGCCAATCAGGTCTATGACCCTCCAAATAGGCTTCCAGTTCGACCATCATCTTCCCCGTCTGAGCGCCGTGACTCCCCGATCTAACGTCTAGGTTGATAGCGGGTGCCGGAATTCCTAACTCGCTAAAAAACACGTCGCTCATGCCTGGGTCATAATGCTGACCTGTGTGCACAATGCGCTCGGTAATGCCCGCTTTGATTAATGCATGGCTCACGACTGCCGCTTTGATAAACTGAGGTCGAGCGCCGACCACTGTAACGAGTTCCATGATTAAGAGGGTGTGATCGAGTTAAGGAGCGTGGCTAACTGTCCAGTTTGCGTTCGGCGGCTGTAAGCCGCCGCACGCTCCCGGCTCGCCCCTTGCAGGGGCGAGCCGGACAGCCACGCTTCGTAATGCTTATTGATAAAATGGTGTACGCCTTCCACGTCCTCATAGGCGAACAACTGACCGGCTCCCGTTTCTTCTAAAATAGCAGCCGCTTCGCCGCTGGGATCGCCAAGACCTAAAATTGGACGACCCGAGGCGATATACTCATAAATTTTGCCCGTAACAATGCCCGCCGCATCGTTCACGCGGTTAATAGGGAGTAACAAAAGAGACGCGCCTAGGGTGTAGGACAAAGCCTCTGAATGGGGAACGTATGGGATTCGCTCCACGAGCCCGTCCACGCCGCGGCGCCGAGCATCTTCCAGTATACTTGGATCCACATTGCCGACACACTGCAATTTGAGCTTGCTCCACATGCCCCGCTCAAGCGCCGTCCAAACAGGCTCAGGGTTTCTTGCGGGGGCCATATTGCCCGTATGGACAAGCGTAAACACGTCGTTTTTCTTGGGATGAAGCGAAGTGAAATCCGCTGGATCATAGCCGTTTCGAATCACTGAAATGTCCCTGCCCACTTCACGGGCCATCGTTTCGCGTAGCGCCTCGGTTACGGCAACACATGCCGCCGCGCTTTGGAGCGTCTTGTTTCTAATTCGAATATCCCGATTTCTAGCCCATGTCGAAGTCGGGAGCATATCGGCATACGCCATATCCGGCCACGCATCTCGCAGGTCCGCGACCCACGGGATAGACCCCTTTTTCGACAAAAAGGAGGCAATTAAATGACACGAATGAGGCGGACCGGTAGAAACGATGGCATCGAACGTATTCTGTTGGATCAGGATCAGTCCGGCGCGGCGAGCATATCTAACCCATCCAACCCGTGCATCTGGTAGAAATAAATTCGCTCGGATCCACCGCGCGAACCTCTCCTTCGTTGAGGTGTGATCTGCGCCCAGAAAGCCAACCCCAACTGCATTTTCCTTTTTCTTTCCCGTCCACTTGGCATACACCGAGTACGGATCCCAAGACTTGGTTTTTACCACGACGGTCTGCGGCGGGATTTCTCGTTCTAGCTCAGGATCTAAATCTGGAAACGACGCACTTTCAGGAGACACGGTGAGAACGGTGACCTTCCAACCAAATTCCCAAAGGTACTTCACAAACTTCAGCGGTCGCTGAACTCCTGATCCTCCCGAGGGGGGAAAATAGTATGTAATTAGAAGTACGTGTTTCAAATGTTTCGAATACCCGAATAGAGCCAATCATAATACCTAGGACATTACGCCGCGGAATGACCTAAGCTTCGTCTTTTTTTGAGTTCAAGGAAGCCAAAAAACAGAAGCAGCCCGTACGTTAGCATCGTTCCGATGCCAGAAAGCAGACGCCCCATGGCAAAGGAAGGCGGCGCAAAGGATAACGTGACCTCACTTTGACCAGCTGGCACGACGACGCCCCTTAAGAGTTGATCAACAGATACTATGGGGGCGGGTACGCCATTCACTTCAGCCGTCCAACCCGGCTCGTAATACACTTCGCTGACAACCAGCAAACGCTCCCTGTCTGAATTCACGCTGAACGCCATGTGTTGAGCAGAATAGGACCCTGCCTGTACCTCGCGGGTCGAAGTAGAGTCGCTTGCAGCCGTAGAAAGTGAAAGCAGACTTTCAGGCGCATTTAACACCACGGCCTCGCTGGAGGGCAAAAAAGCAGGATCATTTAGCTTCGCCCATAACTCTTCGGAAGACGGCGCTGTCACAACGCGGTCCACCAAGTACGCCCGGCTTAAAACAGACGGGTTTTCAAGCACAAACATGCCGGTGGGCTCATCTTGATAGACGGTTTTGAATCCTGGTATTTCTTGGCCCGCAACCACAAACTTGATGTTCATCATATCCATGGCTGCTTGATTGATGCCGGTACCTGATCCGGTAAATAGCACATGGTCAATGAAATCCTGATAGTTCCTCAGTTTGGCAGCTGAATACCCACCCATCGATTCATAGTAAAACGAAGGCCTCGCGTTTGTCGAGGGGTCTCGACCAAATTCTAGAGATAAAACGCGAAAAGCACCGTCTCCGCCTGCTTGATCTTTTTGGCCAATGAGGAACGAGTCAAAACCATACAGTGGCATCTTTTCTGCAACCGACTTTTCTGACGAAAGCGCAGCCTCGTTTACGTATCGCCGTCCTACGCCACCCAGATCGACGGCAACTAAGATGCACAGCCCAGCAGAAACAGCCCATATAGGAAGGGTATCCCGGTAGAGCAATACAACTAAGCCCACTGCCAGAAGCAAGAAAAGCGTTACGCGACCCGCGTCTGCTTTGAAAACATCCAGGCGAGTTGCTTTCCGAGTGGATATTTCTTGGTCTATAACTGAAACAACCTGTGGGTCTGAAGCGGAGATTGTCGGGTACTGACGCTGGATTTGAGCTAGCATTTGGTCTCTTTCCAACGGTTTTTCAAACGATAGGAGCGAAGACCCGAATACAAACAGAATGAGGGCGAGTCCCAGAGCCCCGACCATGGCACGCATAGTTGGCACGGACCAGAGGCCTGCACCACGCCGAACAGAAACACTTGCAAGCCCCCTCGCTGCCAAGAGCGCAACCAGCATGGCCACGATGCTCAACCACGTTTCAGGTACCCGAAAGGCAGAGAACATGGGGAAATACTCATACATCGGCTTGTTGACCACCGCAAGATTTTCTCCCAAAGAGAAAAGCGTCAAAACGAGAGCGCCTAATGCTAACGAAAGAGTTGTTCGATCTCTGACCTTCCAAACGGCCAATGCGCCAAGCGCTAAAATGATGGCTCCGAAATGGTGTGGACCACCCGTGAAAATCTTTGGGCCCCAATAAGTAGCACCCGCTCCGCCAAACGTGTCCGAAATAAATAAGGTTAGCAGTTCGCTAATTCCTTGGCTCCAAGCCATTGCATAGGACCAGGCCATCCCGCCAATGGCGCCACCCGCCGCCGTTCCCCTTGTGGTGTAGGGAGCCAATTCTGCGTGGGCCAAATAGGGCTCTGCAACCATCAAGAGCCCCAAAACCGAGCCCAGTGCCAACACTCCGGTCGATTTAATGAAATCAGACCACTGTTTCGATCTAGCAGCGTGAACTCCTTCAACGATCCACCATATCCCCGCAGCAAACGTTACGTAATAGGTAATTTGAACATGGCCCGCTCTGAGGTTTGCAGCCAATGCAACAGCAAATAGAAGGGCAGACACAAGATTCCGCTTCTTCATTGCATGAACAAAGGCCAGAAACATCCAAGGCGCCCATGCGAGGGCTATAAATTTAGAATTGTGGCCCGCCACCAGGATTACAGGTAGATAGGTGGTGAGACCAAATGCTAACGCCCCCAGAATAGAGGCCATCGAATTTCTGGTTACGTACCAAGCAAGCCAATACATCCCCAAAAAGAGTAACATCAAGTGCGACGTCGGCCAAAACAAGAGCCGCAACTCTTTCATGATGATGTCTACTTGCGGGACGGTCAGTTCGGGAGATATCATGTATCCTGGCATTCCTGCAAACGTCCTTCCAGCCCATAGCGCCACCTCGCCCGTTTCCGCTTCGTACTCGATCATGGACTCTGCCATTCCCCGCCAATTGACCGTATCGCCGGCAATGATCTGTTTCCCTGAAAAATGGATGGGGGCATAAAACGCGATAGAAACAACTAGCAGAAATAGCGCTGCGATAACATGTTGCTTCAGCGGGCCCTGATTTTCCCACAGATTGTGCCACGCTTTAGAAGCGGGTGCCGTTTGAGGCGCCGCGGCCTTTGTTGTACGAGAAGGTTTGTTTTTCATGCTTTAATAGAGCATTCAGGTGGGATACGAAGGCGCTTAGCTACGGAAGCGGCTTGGGGTGGTTCCACAGTTCAAGCTCGCGTTCCATTACGACTCGGACTTCGTCCATGAGGCGCGGAATATCTTTGCGCGTCCAACCATCAATCGGAATGGGCTTACCTACAACAATATGCATGGTCCCAGGACGTGCCAGTTTGGTTTTTTCGTTGAACAATTCCACCGCGTTCAAAATGGTGACCGGTACGACAGGCACACCCGCTTCGATGGCAAGCATGAATGCCCCCCGTTTAAACTCTCCAACGCTGTGGCTATGCGAACGAGACCCTTCAGGAAAAATGGCTACCGAAAGTCCCTTACGAATCCGTTCCCCCGCCACCTTCATAGACTCGACTGACTTTTTCGGATGGGAGCGATCTATAAAAACGGACGGCGAGTTTCGAATAGATGCGCCCAAAAACGGTACTTTCGCCAACTCTGCCTTTGCGACCCAGCCAAATGGGCAAGGAATACCGATTCCAACAGCAGGAATATCCAAGGCCACTTGGTGGTTTATGGCAAAGACGAATGCCTCAGACTCACTTAGAGGTGTTCGAAGTACTGTTTCCACTCGAATGGCCATTCCGAATGTCATCGAACGGCCCCAAATTCGCGACCACAGCCTGAACACTCGAATATCCTTGGAGAGGATGTTGTGCGTTACAGATCCAATCGTGGAGAAAATGGTTGAAATCACTGCCCATAGCGCCGCCCAAACAAAAAATACTCGGCGACCAATGGAAAAGGTCAGTGGGTTGGACTTGCTTGAAATAACTGGATCAGGCACGGCGGTTGAGTAAGTTGACCCCAAAAAGGGAATCGACACGAACATGAAGCTCAATTTGTGGCCCCGGAAAACTAGACCTAATAAGCCTGGCCGGGAGATAGCATTGTACAAACCTTGAAACTAGGATAAGGTTTTACCTTTTGTTCAATTCAAACTGATTCTAAATTAGACCAAAAGCACAAAAAACAGGTTGTAATGAAGCGAATATTTGCTCCTCGTACCGTCTTTGCCGCAATTATCATTGTCGCAGGCTCGTTTTCTATTACACAGGCTACTTTTGCCCAATTTCGGGCAGCTATTCAGCTTGGAATGACTGGTTCTACTTTTAGAGGTGGAAACCTAGAAAACAACTCGGCGATTGTTCGTTTTGGCGGCGGAGCAGCCCTTCGGTACGAATACCCGAGCGGATTTGAGTTTGAAACAGGTCTTTATTACGTGACGAAAGGGTCCGGATTGGAGGGTACCTATTTTCAAATTCCGATCGAAGGCACATCCGAAATCACCTACATTGAAATGCCCTTATTGATCGGCTACCGGTTTATGCGAACCAGCCGGTTTAGCCCAAGGGTGTATGCAGGACCCGCCATGGCGTTTAAAACAGACGCTCAAATTAAGTTTAACGCGAAAGGAAGCGACATCATTCAGCAAGAAGAAGACCTTACCGTTGAGGATAAAGATCTTGGGCTCATGTTTGGTGTGGACGTCAATACCCAATTTGGATCCGAGACATTGAACTTTGGCATCCGCACTACACTTGGCTACTCCAACGCACGGACCGCCAAACCAGAAATCTACAATTCATCGATTGCCGCGATGGTGGGCATCGTTTTTTAGCTTCTATTTGTCTGAAAGCGAATTAAATACGAGGTCCGCAAACCATGCGGTTTCGTTGGCTAAACGCAGTGGCCCAGCAAGCCTGAGCCATTTATCTCTTCTTATGTACGGATAAAAGGGCATCGTGTTATCCAATGGTATTTGTAGGCCAGGCACAGTAAACACCTCCAAGCGACTCGCAATACCCTCTTTTTCTGCCATTCCATGCCAATCGCAGGTGGTCCCGGAGTTGTCTTGAAGGGCAATGATCCGAAGCAGACGAGACTTTTGCCACGGAACGTTACGAAAGGCTGCTTCTGGGCCCAGACAATCCCCTTCTGATCCGGATAGGAAACCTATCATAATGGTTGGGCCGTAGAGAGACCACGTGTCCTGCGTTTCGGAAATCCTATTCATTACCTCAAGAAGAGCGGCGGCCGCTATACCAGAATCCGATCCGTCCGTATAGGAATCAACTCCTTGCTGGCCTAGGCCGTCTACGGCTGCGACAATCAGAATTAAAGAATCTCTCTGAACTGGGTAGCGTCCAGGAATCATACCTGAAACATGGATTGTCGAGGTCGTCACTTCAGAGTGATAGGCCACATTGCGCCTAACCACATACGTCTGCCTAGACATCCGCTTCACTATCTCGGATGAAAGTGTGCCTTCCGTGTTTGAATAGGGAATTCCTACTAAAACATCTCGACCAGGCACTAGTTGAAGGGTATCCGCTCCAACTAAACGGATGTCGGCCCGGTCCCAAACCCGAATTTGGGATGCGTATTGATGTCGATACGAGTTAGCCAACACCGGCTGGAGACCGGCGAGCTTCATTTCGTTCGAGATATAATTGGCTGCGCGCAAGAACCCCCGCGAACCCGTCGCCCTTCCCTCCACTTCACTACTGTTGAAATAGGCTAAATGCGTCCCAATGGCGTCCAAATCCCACATTGTGGACGGGAAACCTCCCTGATTGCCCTTGCTTGATTCATCTTTTGAACGTGAATCTGGCGAAACATTGGCTGAACCTGCACATCCCACAGCTATGACCAACAAAAAAAGCCACAGGTATTTCCACATTCTTCGGTTCATCTTTTCGATCGAGGTTGCCTACCTGAATATAGCGACTGAAGGACCAGCTTTTGACGATTCGTCAATCAGTTAACGCGCGAATCAGGTTTCGTAAAACAAACATGGTCCGGCTCAATGAGCCGGACCATGTTTGTTTCAAAAAAGAACGGAGGTCAATCCCAACTAAACGTCTAGGATCGAATTACTTGTTGCTTGAACCCTGATACTCGGAAGGCTTTTTAGTTTTTTTGGCTACATCGGCATTAAAAGCTTCCAACGCTCTTTGAACTGCATCCCGTTTCTTCTGCAACATGTCGTTCGGAACTTGTCCCGCAAATCGATCGCGAATGGGGTCCACAACCGTTGCTTGAATGGCGATAACCAATTCTTTTTGGGTCGTCTGTTTTTGAGTTCGCCCAAAAACATAGCGAAGACCGAAAAACCATCCTGGGAGGTCTTTCAAAATGGGTATGCCTTGACGTGAAATAGATTCTTCCGTGCTGTACAATCCACCTATCACCGTTTGTTCGCCGTTGAGTAGAATAACCTGTGTATTGGCAGAACTTCTATCAATGGTTGGACCAGATGCTGAAGGCCGACTCCCTGATTTTTCAACTTTCACCGTCAAATGGATAAAATTCATTGTTGGTGAGCCCAGCGTATCGGCCAAGGCCTCTGTGATAAACGTTGGAGTTACGTCGATGATAATCCCAGTTTTGAAGAGCTGGGTACTAATATTTCCGAAGTTGTCTCGGATCTGAACGGGCACGTCCGATCCAATTTGAATATCCCCCTTGATTCCGCTTTGCACGGTGACTGAAGGACTTGCAATTGTTTCACCAACTCCCGAAGCTTCGGCCATTCGAAACAGCGAGTTCAGGTTGGCGAAGTCCATTTGACTTGGGGCCGAGATTATGTCGCTCGTGCTTTCGAATAATTTATCCGTTTTAAGCGCGAAAGAAACTTGATTTTGAGAACCTGAGCCACCCGAACCACTTGAGCTTCCAGTCGATCCTGTTGAACCGAAAATGACGCTCCAGTCAATACCACTGTCTTTGGCTTTCGTATGGTTGAGTTCAAAGAGGACGGCATTAATTTCAATTTGGCGCGTATCTATGTTTGCTTGAACTGCTAGTTCTCCAGCTTCGACGCCTCGCTTTGTACCTGTAGCCTGATCTGCATCCAGTATCAGATTCTCCTCGGCTCTAGGTTCAATAATGAAATAGCGCTCCGTTTCTCGATACTGCAAGTTGTTGTACTGCAATACCATTTCGAGTGCGTCGAGAAAGTGGACTCCAGCGACTGAAATTCCGATGGGATGTTTTCTGGTTTCTGGATCGACCAGCGTTTTTCCAGTAACCCGTTCAAAAATTGGGGATATGAAATTTGTGAACGTCTCAAAAGAGGTGTTCGGCTGCATCGATACTAATTGATCCGGCGGGATATACGCTCTAACAGCTCGCTGAGCCGATGCTTCCTGACCCATACCGGCTATAGAGCATAATCCCAGCACCATGATCAGTGCTAGTATCCATTTTTGGTTTTTCGGAAAATGCTTCATTTGATTACCGTCTACTATCTCGTGCCCGATTATTGGTTTGGTGTGAGCTCTACATTTCCACGTGCCTGCATGTACAGGGCATCCGTTTTTATCCGAAGCTCAACCTCGTCGACAATGCCACCTTTATTTAGGCGTGCTAGCATCGTCCCGTTTCTAGGATCGACTGAAATGACGTGACCTAAATAGATAGCGTCTCCAATTCCCAAAGTATATGTTTTCCCCTCCCACTCAACGATGGCATCTGTACCGGCCACCATTACCAGCGTGGCTTTGTCCATATCAACTAGATTGAGCGTATTAGGCTGAATGTTTTCCATGATGAGCGGATGGAACGGATTCATTTTCGCATGCCGAGCAGGCAACACGTGCTCTGGTACCGGCGGAAGATTAGTGGTCGGGTCAATCGATGTGAAAAATGCACTTCTTGGAGCGCCGTCCATTTCATCTTCGGCGCTCAATCCTGCAACGCCACCGTAGAACGCTTCCAGATCGAACGTGAAGTTCACAACAACATCCATTCTTTGACGAAGTGTCTGTGGATCCTGGGTTATTAGGTCAAAGTGGTTGAGTTTGAGATCCGTTATTCGATACAATGCGCGGCTATTTTCGAGTGACCAGATCAAATTGTACACAGCGGAAAAGTCTCCTCGGCCGGAAATACTGAAAACAAACTTGTTGAACTGGGAGCTTTCGACATGCTCCTTAAAGCTTAGATTAAAGGGGTTGAAGCCCTTTTCCGTAAGACCGTTTAACAAGGCAATCACATCTTCCGAACTCAGGGTTCGTGGCATGACTTTGTAGCGTGAATTCCACCGGGTAACCACTCCGTTAGAAAGTGATTCCGATTCGCTCATCTGAGCCATGAGCACTGAAAGTTCAGCTTGTTTGAGGTTGGCTACTTGCTCTGCCTTGCTCAACCGTTCCATTTCAGAGGGTTGTTCGACGAAGGTGACGTAGATTCCGCCTCCTATCGCTAGGATCCAGCAGATCCCGAGCACGATGATATTTTGAATGAGGTTTGACATAGCAGCTTACATAGACCTAGTGCTTACAGTGGAATCGGAAGACGCGCTTTCGATTGTTTGTAGTGCTTCTGAAAATGAATTTGGAAGATCAGACGCGTGTTCACGTAGATAGATTGCCGCTTCTGGAAGACCATTTTTTAGCGGCATCGTCATCTTAAACATGTAGACGGGGACGTCCCGAATCGAGGAAAACTCTAGGCTTTCAATATTGGCCCCAGACTTCGTTGCAAATGTTACAATTTGTGAGCGATTTGTGGCCGTTCCCGTCATGGACATAAGGTTTGAGGAGGATTCTTCCCACCGTTCAATCCACAATCCTGTTATGTTTTCTGTGTTTACAGAGGTCCGTTCCAGGGCCCGACTCCATTTGTCGCTTCCAATTAAAAGAGAATCCAATAGATCAAGCGCATCTACAAAGTCTTCAGATCGCATTCTTAGGCTATCGATTCTTGTTTGCAAGACATCTGCATCTTCAGATATCATGTTTACTGGGATGTTTTTCAACTCGAAACGAGTCATTTCGAGAACATGACTTTGGTCGAAATAGCGATGGACAAAGAATAATGTGGAGCCGAACAGAAGCAGAATCATGGCTGCAACCGGCCAAGAAAATGGTAACTGAAAGCGACGTCCTTTCAGTTTTGGGTCCATAAAATCTACTTCGGGGAAGACCGCTTGATACAATTCGTCGCGAACCAGTCGCAGCGTGACAGCGGTTGCCAACAAACCTTCTTTTTCTAACGGATTGACCCGTTCCTCTGAAAAATGAGGTAGATAGTCCCGGAGAAGCTTAATCCGTGTTTGAGGGAAGAATTGGGACAAGTTTTGATACATGCCCAATTCTCCTGCATCAGAGAAAAGGAACATGTTGTCGGCATCGCCAAGGCCAAACTCGTCATGCATTAGCAGAATGCGGCTACAAATTGTTTCTGCTGGGTCGAAAGCGGTGACGGACCGGAGGCTCTCGAAATGAACCAGCTGATCTCCCGATAAGAATAGGACCAAGGTGTCCTCTGTACCCACGCGAACTAGAACGGTAGTTTCTGCACTGGTCAGTCCAACGCCATCTTTACTTTCCTCGGCAGGCCGAGAAAGTAATGCGGCACGCACCAAACCTAACATCAACGTAGGTTCGGTATCCATTAACGCGACATTGGGGAATGGTCGTTTCCGATCTCGAATAGACTGAAGCGAAATCGTTATCGGTTCCGTAGGTAGAGCAAAAACCGCCATATGAGACGCGACACTAGAGGCGGTTTCCGCTAAGGGTACAAAAGTTGTTTTGTGATTGGTGATTTTGGCCGTATTAGAGCTTTTTAGCTGCTGTAATAGCGTTTCTCCCTTATTGCCTTTTGATCCTTTCTTTCCTTTTTCCTCCCCTTTGGCATCCGTTTTTCCTGATGCTTGAATTTGTGCCGTTCCTAAGTTTTCGGTCGAAAGTGCAAAAACAACAGAAATGTTTTCGTATCCGGCGTCTGCACATTCAGCAATAATATCTTGTATTTCGAGATCGCACGGCTGGGCGAAAACATTTGAACCTACAATTTCCAAGCTCGCTGGTTCTTTTTTGCTCGGTTCTGCGCCTCCAAATTCTGACGCCAAAAACATGGTGTCCATGTCGCTGGGCGTACCTGTTTCAAACGAAATATCTGAACCAATTTCAACAATTTCCGGAGTTTCGGAAGGCCCATGGGGGTTTGCACCGTTGCGCTTGCGAGAGAATGTGCGCACCACAATTGGACCTGTCGATGCATTGTGTAGGAGCACCGCTTCAACCCTTCGAGATGAAGCCGAAATACCCAATACATACTCGCTCTTTGTTCCAAAATTAATCATGGTGACCTACTGAGCTAGTTGCTGAAAACGACGTTTGTTGTTGGCATAGTTCATTGCTACATCGGGAGCAATCTGGCCTTGACGCATTAATCGGTACAAATCTTGTTCAAGCGTAATCTGACCAACATTCCAACCTTCGTACATCATCTGATATATCTCGTTGGTGTTGTTATTTTTGATTGCTGCTGAGGCAGACGGAGTCATCCATAGAACTTCCTTCGCCAAGATTCTACCTCCCCCTACTTTGGGAACCAGTTTCTGAGAAACGATGCACCGCAGCACCTCGGCCAATCTAAACCGAACTCGATCTTGTTCGGAGGGTGGGTATTCTGCAATGATTCGGTCAATGGATTCAACTGCCGATGAGGTATGTAGGGTTGAAAATACTTTATGCCCTGAGTCCGTAATCTCAAGAGCTGCAGAAATAGTGTCTGGGTCTCTCATTTCTCCAATTACGACGATGTCTGGATCTTGCCGTAGCGCCTGGACAATGCCATGCTTAAAGGAGGGCACATCTACGCCAACTTCTCTGTGCCGAACAATGCATTTCTTTGATTCATGGACGTATTCAATTGGGCGACCTATTACGACGACGTGACCATTCACATCGCTGTTGTTCGCATCAACAATCGAGTCTAGCGTGCTGCTTTTACCAGAACCTGTTACTCCTGTGATGAGCGTTAACCCGTCTCGAATATGCCGAAACATCAGACCACGCTCGACGCTAGGATGAAATGCTAGCGATTTCAAGGGACGCAGGTCGTTTGTGATAGCTCTCATGTTGAGAGCCAAGGCGCCCATATCCATGTACGCTGTGGCCCGAAACCGTCTGCGACGCATACCGCTTGCAGTTGGTAGCTCGTATGAGAAATCTGTGGAGTTATTTTCTGCCAGCGCCGAAATATTCGATTTAGAGAGCAGACCTAGAATTAATAGGGTGCACTCGTCGGTGCTGAAGCGAGGAAGGTTAAAATCTGGCTTTTTGTCGCCGTCAATCCGATACCAAACGAGACCAGTGGATGTGGGTCCTCCCATATCCAAGTCGGAGGCATTTACTTTTGCCATCCGACTAAGAAACTGCTCAAAATATGTTCTAAGCGCCATTCTATCTCGGACATCTATCTGAGAAAGGCGCTCCATTAGATAATTAATGCGGTCGTCTCCAGCGAGAATTCCCGGTGTACTTTCGGCAATTGAAGTGCAAAAAGAAGGCAATCCAGACTTTTCAGCGGCCAAAGCTGCCGACCTCGATGGTGCACGACCTAGCCGCGCAGAACCAGACGGGCTAACACCTGAAGACTCTTGAGTCACCCTGCGGTGGCCCAAAGCGTCCAACTCGGGTTCAAACTGGGGTTGAGATTGCAGTTCCATGAGGCAAAACGGTTCAATTTGGTTCGTCTGCGAAGATTGTTGGTCTTCCTATCCTTTAGCGTATCGACCATGGAGTAGTTGACTTAAGCTCCAAATAAGCAGAAACGTCTTAATAAAAGGTCAGCCGATCCGCTTTGCGGATCGGCTGACCTTTCAACCCTTATTGCTGATTGCTACAGCTAAAACCTGGGGTTTTAATTTGAATTCTGGCGCACCTCAGTCATTTTGATCTCAATTGGTGGAGCCTCCATTATGGGCAACAGACTTTCTAATTTGGCTAGCGCGGATGTGCTCAGATGAATGCCAACATCCCCGTTGATATAAAAAGAAATGGGCTCCACATTGACTAGATCGTGGTCAAGGGCATCACACGTCGCACTAGTTGAATGACGATACACAACCACTTCATGAATCAAGATTGGATCGTTGCCCGAAGCTTCTGGAGTAAAATCGAAAACTTTAACTGTTAGCTGACCGTCTCGAGAAGCCGAGTCGGCCCAAACATCCCCTGGGGACGTACCGGCAATCTCGCACGCTTCCGTAAACGAAATGGTGAAGGCCTCTAATTCGGAAGTCAATACTTCCGAGCTCAACCCACTTGAAATGGGTCCTGAGTTCAAGCCGCTTCCGGTTTGAATGGAAAAAGTACCCGTAGTGGAATCCGTGTTTTCTAAAGTAATTCGGACTTTGTCTAAGCCTTTTTCTGTGACCTGTTTTGTCCAACAGAGCCCACCATTCACTTCACAACCGGCTGAAAGGAGGTCCAAGCTTCCGACATCATATCGATCGTCGAACTGATGTTGATGGTAAAGCAACTCCGTGGTAGAAGTGAATACGTCTACATCAAAATGGCCGTTTGGCAGACCTGCCTCCTCATATCCTCCTGATTCTCCATCTGCCGTCTGAGATCTGACAACAAGTCCACCATAGATATCTGCCGTCCCCTTGAATTCGTGATCTCCGCCACTCGATGAAAGTAATACCAACCCCTCCCATCTAAAGTTACCCGAGTTTGAGAAGGATCCATCCACCAAAAGCACTCCGTAGCCCTGCAGACCTCCTCGAATGTTAAGGTCACCGCTTACTCTCAATAAAACAGGCTCCTCAGGACTGCCATAAACTTGATTCCCGGTGATCCTTTGGCTGCCTTCAAGAAGGATTAAGTCCTCATGCGCAAGAATGGATTCTTCCAATTCGTCAAGATCTACACCCACAGGTCCACTTATAACGTCAGCTTCCCCCATTCGTCCAGGAACCAAATGGGCATCAATCGCCTCCTGGAAAGTAGTTGCGGAAGAACTTAGTACCGTTCGAATGGCGTGACCGTCAATACCTGGTCTAACACTTACATCATCTTCATTTGCGGGCGCGTCTAAGCCTGAAATAACAAATGAGTTTCCACGGACTGTTACGGAAGACACAGGTCCATCAATAGTAAGAGCATCCAAGATCGGACTCCCAAACCGTTCCATCGTAGCTTCTATTAAGTGGATTGATCCTCCAACTTCACCATAAGCCGAAATCTGGACCGGTCCCTGCCTAACTCCAGACGCCGACATCGCATACATCCCGTCTCCGAACGCCTGCTCTGACTCCGCAATTCGGAAGTCAGCAAAATCTTGGGTGATTTTCGAAACCACCAAATTAAAAGCCGAATGAGCTAATTCTCGTGAGAGAACACTCTCCATGTACTCCGTTCTGATTACCTCCGTAGCAATGAATGTCTCCGTTTCGGAACTCTTATATTCAGCTAACAGATAAGCCGAAGCCAATACAAGAAAAAGTATCCCTTTTCCCATCGCCGTATCCTCCTTCTGGATTCTCCTTAATTTGAAATAGAATCGAGATGTGATTCTTGTGGAGAGGGGTGGAATCCAATGTATGCTCGCTCCTTGGTGGGAAGTAAACCATAGAATTCACACTGAGGGTATCGGTTTATTTGGACGCTTCTTAAACAGATCCAAGAGGTTTACACAAAAAAAGGGGCTCGCGTTAAACGAACCCCTCTTTTGTGCATTCTAAATTGAAGTAAGCAATCTGCTTTAGTTAGCTGCCAACCTTGCAGAATCGCTTCCAACCCACACGGAACGGTCTGATGTCCCACTTGGGACGTTATTTGCAGGTTTATGCCCTCCGGATTGGGAGAGGAGTGCCTGCCGGACTTGGCTCGGACTCGCATCTGGAAAATGTGCCAAGTAAAGTGCAACTGCCCCCGTTACACGAGAAGCAGACATGGATGTGCCACTCATTTCTGCAAAGGCATATCCTGGAGCTAGTGAAAAAACGTTTTCGCCGGGTGCCAAAAAGTCGACTTTTGAACCAACGTTGGAGAACCAAGAGAATCTCTTGTTTTTACCGTATGAGCCTACGGTCAGCGCTTCATCTACGTGCGCCGGTGTAATCATATTTGCATCCACAGATTCGTTTCCAGCGGCTACTACAACGGTAATACCTGCATCGATTACAGCAGAGACTGCATCGTCCAGCGCTGTTCGGTCGTTACCAACCTCTACGCCTAGGCTTAAGTTTACGACGGCAGGTAGGTCCGGATTGCTGTGTTTCCAAGCAATCACATCTTCTAGAGCTTGAATGACATAGGTGTCGTCACCTATTCCTTCGTCATTAAACACACGATAGCTATGAATTCTTGCGCCCGGCGCAATACCCACGATGCCTCGGTTATCGTCTAATGCAGCTATAATTCCTGCAATGTGTGTACCGTGCCCGTCCGCATCATGTGTAGAACCGGAACCTGAATAATCCCTAGAGTCCACCACATCTACGTCTGGACTTGTCACCCCTGTATCGATTACAAAAACGTCTACGTCAACGGCGCCGCTTCCGTCACCGGATACGGCCCAGCTTGTAGTGCCTCCAACTTCAGACACAGACCATGGAATGATTTGCCGGTTCGATGTTTTTTTCATCTTACCGGGAGTCTGTGAAACTTGAAATACTGGTTCTACCCAGTCAATGGTTTCGTCTGACGCCATCTCTTCCAAGAACTCCGCCAAATGATCTGTAGCCACCCAAATAGAGTAACCGTAGAACGTATTCGTGAACTCGTACCGGTCAACTATTTTGTAGCGATCGACAATTTTATAGCGGTCAACGATCTTATACCGATCTACGATCTTGTAGCGATCAACAATCTTGTAGCGATCAACAATCTTGTATGGGTTGATGGCAAAAACGACGGCCGTCAGCTCTCCATCCTTTCCAGCTGCTGTCACTGGAGTATCCAATAGGTGCAAATTGCGCACCTTTGAAACAGAAGCGATCGGGCTGTCTAATTCAGATTGCGTATTCACGACCTGATCCATACACCCCGAAAGGAGAAACATCATGAAGACGAAACCCGATAAAACAATTCCGGGGTAACGTGAGGAGTTTGCAAACATGAGATTACAGATGATTGAACGAAAACAACGGACCGCTGCAACCACTAATCGGGTAACAGCGAAAGAGTCACTTCGTGTATCGACGAAATCGCACCCCGACTTAAATTTTAGATCACATCAGTAACGTGTTGTATAACAAATACTTACATGTCTTCACTATCATGATATCGGCGACTATTAAAGCGTCCACAAGGAGACGATCCGTAGTAGCTATAGAGACATAAACCCGCTGGGCGTAACTCAGAAAATGAGAGGGCCGCCCCGCGTTAGCCGGGCGG
>JABMOI010000260.1 GCA_013204185.1 bacterium | reverse complement strand
GGCGAAGACAGCCGCGCACGTCTTGACGCTGGCGATATTGCCTTCGTCAACAATATGTTCTGGAACGTGGGCGCTGCCAACGACTTCACGACCGCTTCTAGCTTTGCAAGTGCGGTGCTAGCCACGAACAACGGCTTTACCAATCCAAGTCTAGCGGGTGTTTGCCGCACAGCTACAGCGTGCTTGGATCCTCGTCCAAACGCAGGCAGCCCGGCTCTCTCTGGAGCCGCTCCAATCAGCGACTCTTTCTTCGACAACGTAGCCTACCGCGGCGCGTTTGGCGAAGCGCTTTGGCTCGAGACATGGACCGCATTGGCTGCAAACAACAACCTCGGCTATATCTCATCTGTCGATGTTGAAGAGGTATCTGCTGAGCTTCCACTTATGGTTGAGCTAGGCCAGAACTACCCCAACCCATTCAATCCGTCTACTTCGATTGAATTCAAAGTCAACTCAGCGCAGCACGTCCGTCTCTCCGTGTTTGATGTGCTAGGGCGCGAAGTAGAAAACCTTGTAAATGGCGTTCAGCCAACCGGTTCGTATCGGGTGACATTTGATGCGACTGGTTTGACTTCAGGAATGTATTTATACCGTCTTGAAGCCAACGGCAACGTCATTACAAAGAGCATGATGCTCCTGAAATAGGGTATCGCAGAATACGGCTGCAGACGGTATTCGACAATTGCTCCGAGATGGGGGCGCGGCGACGGTCGCGTCCCCATTCTTGTTTTTGTTCGAGTCCGAACAATGTGCATACGCAACCCCCGATAAACGGCGCCTTGTTCACAATTGCGTAACGCCGGCATAACCTTGTGTTTACCTTCCCTGCCTATCCTGCATCCGTAAACCTAACCCCTGATTGTAAAACGGAGCTCTGTCCACCTTGCAGGAAATAGATACGCGAGCCACGACGCACGTTCGAACGATTTGGATTTCAGACTTCCACCTCGGGACGCGGCATACCCGGGCCGAAGAGCTTCTAGATTTTTTGCGCAGCTACGAGAGTACCCACATGTACCTCGTAGGGGACATATTTGATGGTTGGGCACTTGCCCGCAATTGGAACTGGCCTCAAACACACAACGACGTTGTTCAAAAACTGCTTCGCAAAGGCAGAAAAGGAACCTCTGTGACGTACATCCCGGGAAATCACGACGCGTTCGCGAGAGACTTCATCGGGCATCGATTTGGCGACATACTCGTTGCAGATCATGCCGTACACAGTTTGCTTGACGGTCGAAAATTACTGGTCCTTCACGGGGATGAATTTGATGGCATCATTCGGTATGCGAAGTGGCTTCAGATGCTAGGGGCAGTTGCCTATGGATTTGCCCTCATCTTGAATCATGCTGTAAACGCCGTTCGTCAACGACTAGGCAGGCCCTACTGGTCGCTTTCCGCGTTTTTGAAAAATCGCACGAAGAAAGCACTTCAGTACGTCGACGATTTTGAACAGCTAGTGTCTGAAAAGGCGCGCTCGATGCATGTTGATGGCGTTGTTTGTGGACACATTCACCACGCCGAAATGCGTACGATTTCAGGCATTTCGTATTTCAATTGTGGGGATTGGGTTGAGAGCAGCACCGCACTTGTAGAGCATCTTGACGGCCGGCTTGAACTGATTTACTACGCTAAAGAGTTCCAAAAACGCCGTGAAACAGGATACCTAGAGCCCGCTTTCTCGGGATATGGTCATGCCGGCCCGGCACCCCAACTCAACCTTGCCTCCTTAATCAATCAAACTGAAGAATAATGGCTTCGCTCAACGTATTGTTTAATGTTCAAGGAGAAGGTCGCGGACATATCATGCAAGCGGTTGCCTTAGCAGAGCTCCTCCGGGATGCGGGTCACACGGTAATGGGTGCCCATATAGGCCACGGCGAGGGCAGCTTCGTGCCTTCTTTTGTTCAGGATCGACTTCAGTGCGAGGTCCTCGCCCATGAGAGCCCTGCCCTAAAGGTAAACTTGGCCTCGAAAGAAATGGATCTGTGGAACACCTCGCTGTCCACAATTGGCCGGATGCCTAAATATGTTAAAAGCGTCAAGCAGATCAATCAATCCATTGCCAGCAAGAAGCCGGATGTGATCGTCAACTTTTATGAGCCGCTTCTGGGATTTCTGAAAAAGCAATCGATTCCAACCGTGGCCATAGCGCACCAGTACATGTTTTATCATCCTTGCTATCCGTTCCAAGCGGGGAGCGCGTTCAAGCGCTGGGGTGTTCGGTCTTTTACTGATTTTACAGCGCACTCGGCGGATCGTCTTTTGGCGCTAAGCCTCTATCCGACATTCAACTTGCCGGAGCGAAAACTAACAGTGGTGCCGCCTTTGTTGCGGCGCGACCTGTTCGAGCTGCAGAGCCAAATATCTTATCCCTATTACTACTTGGCCTACGTATGGCGCCCTGACTTACTCCGTGAAATTAAAGATTGGTGTCGCGAAAACCGGTCCCGGAATGTGCATTGTTTTGTTGCAGGTTATGACCCCAAAATGAAGCAGAATTGCCCGTCGAATTTGAACCTCCATCCTATTGACGACACCTTGTTTCTCCGAATGATGGCGGGGTGTTCTGGCGTCGCGACCACTGCCGGATTTGAAACCTGTGCGGAAGCCATTTTTCTAGATAAACCCCTGCTTATGGTCCCCACACACCTTGAACAAAAATGCAATGCCCTTGATGCTGTGGGAGTAGGAGGGGCACAAATGGCCGCTTCATTTGACCTAGAAAAGCTCGATGCAATCTCGTGTGCAGAAACAAATACGTTCGCAGAATGGGCCTATCGCGCGCCTTCAATGTTCGTCCGGGAAATTGAGACAGCGGCAGAGCTCAAACAGGCACGTAAAACAATTCAACATGCACACAACGGGAGCAAGTTTGCGGCAATGACTCCGCTAAAAACTGTACCCAGTTCCTAGTCCGCGCTCTTTCGTTTCGCCGCTATTCAGCTCGATCGCTAATGTCAATGTCCAAAGCAGGCGGCGCACCTTCAGGCTCTCGGATGGCCATAATAAGATCCTGAACAGACTTGTCTGGAGCTGGGAAAAAGGGCGTCAAGCCTATTGTCACCGCGAAATTGATGACCATTCCCACGGCTCCAATTCCTTGTGGCCCAATGCCAAAGGCCCAGTTTGTCCAGCCGCCATACACACTGCCAAGGATATAGGTGGCCGTGAAAACGATCCCCGCGATCATTCCAAACATGGCGGGCATCGTGCCCACGCGCTTAGAAAATATGCCGAGCACGATAATGGGAAAGAAGCTTGATGCAGCCAGCCCAAATGCAAACGCCACCACCTGACTCACAAACCCAGGCGGATAAATACCCAACACGCCAGCCACAATGACTGCGAGCCCGATTACGCTGCGTCCAACCAATAACCGCTGGGATTCGGTGGCTTTCGGGTTGATAATTCGATAGTAAAGATCGTGGGCCACGCTGGAGGATATCACCAACAGCAGTCCACTCGCCGTCGACAATGCGGCTGCAAGCCCTCCGGCCGCCACCAAGGCAATAATCCAATTGGCTAAGCCAGCCATTTCCGGTGTGGCCAGAACAATGATATCACGATCCGGCCCTACGAGCCCAGCCTGGCGAAGGACCACCCTGCCGTCTTCACCACCCTCTTCACCACTGAGCCACTTGGCGTGATTCTGCCGAATGCCAGCCACCTGAATTGTGCCCAAGTTGCCGCTTCGAAAGAGTTCATTTTCTTCGATTCGATCCCCACCCGTATAGGAAAGGCGCCCATCCCCATCATCCATCCACAAAATGAGACCGGTTTTCTCCCAGCTACGAAACCACTCGGGGAGCTCGGCCTCCGTTTTTCCATGAAGCCCATCGAGCATCGTGTATCTGGCAAACGCCCCGATTGCCGGCGCCGTCAGGTACAAAAACGCGATGAAGAGCAGCGCCCAAAAGGCGCTCCAACGCGCAGCAGCTACATTCTTAACCGTGTAAAACCGGACAATCACGTGCGGAAGTCCAGCCGTGCCAGCCATTAAGGCGAGCGTAACACAAAACACATTGAGTTTATTCCACCCCCCGACAAAGGGCTCGGTATAAGAGGCAAAACCCAGATCGGCATGAATTTGATTTAGCTTCTCCAGGAGCGCCGTTCCTTCCCCAAGAAGCTGACTTCCGAGGCCGAGTTGGGGAATTGGGTTGCCGGTAAGGTTCAAACTGATGGCAATGGCCGGCGTCAAGAAGGCGGTGATGAGCACCCAATACTGAGCCACCTGCGTCCATGTGATCCCTTTCATCCCACCCAATGTCGCATACACAAAGACGATGGCAACGCCAACGTAAACCCCAACATTTACGTCCACCTCGAGGAAGCGAGAAAACACAATTCCCACGCCCCGCATCTGACCAGCTACGTAAGTGAAACTGACAAATATGGCGCAAATAACCGCCACGATGCGCACGGCGTTCGACCGAAAGCGATCTCCAATAAAATCTGGGACCGTGTAGTGCCCAAACTTGCGCAGATAGGGCGCCAGAAGCAGGGCTAGAAGCACATAGCCACCGGTCCAGCCCATTAAATACATGCCGCCTGCGTAGCCAAGCGTCGAGATTAAGCCGGCCATAGAGATAAACGAAGCAGCGCTCATCCAGTCCGCCGCGGTCGCCATTCCGTTCGCAATGGCAGGTATTCCTTGATCAGCTACGTAAAACCCTTTGGTGTCTGACACGCGGGAGCGCCACGCAATCACCAAATAGAGGGTGAATGTGATGCCCACAAAGAGGAAGGTCCAAACTTGTACACTCATTTTGCACTCCCTCCCTGCGTTTTACCACCCTCAACCACACCCATGGCAACGAGCTCCTCGTGGTGCGCCTTATCCAGCCGGTTGAGCCAAATCGCGTATACTAAAATCAGTAACACAAACACCAGAATGCTGCCCTGCTGCGCAAACCAAAAACCAAGGGGATAACCGCCCAGATGAAACTGGTTCAAGGTGTCTGCAAACAAGATGCCTGCTCCAAGCCCTACCGTAGCCCAAATGGCCAACAAGAAGGCCATAATGGCAAGATTCTTTTTCCAGTAGCGGCCAATGGCCTCTGCGACTCTGGGGTCTCGTTCGTCTGGAACGTGCGTCTCTGGATCGTTCTTCTGGGTGGGTTTGGGCATCATCCTTTTATTGAACTGGCTTAATCTGCGCAGGGTGAATAAATGAAACTGTCATACATCAGACCATCGGGCGCAAGGGTCCATATTTCGACTGCTTTTTGAACGTCGTATTCAATCTGAGTGACCAAAGAGACGTAGATCGCGTTTCCAACCAAAACGCCTTCTCCTTTGCTCTGAGCGCTGGTAAAATAGCCCATATCATGATCTGCAATGGTTCGGTTGTGCTCCGCAGAAACACGTCCCTCTTCAACTTGATACCGAAATTCGGATGTTGTTGTGCCGTTTAATCCTTCAAAACAGGATGTCTGACTTGAGTGATCTGCTTCGTTGAACAGTTGAATATCTTTTAGGGCCACCCCGGCTTGAAGCTGATAATTCCAAGCCAAAGCCGGATCGGCTTGCTCATCCCATATGGTTCGGCTAACGAGAATGGAATCGTTTTTAATTTCTGCGATCATGTTTACACCAAACCCAGCAAAGTATCCGGCGGCGGCCCATTCCGCCTTGGCTGGGACTCGAAACCGGGCCCGCTGTTCATCCGTCATTTCTTGCAAGCCTGGCCCATCCCCAACCGGAATCCGCACCCCATCCACGATCAAAAACACAATGGACTCAGGCATATCGTAAGTCCCTGGAGTTGTTTGGATGTCCCAAGATATTTCAGGTGTCCAGCGCGCCTCCGGTTCCACAACGCCGGCCGTATCCGCCTCCCCTGGCTCCGGCGCCTCGGAAACGCAGCCAACCAGACAAAGCGCTGAGATTAAAAAGAAGCAAGGCAAATATTTCAAAAGAATCATAAGGCTACTGCCCCGAAGAGAGAGCGGCGGTGACAATAGCGGACATCATCTCATATCCTTGCGGCGTCAAATGAACTCCATCCGTTGTGAGGTCCTCCTGAAGCCCGTTATTTCCATCCGTCATGGCCGAAAAATAGTCCAAATACATAAATCCTCGGCTGCCGGCGTAATCCATCAGCATGGCGTTTAGCATAGGGATTTTTGTATTGGGTTCAAGCCCTGGGCGCCACGGGTAATCAAAGGCCGGAAGCACGGAGCCAATGATCACATTCATCCCATTGGCATACCCCAGTTCTGCCATAGAAGCGATGTTATTGACGATGGCCTGAAGCGTCGTTGGGCCTTGGTTTTGAGCGATGTCGTTCGTGCCAGCTAGAATGACCACCGTTTGGGGACGAAGCTCAATTACATCCTGACGAAATCGGATGAGCATCTGTCCTGTGGTTTGGCCGCTAATGCCACGGTTTACATGGGGTTTGCCTTCGAAAAACTCCGGAAAGAGCTCGCTCCAGCCCTCGGTTATGGAGTCCCCCATAAACACAACGCGGTGCTCGCCTTCCTTCAACGGGCCTAGCTCGGCACTAGCCGCTTCAAAACGCTTTAAATTGGCCCAGTCTTGAGCTTGAAGTGTCGATTCCATAGGGATGAGAAGCGCAATCAATAAGAAGGAGAATAAAAGTGATTTCATGATGGTGCTCGTTCTAAACATCTGGCAAAAACCGCTACGGGAAGGGCCAGAGATAAGCTTCTATTTCAGACCAGCCTATCTTAAATAAGAGTGTCTCGTGAATTGGTAACGTACTAATTGTATTCCAATCATGCCCTTCATAAAGTACCGAAGGCCTTGTTTGGAGCGAAAAAAATGAAAAAGCTCTCCCGCGGATTTGATATCAAGCTGCTCGGCCGAGCGGAAAACGTCACACTGAATTGTGACTGGCCCTCTCTTTATGCGGTCAAGCCCCCCGATGTAGTCGGAATTGGACCTATCCCCAAGCTTTCTGTGGACATTGGATCCCGAGTTCGAGCCGGAGATTCCCTGTTTTTCGATAAACAACGTCCCCAAATCCATTTTTGCTCGCCTGTTAGCGGCGAAGTGATTCGCGTTGGTCGAGGGCCAAAACGAGCCATTACCGAGGTTGTTGTCCGAGCTGACGCCGAAACCGAGTATAAAACGTTTCCCGTCCCGCCGCTAGACGCGGCATCTCGTGAGGACATTATCCAACTACTTTTAGACTCAGGTGCGTGGGTCCTGATGCGTGAGCGCCCGTTCAACGTGGTTCCAAATCCAGATCGCACTCCAAGAGATATCTTTATCTCCTGTTTCGACACCGCTCCGTTGGCCGCAGACCAAAACGTACTGATCGAGGGCAAGGAAGAGGCCTTCCAAACGGGCCTGAAGGTACTGGCCAAGTTAACTTCAGGCCGGGTTCATCTGGGCGTTTCGCCCACCTCAAGCGATGTATTCACTCGAGCCTCGGCGGCCACCATCACCTCTTTTTCAGGCCCTCATCCAGCCGGAAATGTCGGCATTCAAATCCACCACGTGGCGCCCATCAATAAAGGGGATATTGTCTGGACCATTAAGCCACAAGATGTGGCAATCATTGGTCGATTATTTCAGAAAGGTATTTTCGACGCAAAGCGGAAGGTTGCCATTACGGGACCTGAGGTAGAGCGACCAGGCTACATCGATACCGTACTTGGCGCCTCGGTTGAAAGCATGTTGAAAGGACAGGTGGCGCGCGATCAGGTCCGTGTGATTAGCGGAAACGTGCTCACAGGAAGTCACATTCCCCGTGATGGATTTCTGGGGCTGTTCGACGACCAACTAACTGTGATTGAACAGGGCAACAAACCCGAGTTTTTTGGATGGCTCGTCCCATCGTATCCCCGCCCCAGCCTATCGCACTCATTTGCTGCGTTTCTGAAGCCGAAAAAAGAATACGCGGTCAACACGAACACACATGGATGTGAACGAGCTTTTGTTGTGACGGGCGAATACGAAAAGGTCGTCCCCATGGATATTTACCCTCAATACCTACTAAAATCGATTCTCTACAGTGACTTTGAGCAAATGGAAGGCCTTGGAATCTACGAAGTAGTGGAAGAGGACCTGGCTCTGTGTGAATTCATCTGTACATCCAAACAACCGGTTCAACAGATCTTGCGATCCGGATTGGATTTGGTTCGAATTGAAGGTTGATCCAGAAACTTCAGGTCTACAACGAATATGAAATTATTTGAGAACCTGGTTCAAAAAGTGAAGCCTTATTTTGAGGGCGATGGAAAACTACATCGTTTCCATTACGCCTTTGAGGCCATCGAGACGCTGTTTTTTGTTCCTGGTACAGAAACCGAATCCGGCACGCACATTCGAGACGGTATTGACCTGAAACGCACCATGTTCATGGTCGTGTTGGCGCTCATTCCAACCCTGCTCTTTGGAATCTGGAACGTGGGTCATCAACATTTTCTGGCCGTCGGTCAATATGGCGGCGCACTGGAGGGATTCGCTGATAAAGTACTCTTTGGCTTAGGCAAGGTGCTACCCATCGTGGTGGTAAGCTATGGCGTTGGCCTCGCCATCGAGATTGCTTTCGCCATTTTCCGAAAACATCCTGTAAATGAAGGATTTTTCGTGACGGGAATGCTCATTCCGCTCATTATGCCGCCCACGATTCCTCTTTGGATGGTGGCCCTGGCAACGGCCTTCGCCGTGATTCTGGGAAAAGAGGCGTTTGGAGGAACGGGGATGAACATCTTGAACATCGCCTTGCTAGCCAGAGTTTTCCTGTTTTTTGCCTATCCAACCTACATGTCTGGAGAAGCGGTTTGGGTGGCTGGCAACCCGATGGACTTTATCGACGGCTTTTCCGGCGCCACGCCGCTAGGAGTTGCGTATTTAAACGGCGCGAGCGGTCTTGCAGCCGCCCAGCCATTTGACTACGGCCTAACCAGCCTCATCATCGGAACCGTCCCCGGCTCCATCGGAGAAACATCGGTCGTGGCCATCTTAATTGGCGCCGTGCTGCTGCTCATTACGGGGATTGCCTCGTGGCGCATTATGGGAAGCGTCGTGATTGGAGCCTTTGGAATGGCCACCCTCTTCACCTGGTTTGACTTGTCATTTTATCAGGGCGTCCCAGCGGTTACCCATTTAGCGATGGGATCGATGTTATTCGCGACGGTCTTTATGGCGACAGATCCCGTAACTGGGGCGCAAACGCACACGGGCAAAATAATTTACGGCCTGCTTATTGGCATGTTCGGCATGATCATTCGAACACTCAACCCCGCCTATCCCGACGGTTGGATGCTTGCCATTTTGTTAATGAATGTGTTCGCCCCAACCATTGATCATTTTGTGGTGCAGTCCAACATTAAACGTAGGATGAGCCGTGCACTCTAACTCTTATACCCTCTGGTACGCCATCGTGTCTACGGCCATTGTGGCGGTCATTCTTGCGGTCGCAGCTAGCAGTCTGCGCCCGATGCAAGAAAGAAACGTGGCTGAAGCGAAACGAGCTGCCATCCTGCAAAGCGTGATGGAGGTCGACCCTTCGACGTTGGAACGTGACTACAACTCGTTTATCTCTGAACGGGTGTTTGATGCCCAAGGACAAGAGCTTCCGAGCGTTTCTGCCTTCGATTTGGATCTCAAGAAGGAGATGCGGCTTGCACCTCAAGAACGAAATTACCCGCTATATCTGTTCACTCGAGACGGCGAAGTCAAATACATCATCCCGCTTCAAGGAAAAGGACTTTGGGGGCCAATTACTGCCTTTGTAGCCTTGGAATCAGACGGAAATACCATTTTTGGAGTTGTGTTCGAACACGAAAAAGAAACGCCTGGCCTAGGGGCTGAAATCAACACGTCAGGTTTTCAGGAGCGGTTTCGCGGCAAAACGTTTTTCGGTGACGATGGCTCATTTCAATCTGTTCGCATCCTTAAAGGCTCGGGCCACGATGTATCGGACGAAGCCCATCAGGTGGACGGCCTGACAGGGGCTACCATGACCCTGAACGGAGTGAATGCCATGCTTTCCGACGGCATTTCCCGCTACGAATCCATTCTTTCCGGCATTAAATCCCAGCCACGATGAGTGCAAAACACGAAATGGAGCTTGAGAACGGAGCTTCCACACTGGGTGGGGGGGCCAAGACGAAACCGTTTTTAACGGCTGACCGGCGTCACCTGTTAACCGATCCGTTTAACGACGAAAATCCGATCACGGTTCAGGTTCTGGGTGTTTGCTCTGCGCTGGCCGTGACAACACAGCTAAAGACTTCGCTCGTCATGGCCCTGTCCGTCATTGTTGTACTCACGCTATCGAACGTCATTATCTCGGCCATCCGAAATACGATTCCCAATCGGATCCGCATGATTGTGCAACTCTTGGTGATTGCCGGCCTGGTTATTCTGGTTGACCAGTTACTCAAAGCATTCGCTTATGAAGTAAGCCGTCAATTGTCGGTCTACGTGGGCCTCATTATCACCAACTGCATCATAATGGGACGGCTTGAAGCCAAAGCCATGTCGAGTACGCCAACAGAATCTTTCTTGGATGGCATCGGAAATGGTGTGGGATATGGGGCCATTCTGATCGTGGTCTCATTCTTTCGAGAGCTCTTTGGATCGGGGACTCTCATGGGAATTAAGGTGGTCCCGGACGCGCTGTACAAAATGGGGTACGTGAACAACGGGATCATGCTTACCTCGGCCGCTGCCATGTTCATTATTGGCATCATCATCTGGATTCAACGATCCCGCAACACCAAACTCATTGATGTTTCCTAATGGCCCCTCGCTCGCCTGTGAAAAGGCGGTTAGCGGCTAAAAAGCAACGAAACCATGGACTTAGTTAACATCTTCATTAAATCGGCCTTCCTAGAAAATATGGTGCTCGCCTATTTCTTAGGTATGTGCTCGTTTTTGGCGGTTTCTAAAACGGTAAAGACCGCCTTGGGATTGGGATTGGCTGTTATTTTTGTTCTAGGAATCACGGCGCCCATCAACTGGGCCGTCAATACTTATTTGTTGAAAGAGGGAGCGCTTAGTTTCATTTCGCCAGCCTTGGCCGACGTAGACCTCACCTTTCTCCAATACATCGTATTTATTGCGGCCATTGCCTCCATGGTCCAGCTCGTTGAGATTATCGTCGAACGGTTCTTCCCTCCTCTCTATAATGCCTTGGGCATTTTTCTTCCGCTCATAACCGTGAACTGCGCCATTCTCGGCGGCTCGTTGTTCATTGTTGAAAGGGAATACGCTTTCGACGAATCCGTGGTATTTGGGCTTGGGTCAGGGTTTGGTTTTTTCTTAGCCATCGTTGCGCTTGCTTCCATTCGTGAAAAGCTTCGCTACTCGAATATTCCCGCGCCGCTTCGTGGATTAGGAATCGCGTTCATTATTACTGGGCTGATGGGATTAGCCTTTATGAGCTTCGCAGGCATCAGCCTCTAGAGCCAATACAGGTACGCAGATGACGAACTTTTTTGATATCGGATCCGTGGTTCTTGCTAGCGTGGCAACGGCTGGGATACTGGTTTTCATTCTGGTTGGGCTTCTTGTCTATGCGAAAGAAAAGTTGATTCCCTCCGGCAACCTATCCATTGTCTTAAATGGGGATGTAGAGCATCCTTTTTTGGTTGAACCTGGATCTACGTTGCTCAGCGCATTGAACAATCAGTCCATTTACTTGCCGTCTGCCTGCGGTGGCGGTGGAACCTGCGCACTCTGCAAATGCCAGGTCATAGAGGGCGGCGGGGACGTGCTCGCAACAGAAAGTGTCCACCTCACGCGCAAAGAGGTCAAAGACCACTGGCGGCTTGGCTGTCAGGTTAAAGTGAAGCAGGACATGAAGATCCACGTTCCGGAAGAGATCTTCGGGATCAAGAAGTGGGACTGTACGGTGGTTAGCAATGACAACGTGGCCACCTTCATCAAGGAATTTGTGGTTGCGTTGCCTGAAGGCGAAACGTTGGATTTTGAGCCCGGAGGGTACATCCAAATTGACGTCCCCGAATGCACCGTAAACTTTGCTTCGATGGACATCGAGCCCCGGTTCCGCGAGGATTGGGACAGTATGAATTTGTGGAATCTGAAGATGGTAACCAATGAGCCTGTGGTTCGCGCTTATTCCATGGCAAACCATCCCGCCGAAGGAAGTATCGTCAAGCTAAACATTCGCATTGCCACACCGCCTTGGGACCGAGCCAAAAACGGGTTCCAATCGGTTAATCCTGGCATTTGTTCATCCTACATCTTTGGTCTAAAACCAGGGGATCGCGTGACGGTCTCGGGCCCGTACGGGGAGTTTTTCATCAAGGACACCAATAAAGAAATGGTGTACATAGGTGGGGGCGCCGGGATGGCGCCGCTCCGTTCTCATCTTTTCCACCTCTTCCAAACGCTCAAAACGGGTCGAAAAGTGACCTATTGGTATGGTGGGCGGTCGATGAAAGAGCTCTTCTACACCGATGAATTCCGAAAAATTGAGGAGGAGTTTCCAAATTTCACCTATCACATTGCCTTGTCTGAGCCAAAGCCCGAAGACAACTGGACCGGCCCAACGGGCTTTGTTCATCAAGTACTGCTAGACAATTATTTGTCAACTCATCCCGAGCCCGAAGAAATTGAGTATTATCTATGCGGCCCGGGCATGATGCTGCAAGCGAGCCTTCAAATGTTGGATGATCTCGGAGTGCCCAAAGAAAACATTGCGTTTGACGATTTTGGATAAAAACCGAGAGTCTAAATTTTTCCAGCCTGTTCCTCTGAGCACGCTATCGGGCCGGTCTGAGGTGTCTTTTACCAAGCTTCCCTACCTTCTTTTCTTGCTATTTGGCTTGTTGTGGGCAGGCTGCGCAGCTCCCGCCGAACACTTGGTTCTTTTTGAAGGCGGAACCATGGGCACTAGCTACCACATATCGTATGGCAGTTTTTCCGGGGACGTAGACGCAGTCGCTCTGGCCGACCAACATGAAGTGGATTCTATGCTGGTAGCCCTTAACCAATCGTTATCTACCTATATCGACACGTCGTTGTTGTCCTCCGTGAATGCGTCTTTGGACACGACGGCATGGCACCTGGTTGACAAGCATTTTGTTGCCGTACTAGGCCGGTCTCAGCAAATCCATAAGGACACAGATGGCGCTTTTGAGCCAGCTATTGGCCCATTGGTAGATGCATATGGGTTTGGTCCCGTTGCGAGGGGGCAGGCGCCGGACAGCGCTCGGGTCGTTGAATTGTTGCAACAAGTAGATTTTGATAGCTTCCTAATGGACGCCTCGAAGGGCGCGGTTCAAAAGCGCAATCCCAGTGCGAGACTTGACTTTAGCGCCATTGCAAAAGGGTATGGCGTGGATCTAATTGCGGATTTTTTCGCTGCTCGCGGAACGAGTAATTATTTCGTCGAAATAGGAGGGGAAATCAGAACGGGCGGTATTCACCCAGAGGGTCGGGCATGGCGAACCGGAATTGAAAAACCATCGCTCAATTCAGATTCAGATCAAGAAATGCAGGAAATCGTCGAAATGAACAATGTCGCGATGGCCACATCTGGAAATTATCGGAATTTCTACGAGCAGGACGGAAAGAAATTTGTCCATATTATCGATCCATGGACGGGATTTTCCAGGCCTAGTTCACTGCTAAGTGTTTCGGTCGTGGCAGCAGATTGCATGACCGCCGATGCCTACGCAACAGCTCTGATGGTCATGGGCGTCGAGAAAGGGTTGGCTTTCGTTGAATCCCGGCCCGCGCTAGAAGCCTTCTTCATTTCCGCCGACGACGACGGTCTGTTCCGCGAAACCCGTTCTTCTGGATTCCCAGTGAGTGTTTCGGAATAAGACTGCGTTCGCCTCAATTAGACGATAGGCCCAGTGCCGCTTTTTGTTTGGGGCATACTTCTCCTTCCTTTTTACCGCAGGCCACGCAGGGACCCAGTTTATCTCGGAGCATTGGGTTGTTAGAACTACACGTTCCTCTAAACTCTCCATCTTTCACGAGGAGAATTCGCAAGGATAATAGCGCAACAGCTACCCCTAGCGCGAGAACGGTTACTAAAATGGTGGCCATGCTAGTGCTCAGGACAAACGAGACCGTTTAACAACACACACCTTTAAAACACACGTCTTAACAATCCGCATCTTAACAACACAGATCGAAGGGCCACACGTGTGGCCCTCATTCTTACGATACCACCTTTAGCGCACAGAGTTGCTTCTTTCGTCCCGTCTTCTTGCTTGAAACAAGCGCGTCAAGTTATAGGGGAGAACCTGATACCTGCTTTCTCTTGGCAAACACATAAATCGCTTTTTTTAAGGGAACGAATATAATCATATTTCATTCTTATTGTTTAGCACTTGGTGTTTATAAAATTTAGATTTAACTTACCGAATGCGATCCTGCACAGATATTTTATTTAGTAGATATTACGATGAAACCAGTACGATTTTTATTACTTGCCCTTTTGTTTGGCACACTTTCGCTAACAGCTTGCGACTCAGGAAATGAAAAAGATGAAGACACCGTGGTGGTAGATACTGTGACGCAGACCGTTACTGAAACGGTTGTTGCAGCGAGTGCCCCTGTAGTTCAAGCAATTAACACAGCTGTGGCGAGTTCATTTCAAGCGATTGTTGAACCAGGAGTTGTTGTTAGTACGGCAGCTGGCCAGGTGATCCAAACATCAGCTACTACGTCGGGCGGAACTGGAGCCGCAGTCACCACAACTACAACCATCGCTCCTTTGGTTACCGCAGCTGGTGTGCCAACAGGTCAGGTCGCGATCGTTACACAGTCTGGTAGCACCACCACGATTCAGGTTGCTGGATTGACCAGTACGAATGCTGCAACACCTACTCTGGGTGTTACAAGCCAAGACGGAACTCAGACGTCATTCCCGTTTAATGCGACCTACACCGCACAGCCGGCTGCCGTAGTACAAGGGAATAATGCTGCCCAACAAAAAAGAGTGGTCAATTATAACAAAACTGTCGTCCGTTATCCGAACCTAACCAACGACTTTAAATTTCCAAACGGCCAATCGGCAGCTCAGCGTTTTGCGGCAGCTTTGGCTCTGCCTGGAAAGAAATCGGCGCCATCCGACCTGGTAGCTGCGATTGCTCAATGGGAAGCTATGTGGTTTAATTCTATTAACCATGCGGAAACCATGGCTGCAGCTTTATGCGGCGGCGGTGGATCTTCTGTAAACCTTTCTACTATCAATGGCCAGTTTAATGGTATTAATGTTCAGCTTGAGTATACTTGTCCAACGGGACCTTATGTTCTTCGGTAGGAGTTTTAGCACTCCTCGGCTTCCGATTTAGAGTGACTTTGAGCGGCGCGCCAAATGGCGCGCCGCTTTTTTTATGTGGTGACGTTAGCTACCTTCTTTCTGGTTTGAAACCCTTAATAATACCAACGTGAGCAGTCTTTGAATGCGTAGGAAAGCAGTTTTAAATACGTTTCTTTATCCCTTCGTGGCGCTATCTATCCTTGCTGCGAGCAGTGCGGTTGGCCAGGCCTTTTCTCCAGGAGAGTCACTAATTGTCATCCCAACTGCTGCCTACAAGACGGATGCTCGGCTTACGATTGGCTACGGCCAGTTACCAAACGAAGTCTCCAGCCCCTACCAAGGATTTGATCCTGCTGGAGCACGGGATGAAGCGTATGTCATTACGCTGCAATTCATTCCTCGGGTTTCGCTTCACTACCGGCAATCATTCAAGCGTGCGGACTTCGAGCAATATACTGGAGACCGTGTGCTAGGCGCCCAGGTTACCTTGTTAAAGGACCAGGGCCGCTGGCCCGGATTGGCAGTTGGAATTAGGGACGCAAGGGGCACGAGAAAACACCACACAACCTATGCTGTGGCTACCAAGAGCTTGGACGTGGGGCCACTTCATCCATCCATAACCGTCGGGTATTCAAAACGCTTCTTGGACGCTAGTTTTCTCGAGTTAGAAGATGGACTGTTTTACGGATTGTCCGTTTCAGCTTGGGACCGCGTCGAGTTGATGGCTGAATTCGACACTCGCTTTACCTATGCGGGCGCTAGGGTTTGGCCCGTTCGCTGGATTTGGGTAACAGGTTTCGTGGCCGAATGGTCACATCCTGGGTTCGCCTTTGGAATATCACGTGTCCTACGCGGTAGTAAAGACCATACCGCATCTCGCTAGGTCATCGAAAAAGGCGCCTATTAAAAATTTGATCGCATGGCTGGAGCAAGCATGCGTAAGTCGTCCCAAATATCCATTCCAGTTCGGTGCAATTCTCCTCGTTTGGGTCGAATAAACCCTGTTATTTGGCCACGGACAACGCGGCCCAGGTCGTAGGGCACGCTCAGTTGCCGAGATGGATATACGACTATGCGTCCCTTTTTCAGCCCTTTTTTCGGCGACAGCGGAGCCGCAAACCTGAATCCTGGGTAAACCACGTATCCATCGTAAAAGCCAAACAGGCCAATCTCTATCTCTCCGAACATCCGGGTGACTTCGGCAGAAGATCCGCGCCGAATCTTGACAATTTCTCCCGGGTGGTCCACCTGATTGACTTCGCGGGTGAATCTACCCATTCGGCCTCGTAGACGGATATTATACCAAGGCAGATAGACCGTGCCGTCTATGTATCCAGTAAAGAAATCGACCGGGCCTGTTTCCAGTTTACCCTCGAAAAAGGACCAATATCCGTTCATGCCCGCTCTGCCGCCAAGGACAATGGGCCACCGGGCGCTAATCCAGTATAATTGTACGTCCCCACCGTAGCGATTTCGCTCATAGAACCCAGCAGTTACAGCCCCAATCATGTTCGTCGTCATCTGCTTTCTAAATCCGGCCATCAACACATTGGGATACGGTTTCGACCAGTATTGGGCGTGCTTTTCTGGCAGCTGATTTCGAATGGGAATGGCATACTGCGCCTCGAAGAGAAGCCCGTTTGGCCACCACACTTTTAGCTTGGGTCCGATCGCGATTCGATCCCTAAACCAGTCTACCGGATAGTCGATCGCAAAGTTATAAAGCAGCTCAACTTCAAGATCTACAAACGGCCCCTTGCTGGTCTGGGAAATAGAAGGAGTATCACTCAAAGCAAGGATTTGTCCATTTTGTCGAAATGCAGGTAAGAAAAGGCCGAACCGTTTGGGCGCAATTCCCACTACTCCGCAAGCAGACGCCAGGTCGCGCCAGTCGTTTATGTAGCCTATTGCGGCTCGGAGCGGTTGACGGGAAACTCGGTCCTCATAAGTCAACCATTGGCCCGTATCAGTATCTGAAAGCCCACTGGGACCTAGCTTCGCAGCGGTTTCAAGAAGAGCGGCGCATGACGCGGACACTTCACTAGATTGGGCATTCGCTTCGCCAACTGCCAGGAGGCCCATCAAAATAATGCAGGTTATAAAACGCATGTCGGGATGAACGGCACTTAAATGACATGGGAGAGCGAACAGTGGCAATATACTATGTCAGCTGGAGTTTAGTCACGGGAATTGAAGACTTAATACACCTGTTGCTGAGGGGGATCAGAAAGAACACAGCTCCGTTTTAAGCCACTTGTTGTCCAGAGTGAAATTGAGCTGCCAGCGTTGTTGTAAATCAACGTTATCATAAATCAGCGTTGGTTCAGCCTTGGAAGTAACTACACAAATTAAGATCGAGATATCATGATTAAAGCATATGCGGCGCAGGAAGCAGGTGGGAAACTGGACTCGTTTGAATACGATCCGGGCGTATTGGGTTCGGACGAAGTTGAAATTGCGGTAGACTATTGCGGCATTTGCCATAGCGACCTCAGCATGCTGAATAATGAGTGGGGCATGACCACGTTTCCGTTCGTTCCTGGCCACGAAGTTGCTGGCCGCATTGTGCAGGTTGGAGACCGCGTCACATCGCTCGCAGTAGGCGACAAAGTGGGTCTCGGCTGGCACTCAGGCTATTGCAATAGCTGCGACTCCTGTCACTCTGGCGATGAGAACCTCTGTGCTACCGCTGAGTCGACTATCGTAGGCCGGCATGGTGGTTTTGCAGACAAAGTGCGTGCGCGCGCTGAGAGCGTGGTGAAGCTTCCTGAGGGCATCGACATTGAAAGCGTGGGTCCGCTTTTCTGCGGCGGCATTACCGTGTTTAACCCGCTCGTTCAGTACGGCATCAAACCTACCGATAAGGTGGCCGTAATTGGAATTGGTGGTCTTGGCCACATAGCATTACAGTTTCTGAATGCTTGGGGTTGTGAAGTGACGGCATTTACATCCAGCGAGAGCAAGAAAACCGAAGCCCTTTCGCTCGGCGCGCATCGAACCATCAATTCACGTAGCGACGACGAAATCGCAGCGGCTGCCGGCAGCTTTGACATGGTGCTTTCGACCGTAAACGTTACCCTGAACTGGAACCTCTACCTCCAAACTCTCAAGCCTAAGGGCCGCATGCATTTTGTGGGCGCGACTCTTGAGCCGCTGGACATCGGGGTCTTTGGATTGATGATGGGGCAAAAGTCTATTTCCAGCTCTCCCGTGGGTAGCCCGAGCACTATCGCCATCATGCTCGATTTTGCCAACCAACACGATGTAAAGCCGGTCATTGAAAAGTTCAAGTTCGACCAAGTAAACGAGGCCATTGCTCATCTAGAGAGCGGAAAGGCAAAATACCGCGTTGTACTGGAGCGCTAATCCCGTTTCGCAGGCGCGATGTGCCAACTGCCAGCTTGGCGCTCGCTGAAGAGCTGCAATTAAAAGCCCCTGGGTCCATGTGGACCCAGGGGCTTTTCAATGAGGTCGTAGGCGGATTCAAACCGCCCAATTTCAGGCGCGAAAGGCGCTACTAAGAACTAGTGCTAGGCTCGGCAATGAGGTTAAAACGAATCGTAATGTCGTCTTTGGCTTTCACCAAGCCGAATAGAGCCGTAGGAGGGGTAACGCCAAAGTCCGTCATTTTAAGCGCAAGCGATCCCTTGCCAATCATCCGTTGATCGGAGTCTGTTAGCCCTTCTAGTTTAAAAACAATGGTTCGTGAAGCTCCAGCAAGTGTTAGCACTCCGGTCGCCTCAATTAGAAAGATGGGGCCTTCTTGTTCGATATCTGTCGCTCTTTTTTGTCCTAGTGTTTTCACACTCGTCAACTTGAACAGAATGAGCGGGAATTGATCACTTTTGAGGGCTTCGCTTAGGTCGCTATTCATTCTGCGGTTTTGGCAGTCCAAGGTTCCCACAGGAATGGTCATTGCAATCGTTTTATGCGCAACGTCAGCGCCTTTGCTCGCCCTGTTGAATGTACCTCCTCCGTCAATTTCGCTAGCGAAACACGTAAACGAGTTCACGCTAGAGGTTCCTTCAATCTGGAGCTGGCTGAGCGGACTAATCTCGTAATTTTGAGCCTGCACGTTCCTGCACCCAAGTCCTGCTATGACGAGAAGGGCGAGAAGGCTAAATGCTGAAGATTTTAAACGTTTGCTCATGTTTCTATTCAAAATCGCTGGACGAATGAGTGGGGCGCCAGAAAGCTGGCGCCCCACCTTCATCGTGACTATTCCTAACACGAGATTCTGTTCTCTGCTCGAGTCATTAGAAAGCTACTACGCCTTCAAAGGTTACGCCATTGAATTTGCCGTTTTCGTAAATGCCAGGATAGTCGTTGTAAGTCTGGCTAACATACGTGGCTTTCATTAGCACGTTTGGGGTTAAAAACCATCCGCCACCGACTTGCACGCGGTCAATCGTTACATCTTCGCCTGAGGCAAGTTCGCCACTGACTGTGTTGTAACGAGCGCCCAAGAAGACATCACCGAAACGGTAGATAGCGTCAACTGCGATCTGGTCGAACGTGCGTTCGGTCTGACCCGTTTTTTCGCCAGTAGCTGTTTCATAAATGCCGTGGAGTTCGAAGTTCTGGAACTTGACGAATGGGTTGATCTGAATAGCCGTGACCTTGTTGTTGAAACCCGGGTTTTCGCGACCGTTACGGAAGCTGTCGCCTGATTTTGCAACGAGCACGTCGTAAAAGCGAGAACCGGCTCTGTCACCAGAATACAGCGTGTTGCTGATTGCTTTAGACGTGGTATAAATACTTCCCGTCAAACGAACGCGAAGGTCTTCGTTTAGCTGGCGATCAAATCCTAGTTTTCCATAAATGGAAGGAGTACGATCGTCTGGAAGGTCAACGCGGCCTTTGATTTCGCCACCGGTCATGGCAATCATTCCGAACATGCCATTGTTCTGAACCATGACTTCCGCGCCAATTTCAGTAGCGAAAGAGTCCATAATTAGGTTACCAACAAACGGATTGTAAAGAGCCATACCATTGTCTGTACGACGGAAATGGGCATCTCCGTAGTTGATTTCCATATGGCCAACACGGACAGTGACGTATTTCATCAAGTTATTGATGGCTTCACTGTTCAGCATTTCCAATTTGTCAACTTGCAGATAGCCGCCTTTAACCCATGCTTCTGAGTGGTGACGAGAAGACAAATACGTAACCAAGTTTACTTGGATACCATCTGCCAGCTGAGCACCTAACATTAGGTTGGCTGTAGCAAGGTTAAAACCACTGCCAATGTCTAGAAGCGGAACGGCTCCTGAGTTTTCGTGGCTAAGTGATTGGAATTGCTGCGTAAAAGCAGCTCCCCAGAAAACGTTCAATCCTTCAAAAGGAACTGCGTTATCTTTCGATGTTTCGAACATGTTCAATCCTTCAGAGCTGTAAGGCCGGAAGTATTGAAGTGGTTTCTGCTGTGCGCTAGAAATTAGTGGGATTGCTGCCAGTAGGGCAGAAAGTAGTACGGTATTTAGTAAGCGAGTTTTCATAAAGCTAACCTGCATTGGTTCGCGGTGGTGATTGTTGAAACTAAAGATTCGGATCAGGATGAGCAGTGACCAAGAAGCGGACGGTGACCTTGTCCCCAGTGTGTAAGGTCCCTAGAATCGCCGTCGGGGGATCCACTCCATAGTCCGTCATATCGAGGCTTAGAAAGCCCTCAAGCTGGACCGAATCATTTTGAGTATATCTGGCAGTTGCATCCATTTCAACTGATTTGGAGACGCCTGCAATTTTTAAAGAGCCACTTAAACCAAGCCCGATCAGATCGAGGGGTTTATCCGTGGAAGTCGTTGATTCGAGCGTGAAAGTCACGTTATCTGCCTTGTTTCCTGAAAGTGCAGCTCGAAGTTTCTTATTCATTGTCCCCTTTCCACATTCAATGTCGTCTAACTTGACAATGAGTTTACCTGCTGAAATAGATAGGTTTTGAGCGGTTGACTGGGGGTCGATGGTAAAGGTGCCATCAAATTTCTCAATTTCACACGTCCAATCGTGAATCGTAGACGTGCCGTCGATCGACAGTTTTGAATCACTATCGAAGACATATTTTACTCGTTGCGCGTTCGCCTGGGCGTATGCATTTGGAGCCAAGCTCACTAGCATTAAAAGCGCAATTAATTTGGTGATGGTTTTCATCTAAGTTGGCCTGTTTGTATTTCCACTGCAATATTACAGACAATGCAACGTAAGGGGATATGCGACTTTAAGCCGTCTTCTCGTGCGGAGCGCCTTACCGATTATGTGGGGGAAACCACTATGCCGCCGCTGTTTTGTCAAGGATCGGCAAGGGACCCAGGGCCTTTCTATGAGATGACGGGCGGATTTATTCGCGCCCAATCCTGTCTAGATTTGGGGCGCTCATCTGTTCGGAACGCTCCGCGCTCCTCGGGTGAACTTCGTTTTCATCCGCGCCTGTAAACTAATAAGGTCCCCAAACCCGGTACTGCGTACCAAATTTGGGGACCTTAGAGATGACGGGCGGATTCGATCGACTCAAATGTGCCCTCCGAATTTTAAAGTGAGCTTTTGTGGAGAGAGCCCATCTTGGAGTTAGACACGGTTTTTTCTCATTAACGATTGCATTCG
>JABMOI010000259.1 GCA_013204185.1 bacterium | reverse complement strand
TCAACTGCCCCGAGTTCTGATCGGTAAACAAGCGCTGGTCGGCTGCAAACCAGAGCACGCAGAAGTGATTCCAGCGTCGTGGAATATTCCGATTGGTCTTTTTCCGGTAACGAACACGATGGCAACTAAGGAGTTGGATCCTGAAGATTTAGCAAGAGCTTACTGGTATTACGTTACCCACCAAACACCAGGACTCGACCTCGAAATAATTGTGGCTTCGCTCAGAACTTCCTGATTGGATCCCTATTTTATCGCGGATTTGTCTCACCCACCGCCCAAACTGCATGTCGCAGAACAATAAATCGAATCTCTTAGATTTTGAAAAGCCGCTATTCGAACTCGAGCAGAAGCTCGAAGAAATGCGTGCTATACGGAACGAAGATGCCAGTACAGAGCTAAAAAAATCGCTCACGGCACTTGAGTCTCGAGTCGAAGAACTCAGGGTTTCGATTTATAATAATCTTACCCGTTGGCAGCGCGTCCAAATTGCGCGTCATCCGGATAGGCCGTACACCCTCGATCACATCGAAGCATTAACCGAAGGGTTTGTGGAATTGCACGGAGATCGATTGTTTGGCGATGATCCGGCCATTGTCGGCGGCTTTGCGACCTTTAAAGGCTCCCGATTTGGAGATACAGATCGTTCTGTTCTCATTTTGGGCCATCAAAAAGGGCGAGATACCAAGTCTAGAAAATATCGCCGGTTTGGGATGCCAAACCCCGAAGGGTATAGAAAAGCGCTGCGTCTCATGAAAATGGCCGGTCGCTTTGGTATTCCTGTAATCACATTGCTAGATACCACGGGCGCATTCCCAGGACTTGAGGCAGAAGAACGTGGTCAAGCGGAAGCCATTGCGCGCAACCTGTTTGAAATGGCTCGGCTTCCTGTACCCATCGTGGTCGTTGTGATTGGCGAAGGGGCATCTGGCGGCGCGCTAGGAATTGGCGTGGGAGACCGCATCTTAATGCTTGAAAATGCTTGGTACTCAGTCATTTCCCCCGAAAGCTGCTCCTCGATTTTGTGGCGATCTTGGGACTATAAAGAAGAGGCTGCCCGAGCGCTCAAGCTAACGGCGCCCGATCTCATGCCGTTCGGAATTGTGGACGAGATTGTCGCTGAACCCATGGGCGGCGCCCACCGGGATCAAGACGTTACGTTTGAAAACCTCGGAAAGGCTATTGCTGCCAACCTTAAGCCGTTGCTTAAGCTTTCGACGGAAGATCTCCTTGCCCAACGTCTTGACAAGTTTGACAAGATGGGCACATTTACCGAAGTCTAGGTCGGCCTCATGACGGTTTCCCCCCATCGTTACCTCCACCGGGTGCGTTTTAGAGAATGTGACCCCATGGGAGTGGTATACCATGCTCACTTTATCGACTGGTTCGAATATGCCCGAACCGAAGCGCTACGCGAAATCGGCCTGCCTTACAAAGAAATCCAACACAGTGGCACATCGCTTCCTGTCGTTGATCTAGCGGTTAAATACCATAAAAGCGCCTACTACGACGATCTCTTAGTTGTGGAAACGGTCCCGTCTCTTTCCGCCTCTGGATTGAAATTGACATGCAATTACACCGTGCGGCGCCAAGAGGACGACCAAATTTTGGTGACCGGCCACGTAACGCTTTGTTTTTTACAAGAGGGTCGATCAAGGCCCGTGCCGGCGCCCAAAGCAATTCAAGAAGCTCTTTTACCTAAGACGTGATGCCCCTCCCCTCATATCTGGATGAATCAATCCTTTTAAGCGGAATTATGACGGCCCTCGCAGAGGACGTTGGGCCCGGCGACGTAACCTCCCATGCTACCATTAGCCCTGACCGAATGGCCTCGGCCGTTCTGAAGGCAAAAGAAGCCGGGGTTGTGGCGGGACTTTTCGTGGCGGAAAAAACGTTCCATATGGTTGGTCCCGCGCTCGAGGTAGAGTGGATGATGCAGGACGGCGACCGCGTGATGCCCGGGGAAGTGATTGGAACGATTTCGGGAAATGCCAGGGACATCCTGCAAGCCGAACGGGTCGCACTGAACTATGTCCAACGCATGTCAGGTATTGCGACCATGGCCCAACAGATGGTCCACTTGTTGGCGGGCACCACAACCAAATTGTTGGATACGCGAAAAACAGTTCCAGGCCTTCGAATGCTTGATAAGTGGGCTGTTTTGTTGGGAGGGGGAAGTAACCACCGTGTCGGTCTGTTTGATATGATTTTAATCAAAGAAAATCATATTGCATCCGCAGGTGGAATCGAAGATGCTTTGGATCGCGCGCGTGAAGCAAAAAAAAGCGCCTCTACCCCGCTCAACATTGAAATTGAAGTCACCTCCATGGAGGAACTGAATCAGGTCCTTGCGCATGGCGGCGCAGACCGGGTAATGCTAGACAACTTCGTGAGGCTAAATACAGATGGTTCTGTAGACACCTCCAGGCTGACTGCAGCGCTGAAATTGATTGATGGCCGGCTCGAGACGGAGGCTTCTGGCAATGTGACCGAAGCCACATTGGGTGCTATCGGACAAACAGGTGTTGATTATGTATCCAGTGGAGCTCTGACACATTCTGTTCGTGCCCTAGATGTGTCTCTAGTCATCTCCATTCATGATTAGTCCGTATCTTCTTTTACAAAAACGGCTACGTTTATCTAGAAACTTCATCGGTACTGCAATAGCATAAGACGGCTACAAATTACAGGGGCCTGGCCATGTTGGCCCCCTTTTTGACCTGAACGAAGGGTCTTAACTTTCAAACAAGAAGTCCGCGATGCTCCAAGAGCAAAGTCGCCTGTTTCAACGACTCTTATTTTTTGCCGATGCCGTCGTCATTGTCGTCAGCTGGGTTCTCGCTTATTACACAAGATTTGAGATTTTCCCAGCCATAGGCGTATTTGCCTTGCCCGAATGGCTTCCTCTGTCTAGGTATATGAGCTTTCTGCCTTGGGTCATCATGATTTCCATGCTCGTGTTTTGGGCATCTGGCCTGTACGTTCCTGACCGGGCCCAACGCATCTCGACCCTCGTCTACACCGTCGCCAAAGCCATTGTACTGGGCGTTTTAATTGTCGCGGCTTCCCTATCGTTTTACAGAGCGCTCTATTTTTCTCGTCTCCACATGCTGCTTTTTGGGCTCTACACGCCACTGCTGTTGGTGGGGCTGAGGGCAGCCATATTGGTTCACCTTAGGAACGGTCGTAAACAAGGGAAATACCTCCGAAGAGTCCTCATTATTGGAGCCGGAACCGTTGGGAAACGACTCAAAGAAGCCTTTTCACAGTACCCGTGGATGGGGTTTGACACAGTTGGTTTCCTGGATGATGCCGCGCCAAAGGCTGAGACCATTTTGGGATCAACAGCAGACGTTTCTGCCGTTTTAGACCAATTTGAAGCTGCCGGAACGCCCATTCAATATGTATATATCGCGCTTCCTTTTTCATCCATGGATCGCATTGTGGAGCTCTCCGGGGAATTGTCGACTCGACTAGCTCATGTTTGCCTGGTTCCGGACCTATTTCAGCTCGACATTTTAAATAGCCGAGTTACGGACATTGGAGGTCTACCGGTCATTCACATGATCGATGAAGCCCCCTTAGATTTTCGCCGGGCAGTCAAAAGAGTCATTGATCTGGTCTTTTCATCCGTCTTTTTGGCTCTCATTTCGCCTCTCCTCCTGGTTATTGCCATTTCCGTCAAACTCTCGTCAAAAGGCCCCGTGTTCTATAAACAGGAGCGTATGGGATTGAATGGCCAGCATTTTAACATGTTGAAATTCAGGTCGATGCCGGTGAATGCTGAGTCCGATACGGGGGCCGTTTGGGCTACTTCTGAAGAAAACCGGGCAACCAAGGTGGGCGCATTCCTTAGGCGCACGTCTCTGGATGAACTCCCGCAATTCATCAATGTATTGAAGGGCGATATGTCTGTCGTTGGGCCACGTCCAGAGCGGCCCGTTTTTATTGACGAATTTAAAAACAAGGTGCCCAAATACATGCTTCGTCACAAAATGAAAGCAGGTATCACGGGGTGGGCACAGGTTAATGGATGGAGAGGAAACACATCCATTGAAAAACGGATAGAATTCGACCTATTTTACATCCAGAACTGGTCTCTTCGAATGGACTTGAAGATCATGCTCATGACACTTTGGAGCGGCTTCATCCACGAAAACGCCTATTAATCGGACGACGTTATTATTCAGATTCAAAACATATCGCTGGCTTTCGGCGGCCAGGTTATTCTTGATCGCACCTCGTGGATGATCCGCATTGGTAAGCGGTACGGATTGGTGGGACCAAACGGAGCAGGCAAAACCACGCTGCTGAGGCTCATCGCTGGCGAATTTCCGCCGGACGAAGGAAGTATTGCCTACGCCGGCATGTCCGTCGGGTATTTGAAGCAGGAGACCGAGGAAGTTGCGGCCCACCTCACGGTTCTCGACGAAACCATGCAAGCCTTTGCTGAAATTCTTGCCCTCGAAGCGGAAGAACATCGATTGATCGAGTTCATGGACACGGAGCCCAACCACGAGTCAGACGAATACGTCAAGGCGATGGAAACGTTCAACAGCGTCCATGACCAGCTTCAAGCGTCGGAAGTCCACCTTATAAAGCCTCGCACAGAAGCCGTGTTAAGCGGCTTGGGCTTCAAAGAAGAGGACTTTAATCGGCCGTTGTCAACGTTTTCCGGTGGTTGGAGAATGCGCGTAGCGCTGGCTCAATTACTCCTTCGGGCGCCCGACGTACTGTTATTGGATGAGCCTACGAACCACTTGGACATTGATAGTATTGATTGGCTCGAAGAGTACCTCAAAGCATACCCTGGAACCGTCGTTCTAGTGTCGCACGACAGGTATTTCTTGGACCGGATGGTGAATACGACCGTCGAGTTGATGCAGGGCCAACTCACTGAATATGCTGGGAACTACGAGTTTTACCTTCAAGACCGCATTATCAGGCGTGAGCACCAAAAAGCGGCTTACGTCAACCAGCAAAAGTTCATTGCAGAGACGGAACGCTTTATTGAGCGATTCAGGTCAAAAAACACAAAGGCAACTCAGGTTCAGTCGCGAGTTAAGTCGCTTGCCAAACTCGAAAAAGTGGCCCCTCCTCCTGCAGACGAAGCCAAAATTTCGTTCCGATTTCCTGAGCCTCCTAGGTCAGGCCGTACGGTTATTGAGTTTCCCCAGTTTTCGAAATCATACGCCTCTGACACAGGAGCGCCCATTCATGTTTTCGACAACGCGGGTCCGCTGCGTATCGAACGCGGCGACAAAATTGCGTTAATTGGAAAGAACGGGGCAGGTAAATCGACATTTGCCCGAATGCTTTTGGGCGCCGAGCCATTTGATGGAGAACGCATCGAAGGGTATAACGTGGCCATGACCTTTTTCGCTCAGCACCAAGCTGAATCCCTCGACAGAAAACAAACCCCGCTGGACGCCTTGCGGTCCATGGCAGAGTCTAGAAGTGAGACGGAGCTGCGCACCCTCTTGGGAGCCTTCCTCTTTAGTGGCGACGACGTCTTCAAGACCATCGGAGTCCTATCGGGTGGGGAGCGGAGCCGCGTTGCGCTCGCTCGAACCCTTGCATCTCCTGCCAACTTGCTCGTTCTGGACGAACCCACAAACCACTTGGATATTCACTCCATTGGCGTGTTGACGGAGGCGCTTCGGCAATACACTGGTACGTTTGTACTCGTTTCTCACGATCGTCACTTTTTGGACAAGGTCGTCAACAAAGTATGGCGAGTTGAAGACGGCGCAATTCGGCAGTTCGACGGGAATTTCTCAGACTACCAATGGCAGGTAGAACATGGAACGGCAAAGGCCTACACAGCCCCCAGCGCGGAGAATTCGTCTTCAGCCAAAGCACAGACCCCTGCTTCGTCATCAAATACTTCGCCTGGCGGCGGTCCCAAAACCAAGGAGCAAAAGCGTCTCGAAGCAGAGGAACGAGCTAAGTCACGCCAGAAACAGATTCAGAAGAGTCAGTCCAAGTCTGCGGGCCTCAATAACTTCAAATTGAAAAATGAATACACCCGCGTTACGACTGAGTTGGAGAAAACCGAACAGCAGACAAAAAAATTGGCTGCTTTGTTGGCCGATCCAGACACGTTTTCCAATCCCTCCAAAGGCTCTAAACTTCTGGCTGATTTTGAAGCGGCCCAGAAAAATTTGGTTTCGCTCAACAAGGAATGGGAAGACTTGGCCTCAGAAATGGGCACTAGAGGATTGGAATAGCCGACCACCCCGAAGGCTCAGAGAACCGTTCAGGGACCAAATCCAACCACGAAAGCTTTTGTAGGTCGCAGATGCATCCGGATCCGCAACTCTCTTCTCCAAGCTGGGTACTTACGGAAACTCATTTGCTTCGTACCGTGATCTTTCGCTACCTCCTTTTCTTGGTGATTGTTTGTTCGTTTCCCGAAACGGCAACCGCGCAGTTATTTAAGTTTCCGGCACCTGATACCCTTTCCGGAAATTTCTTTGGCGGATCTGTGGCCTTAGATGGCAATATGGCCGTCGTTGGGAGCACCGGATACGATAGTTGTGGCAACAACTCCGGTGCCGCATTTATTTACGTAAAGGCCCAAAACAACACGTGGGCGCTTGACCATACTCTTCAGCCTTCAGACTGCCAAGAAGATCATTTCTTTGGAAAAACAGTGGCTATAAGCGGTAATCGCGT
>JABMOI010000258.1 GCA_013204185.1 bacterium | reverse complement strand
GTTCACCTGAATGACCTTCGCGAAACTGGCAAGGTCATGGGCTCCATCGCGACCGACCGTTTTTTTGGCGACCAAAATACCAGCGCAGCTCACGGCGCCTTGCAGGCCACCGAACTTAGACACAGCCGTTCCAATCGCTGCTCGAACGCTTTCTTCACTCGTAACGTCGGTTTTTACAAACACGGCATGCTCCCCTAACGCCTTCGCCTTGGCATGTCCTGCCTCTTCGTTCACATCTGCAATCACGACGTTTCCGCCTAGCTCAACAATGCGTTCCGCAGTCCCGGCGCCCAATCCTGAGCTGCCTCCTGTAACTAAAAATGTATTTCCTTTAATTTGCATGGCGATTGTTTGGATTTTTTGGCCGAGTCCGGCGTTGGTGGCACCTGTAATGGTACCAAGCTACAAGCAAAAATATTGAAGGGCTGAGGAAATCGTCTCAGAATTTTGACCGATCTCGTTCAACTATGGCGTATTCGATAAAAGAAGTGTATTACACCCTGCAAGGCGAGGGATTCCACTCAGGAAGAGCGGCTGTATTTGTTCGTTTTTCGGGCTGCAACCTGTGGACTGGCCGGGAGCAAGACCGAACGAGCGCTGTCTGCACGTTTTGCGACACGGACTTTGTGGGGACGAACGGCCCCGGCGGCGGTAAATTTAACTCGGCCGAAGCCCTAGCTCGCCACGTCAGAGGAATCTGGGACGAAGTCGCGCCGCCAAGCGAGCGAGCGTTTATTGTCTGTACGGGCGGCGAACCGTTTCTGCAGCTAGACGAAGTCCTGATCAAAGCCTTTCACGCGGCGAATATGGAAGTGGCTGTCGAAACCAATGGGACGCTTAAAGCGCCAATGGGCCTCGATTGGATATGCGTATCGCCCAAAGCGGACGCTCCCCTCCTCCAAACATCCGGGCACGAGTTAAAGCTCGTTTGGTACCAAGAAAAGGCGCCCCCAGAGCGCTTCAATGCCTTGGCGTTCGACCATTTTTACCTGCAACCTATGGATGGCCCGGACGCAGATCGGTTCACGAAAGAGGCCACCGCCTACTGTTTGAAGCACCCCACATGGAAATTGAGCCTGCAAACCCACAAGATGTTAGGCATTCCGTAGAATGAGGACTCCGAGGGGCGGTAGATCCAAGGCAGCTTGAAACGGCCTTCCGTGCTTTGATTTCTTCACGGCAGAGATTGATCCTGTGCTTCCCGTGCCGCTCCCCCCGAAACGAGCTTCGTCGCTATTCAAGAGCACGTGCCACTTCCCTCCGGTGGGAAGCCCTAGTTCATACGTGGGACGAGGAACTGGGGTAAAATTGAAGACAAAAGCCAGCTTTTCATCCCCTTCTTGGCGAATGTAGGCGGCTGTAGTGTTTTCGGTGTCCTGGTAGTCAATCCACTCAAACCCCTGCGAGGACTCATTCTTGAGTGAAGCCTGAGCTTTGTATAGCGCGTTGAGCTCCCGAACCCATGCCTGAACTCCGCTGTGCAGTCCTCTTTGGCGTCCGACAGCACTAGGCTTCGCTTCCGCGTCCAAGAGCCACCAATCCAGTCCTCGATCGTGACTCCACTCCCTGCCCTGGCCAAATTCCATCCCCATAAAAATGAGTTTCTTTCCCGGATGGCCAAACTGGTGGGCGAACAAGAGCCGTAAATTGGCCGCTTTTTGCCAATCGTCCCCGGGCATTTTCCCAAACAAACTTCCTTTCCCGTGTACCACTTCGTCGTGGGATAGGGAAAGCACATAGTTTTCCGCCCACGCATAGACCAGCGGAAACGTGAATCCGTGATAGTGGAATTTGCGGTGCACAGGGTCTTCTTGGAAAAACTGAAACGTGTCGTGCATCCACCCCATGTTCCACTTGTAAAGAAAGCCGAGACCTCCAGCGTAGGTTGGGTGCGAAACGCCAGGCCACGCCGTGGATTCTTCGGCAATCATCATGGCGTTGGGAAATGAAGCAAATACGGTTTCATTAATCTGCTTCAAAAAGGCCACCGCCTCAAGGTTTTCTCTTCCTCCTTCGCGGTTAGGCGTCCATTTTTTACGGGAGTAATCGCGGTATAACATCGACGCCACGGCGTCAAAACGCAGCCCGTCAATATGAAACTCCTCTAGCCAGTACAGAGCGTTCGAAATGAGGTAGTTCTGAACTTGAGGCCTCGAATAGTCGAAAACCAGCGTCCCCCAATCCGGGTGATGACGCATGACCGGATCGGTGTATTCAAAGAGCGGTTCGCCATCAAAATTGCAAAGCCCTTGTGGATCGGTTGCAAAGTGGGCCGGCACCCAGTCCAAAATGACACCAATTCCACACGAATGGAGATGATCGATCAAAAACTTGAAATCCGACGGGTGTCCATATCTGAAGGTCGGAGCGAATGCTCCTACCGTTTGATATCCCCAGGAGCCATAAAACGGGTGTTCTTGAACCGGAAGGAGTTCAACATGCGTAAAACCCATCTCTAATACGTATTCAGCGAGTGGCCCAGCCAATTCCCGATATCCCAAAAATTCCCCGTTTTCGGTTCTGCGCCAGGATCCAAGGTGAACTTCGTAGATCGAAACAGCCTCGCCAAGCGAAGCCGGACCTTTACGATGATGCATCCAATCCGCATCATCCCATTCAAAGGATGCGTCACAAATAATGGCCGATAGGCCCTCTAACGCCGAGCCGCCGTAAGCAGGTGGCTCCATTTCCCGAGCAAAAGGATCCGTTTTATCGAACCGTTTTCGCCCCCGAAGTATGCTGAATTTATAATGCTGCCCCGCTTTTGCGCCGCGAACAAACAACTCCCAGAGACGGGCATCACCTTCGCCAACAGGCCTCATAACATGTTTGGAAGAGTCCCACCCGTTAAAATCACCAATCACAGATACGGAATCGGCCCGGGGCGCCCACACTCTAAACCAAGTCCCAGCACGGTTTGGATGGGCTCCAAACGTGTGGTGAGCTTTAAAAAGTCTTCCTTGGCCCCACAAATGCAGGTCGAATGCTGAAATCGTTGGCATAACTGTTTTTCGAGTTACTGTAAAGTACGAGATTTGGGGCTTTTGAGCGCCGTATATTCGACGGGTTATTTTTTATCCAATCAAAAGCCAACATTCCTTGATTCTGCTTCCAGGAAACGCCTACCCTTTAGGAGCTACGGTTACTGAAGAAGGAGTCAATTTCGCCGTTTTTAGCGCTAACGCGACGTCAGTTCGCCTATGTTTTTTTGATGAGGGTGAAGTTCATGAAGAATCCCTTGGGTTTGATTTAGCTGAGCAAACCGGCCCGGTTTGGCATGGTTTTGTGAAAGGAGCAAAAGCCGGACAGCGATACGGTTATCGAGTAGACGGGCCTTTCAATCCTGAACGCGGCCACCGGTTTAACAAGCACAAGATTTTGCTGGACCCGTACGCTAGATCGCTTGGTCGAGCACCCGTTTGGGATTCTTCTATTTTGGGGTATTCGGGGCAGAACGATGCGAGCTATAACGAGGAAGATTCGGCTGGGACGGCTTCCCTTGGAAAGGTAGCACCAGCCGGCACTGTGCTTCCAATGGAGGCGCGTCTGAACACCCATTGGAAAGACACCATCATATACGAAACCCATGTAAAGGGAATTTCGAAGCTGCACCCACGGGTAGATCCCGCTATCCGAGGTACCTATCTGGGAGTGTGTTCAGAGCCTATTATCGCGCATCTAAAAAGTCTGGGAGTCACGGCCGTTCAGCTTCAGCCCGTGCACCTAAAATGGTCGGAAAAACATCTTGTAGAGTCTGGTCTTACGAACTACTGGGGATATAATCCGCTTAATTACTTCATTCCTGAACCATCGTATGCATCTGACCCGGAGCAGGCAAAGAGTGAGTTTCGAACCATGGTTTCGACGCTGCACGATGCTGGACTTGAAGTGATCTTGGATGTGGTGTATAACCACACCGCCGAAGGCAATCGGTTTGGACCTACGCTGTCTTTTCGCGGGTTTGACAATGCCAGTTACTACCGAAAACACGTCCAAACGCCTAGGTACCTAGAGGACTTTACCGGCACCGGGAATACGCTCGATGCGAATCACCCCTTTGTTCTTAGACTGATTGCCGACTCCTTGCGATACTGGGTCTTGGAAATGGGGGTTGATGGGTTTCGGTTTGACCTAGCCACTTCCCTAGCCCGCGACGAGGGCGACATTGACATGCAGGCTCCATTACTTGCCCTCTTGCAGCAGGACCCCGCATTGGACGGCATAAAGCTTATTGCAGAACCGTGGGATTTGGGGCCCAACGGATATCAGGTGGGCTCATTTCCTGCCCCGTGGACCGAATGGAACGGGAAATATCGAGACACCGTGAGGCGCTTCTGGCGCATGGACGATGGTCAAACGGCAGAGATGGCAACCCGTTTGGCAGGAAGCAGCGATCTGTTTGGGAAACGACGTCCCAATTCATCCATCAATTTCGTGACCGCCCACGACGGGTTTACGCTTGAAGACCTCGTGTCTTACGAATCCAAGCGAAACGAGGCGAATCTTGAAGAGAATCGAGATGGACACGAGCCGAATTACTCTCGAAATTGGGGCGCGGAAGGGTTTTCAGACCATACCGACGTGGTAGACCAACGATTAAGGACAAAAAAAGCGCTGATTTCGACGCTCTTTCTCTCGCTCGGAGTGCCCATGCTGCTTGGCGGAGATGAGCTAGGGAAAACACAATACGGCAACAACAATGCCTATTGCCAAGACAACGAGATCAATTGGTATGACTGGAATCTCACGGATAGTGACAAAGAGTGGCTCCAATTTTGCCAGGAGGTCATTGCCTTTAGAAAGTCTCATCCTACTTTTTTCAGACGGCATTTTTTAAACGGCGGCCCGGCCAGCTCGCCTACGTCTCAAGGAATTTGGTGGCACCCCGAGGGCCGACGAATCGATGGACAGGAGTGGTATGAAGGCCCCATCGCTCATCATGGTGTTTTCGGGCTAATTTTACCCGGCAACCGGATCAATGACATAGGGCCAGGCGGAGAGACCATCGAAGACGACACCTTCCTGATGGCATTCAACCCAATGGGCAATCAACAACTATTCAATCTGCCAGAATGGGGCGAATCTTGGACTTCGTGTAAGCCGTTTTCGACGGAAAAACGGATGGAAGCTGGGACTTCGCTAGCACTCGAACCGCAAAGCGTGACGGTGTTTAAGGCTGAAAAACACCCCGATTAATTAAACCCGAATAGTTCCGATTCGTAGCCGAAGTAAGAGCGGCAAGCTTGTCGGCTAAACCGGGAGTCAGGGCGCCAGACAGAAGCCTCCAAGACCAGTTGTTGGTCGTTGTGCCTGGCGTGTTCATGCGCGCACTAGATTCCAATGACAACACGTCTTGAACCGGCGTCACAACCATATCTGCCAGCGACTCCATGAGCGCGTGAATGGCTTTCCAATTCAGGTCTACGCATTGACCGTTTACATGGTCTATGCTCTCAGAAACCTTCAAATTCAAATAGGAAGCGCAATAAGCCCTGGCACCGGCAATCTGTGCCGCGTCTTGAGTGCTCGACGTATCCTTCCACCAACCGAGCAACGTGTCGTTGTCGTGCGTTCCGGTGTAGGCAACGATGTCTCGAGTGTAATTATGTGGCAAAAACGGGTTGTCGGGGCCTGAATCGAACGCAAATTGAAGGATAGCCATCCCTGGAAATCCAAATTCAGCCATTAAATCAGTCACTCCTTCAGTGATCACACCTAGGTTTTCCGCGATCACTGGGAGCGTGCCAAGTTGCCTTTCGAGCGATTTAAACAGATCCGATCCCGGGCCCTTTCTCCACTCTCCTTTGATGGCTGTTTTTTCGCTGGCAGGGACTTCCCAGTAGGCCTCAAAACCACGAAAATGGTCTAGTCTCACCAAGTCAACCAGCGCTAAAATGCGCTGCATTCGAGCAACCCACCACGCATAATCTCGGGCCTTCATCACATCCCATTTATACAAGGGGTTGCCCCAGCGCTGCCCAGTTTCTGAGAAATAGTCCGGAGGCACGCCAGAAACGACCGTCGGATTACCGGTTGCGTCTAAATAGAATAGTTCTCTGTTCGCCCATACCTCTGCAGAATCTTGCGCCACGTAAATGGGGAGGTCGCCAAACAGCCGCACGTCCTTTTCGTGGCAATATTTCTTTAGGGCGGCCCACTGACGATCAAACAAAAACTGGAAAAACTTGATCATTTCGATCAATTCTCCATTTTCGATTGCGAACTGCTCGATGGCTTCAGCATTTCGATCTCGAAGCGGCGGCGCCCAGTCGGTCCAGCCAGTGCCTGCTTCTCTAACTTTTATGGCCTCATACAGGGCGTAATCGTGCAGCCAGGTACGGTTGTCGCCCATAAATTGAGCGAATTCTGCGGCAATACCCGTGGGATCACCAGCTGAAAAACGATTCCAAGCCGCCTTCAGAGTCTGCTGTTTGTAGGCGGACACGCGCCGAAAATCTACCGTTTCTGGCGTGGCTTCGGCGCCGAATTCAATTTCTTCCGCTTTCAACAATCCGTCTTTGACTAACAAATCAGGAGAGATGAACAGCGTGTTTCCAGCAAACGTGGATGGCGACGAATACGGAGAGTATCCATGCCCGACCGGAACGATGGGCAGAATTTGCCAGATGGTCTGGCCTGCAGCTTGTAGAAAATCTGCAAAAGCGTACGCTTCTGGCCCTAAATCCCCAATTCCATACGAACCGGGCAATGATGAGATATGAAGTAAAAGTCCGCTAGACCGGGTAAAAGACATGGACAGCTAACAAATCAAATGAAGGCTAAAATGAAGATACAGCACAACCCCGTTGAACAACTCGAACATACTACCTTTTTTACGATCTGCGCTGATTTATCACAATATCGGAACCTGTTCGTAACTGCAGCGGGTACCACCCGTAGTCTATACCTTATTGCCGCAATCGCTATTTCTGCAATCATCGAGTTATTGAGCTTCAAACACCATGAAGGAACTGCTGGACATCCTACAACCCACTGATTTCAGATTCTTAGCTGGTATTCTCGAAAGCCCGCTCAACCTGACCAATGATTCTAAATTTGAAGCGTTGGTCGCAGACCTTGAAGCTCAAGATTCGCCGGAAAACCGATCTGACGTGTACAAGGAGTTTGAATCCTCGCTACGCTACCTCGGAAGTTCGGACTTTGCTTACGCATTCAGGTCCTGGACCGGCTCGGAGCCGGGTGTCCCCTTCCAAGAGATTGTAACGGACGTGGCAAGCGCGTTGGACGTAACTGCCCCCGGAATGTCCACGTCTCGAGAAATGGTCGAAAAACTGGCAACAGACTACGCCACGCAACAATTTGCTGGGCTAAGCACTGAAGAACAGCAGAAAATGCTCGAGGAATTGGGGGTTGAAAAAGAAAAGGCAGCCGCGTTCCTAAAACGAAGCGCCGGCGTATTTGCCCTCCCCATGCTCATTGAAGCGTTCAACATTGTGGTGGTTCAAGGCCTCATCAAAACCATCATTTTCGGCACGATTGCGAAGATTATCGGGTCTCAGTTGGCAACCAAATTGTTCACCTTCCTCGTGGGCAGAATGCCTTGGTGGGTTTCCTGGATTGGCCCTGCTGCTTGGACGCTTTCCATTGGATGGACCACGATCGACCTTCAAGGACCTGCGCGACGCAAAACAATCCCAGCCGTGCTCTATTTGGGACTTTGTTCGCTGCGCGAGCGTGGACCTAAAACGGCCTCATCATAGGTCTCAAAGTCTTTTAAAGGCTT
>JABMOI010000257.1 GCA_013204185.1 bacterium | reverse complement strand
GCGCCACGCTCCGCCAGAAACAATGTGCTAATTCAAAGACACTACTTCATCAGAAGCATGCGGCGTGTTTGAACAGAAGAACCAGAAGTCATTCTGTAGATGTACATGCCGCTTGAAAGGTTTTCGCCGTTAAACGATACCGAGTAGGAGCCTACTGGAACGGTATTGTTAACAAGCGTAGCCACTTTTCTTCCCATGATGTCAAATACGTCTAGCTGAACGTGGCCGGTTGAAGCAACGTCAAAGCCGATCTGAGTAGATGGGTTGAACGGGTTTGGATAGTTTTGCTCAAGCGTAAAGCTGGCAGGTACTTCAGAGCCCTCAGTAGCCGTATTGATTACGCCACCAATGTCAGAGAAGGATCCTGGGCCCATTTTGTAGTTGCTGAACGAGTACCACAAAACGCCGCGAACATAGTCTAGACGCTGACCTACTGCGAACACAGTTCCTGGATCATTTCCTGTGTATGAAAGGCCAGTAGAGACGTCGTCTACGCGAAGTCCATTAGCAATTGTGCCGTCAGAAGAGATCAAAAACTCTCCGAATGGTCCTGAAGGAGCATCCGCATTAGTAGATAGGATAACTGGGTCGTCAATTTCAATCAACATGCCTTCGTAGCCTTCTGCCAAATCTGGATCGGCCAACACGTTGGTCGTAATCACTTTAGCAGGTATTCTAGTTCCGCCGCTTGAGACAACCGTGAATACAATGCCGTCGTCATCAATTTGGGTCAAACCAAAATCTTCCCAAATGGAGCCGCGGGTAATGTTGATCACATCGCCTTCTTTCAATGGCTGAAGACCAGAACCTGAATTTGGACGCTCAATGATAATACCGGACCAAGGAGCTTGCCCCATATCATCCTGTAGAACCAAGTTGTCGGTATCGCCATCTGCGAATTGTACGACGGCTGTGATGTTCATGTCTACGGTCATTCCCGTGAACGGAGAATCACCTCGTTTGCCATCCACTGTTTCTTGGATATGAGCAATGGACGTGATACCATTTTGAAGCGAGCGTAGAGAGAATTTAGCCGTTTCAGATGTCGCGTTCGTGTTGTCTTTTGCGCGAATCCAGTAGCTAATAAAGTCTCCGTTTGCTACGCCTGGGATGGAAAACGTGTAAACAGAACCTGTATTTCCAGTTGCTGCAACAACGGTTTCAGTCGAGTTGCTGGTCGTGGTGTAGACCAAAGAAGCCGAGCTAATCGTTCTGGTTGGATCTGCATCGACCGTAGCCGTGATATCAACTGCTCCTGCGCCCGGTACAGCTGAAGGGCGAGTAAGACCCGTAATAGCTGGTGGCGATTCGGTTACGATGAGATCGGAATCGGCCATGGGGCTAATTGCAACTACAACGCCATTGGGAACGCCAAGACCGAATGGGTCAGCACCCGTGCCGCCTGGGAGGTGCAAGAATCCAGATAGATTTACCCGTGCTCCTGACGGAGGCGGTGAAAATGGATCGTTCGCAGCGCGTACGTTGAATGAGGCTGGATAGACTCCAGCGCGGTCGTTACGATAGCGAAGGGATGTGTCGTACATACTAACAGAAGTAGCGCCGCCGTCGGTCGTTACGTTAAAGTCAGGACGAGTGCCTGTGACCCTAGTAAGAACGGTACCGCCGGTAATCATTACATATGACCCGCGAAGATCTGCAATTTTTGACCAGTTGATCTGAATAGCGCCGTCTGGTCCGACCATCTTGTTGATGTCAGCCGTGGTTACCGCAATCGGATTGAAAATGGGGTCAGTCAGTGCGCGAGAGCCTACCACTGTGAACGAAGTAGGAGCGAGCTGCATCGTGGTTGAAAACGGACTTACCGTTCCTACAACGTCGATCACGTCACCGCGAATCAGGGTTTGTAGACCTAAGTTGCTACCATCTACCAACTGGATGCCGTGTCCTTCTGGACCTTCGGTGTCGGCAGTAACGTCACGAACAAAAACGTGAATGCGTCCTGGTAGACCAGTTGTCGAGTTGATTGAAGCCAAACCGGAGTTCAACGGGTCTGAGATCACAACTGCCGTGAACTTAACTGACTGACCACAAAGTGTGTTGTCGTAAATCAAGCCGGCGCATGATCCGGAACTAACCATTCCAGCAGTCAAATTCGCTCCAGCAGCATTTAGCTGGTCTATCTGGCCTTGCGGAATGGCATTAATTTGGCGCACGGTCACTGTTTGCTGAGCGAAGGAATCACTCACAAATAGTGGTACCATGAGCAGCATGAGCAAAGTAGTAGCTCTTTTTAACATCGGGTTTACCTCTGGTATTTGGGGAATAGTGTGTTGAAGGTTATGGTCATTTGATGATCTAGGTTATTTGATGATCACGAATTTGCCGCGTTGAACGTCTCCTGAGGCAAAGTCTTTAACCGTAAATAGATAGAGACCGCCAGCCACGCTCAATCCACTATCAGAAAGCAAATCCCAAGAATGCTCTCCTCCAGATTGAATGCGGTTTTCTGCGCTGAAATCGTCATACCAACGCGTATCTCCAGTGTAGCTGGGGCCATCATGCTTCAATGTGGTCACAATTTCGCCCGCCAACGTGTAGATCCGAATCTCAGAATCCGGCGGGAGATTGTAAAAGTTTAGTTTGCGGGTCCGGGAAGTTTCTCCGTCCCAGGCTGCGTTTACGCGGTATGGATTGGGATAAACGCCCACGGCGAGGGAGCCGTCTTCAACGGCAGGAGTGCCCGGAAATACACGAACCGCGTTTGCCACGCGAGAAGATTCAAACGCATCCAGCCCCGCAAGCGGATCTCCTTCGTCCAGGGCCGTTACGGTAAAGAGGTACTGCCAGCCCAACTTCAGGTCCTTGGCTTCAAATCGGTACCAATACGAGGTTGAATCCCCGGCAAAGGTCCGCGCTTCATCTAACTCAATGCGGCTAAAACCGTTGTTAAACCCGGTCTGATTTCCCGGTTTGTCGTACTGGGCAATCAATGTAGCACGGTTGGACAGGTTTCCTTTTTTGTCGTCGCCGGGGTTGCTGCGATACACGCGGTACCCTTCAAAATCCATCTTGCCCGTTACTGGGTCCCTGGAAAATTCTGCTGTTTTGTCCCAGTACAGGGCCACAACCGTCTCATTTCCAACCGCATTCGCAGGACGCTCAAATTCGACTCGGACTTTTGGCGAGGCGGGAGGTTCGGGGATGAGGTAACGATCCAGAACGCCGTTCCCGTTCACATCTTCATTGGCGTCCAGTTTGCCATTGAAGTTGTTGTCTTCACCTGAATAGGTTCTTCGCGCCCAAAGAATGTTGCTAGCAAAAATGGATTTGGCTTCTGCCGTGTCGATTGGTTTACCAGCTGGTCCCTGAAACTCCTCTGGTTTTAGGCCAGCAACCAAAGCGAACGTCACGCGAAGGGTATCGCCGGGCTCGACTCTCGGGAACGGACCTGCTGGCGTCAGGCCAATCCAGTTTCCGGTAGCAGATACCCCATCCGTTCGTAACCGCGTAAACCAAGCATCCTTGGCGTCGAGATACTCAGCATTAGATGTAAACTGTGCTGGATTTGGATAAGGATTGGCCATGCGGCGGTACCGAGTGGCATCGTCGCCCGGTCTGGACTCCTCGTCGACCCCGCCACCAAAGAGCCACCATCTAGGATTTACTGTGGGAGCCGAATAGCCATCTGCAATGTATTCTGCCGCTACGTTCGGGTGGAAAAACCGTTTTTGATTGGTTCGAGGGTCCATCCATTCGGCGCCCAGAAAAGCCACACCACCATACGTATTCAGCGTTTCCTCTGGACCACCGGCATTAAAACCATACGACGTTTGAAGGCTGTCTATGTATCCGAAGCCGCCTTTGTTGAAGAAGGCACCGCCTGATTCATTGGTCGTGTTCACGTTGCGGGTCACGATATCGTGATACATCCCTACATAAACTGAATCCCAAGGCTGCGAAGAGATATTGATGATATCGTAGTTCAGGATCACAAAGGCTTCCGTAAACGGGAAATTCCACGCGTACGACTCAGCGATTACCTTCATTCCCAGCCGACCTGCAGCATCCGGCATTTGGATAGACGTTCCGGGAAGCACGGAAGACGTATCCGAAAAAGACGAGGAGTAATCGAGATGGCTAAACGCCTGACGTGTAAACGCGTCTGAAGTCGGAAGGGTACTTCTCTGAATAATGGAAGTAAGGGGCGCGAACTCGTATCCGCTGCCGCCCGGAGCGTAGCCTCCTGAAGATGCGATTGCTCCCGACCGCACGGTTGTAACTCCATCTGAACGCAAAGCGCCAACCCAAAGGCCAGATTCAAAGAGGTGTTCTACACCAGAATCCAGGGGATATTCGAAAGAAGGGGCCCCAGTTGGGTTGTTTCGAATATTCGCGCGGCCAACAAAACCAACGTTAGTGACCGTTACCCCAATATTTCCCACGTCCACGACGGCCTGCTCAAACGATGTTTGCGCACGCACGTCTGTTAAGAAGGCCAATCCGAAGACGGCCATCAAAATGATGGATTTAGATCTCAAGTCGGAAATGGTAACGGTGTCAGTAGAGCTTCGGTGGGTCGAAACGGGAAAACGACATCAAAACCGCGTTTAGATGGGCATGATGTTGGAATCCAACCGCCCATAAACTAGGACTGTCACATTACCATAGAATGACCTTGGAATCAAGGGCAATTCGGAATAGAAATCAGGAAGATATCCACGAGTTCTGAACTATTTACTCCACACATTGTCCGACGGATCGCGGTCAGGAAAACGTCCATTTGGGTCAAGCGTAATTTTGGCAATAGCTCGCTTGCCAAATGTGAGCTCAGTTTCGAAAGTTTTGCTTCCTGCGAACCATAGATCGACTGGCCATGTGATGTCGACCGTTTTGTCGTCCACCATGGTGGCATTTCCCATTGAAGGACTAAGCGGTCCAGCCTCCTCGAATTCAACGCGTAGCACAACTGGAGAAGGCATTTGACCATCTTGTCGCACAACAACCTTGACGCCGTTAGGAGTAGGAGAAACGCTTTCGATTGACCCGTCTACCGATTCGGTAGTGAACAACCAGTAATACCAGAACCATCCAAGGTCCATTTTTAACTCGTTGCTCATAAAGAACATGTAATCCCAGGGTGATGGGTGCTTAAACGCCCATGTGTGGGTGTACTTGCTCATCGCTGCCTGCAACGCTTCGTCCCCTACAATCCCACCCAACATGGAGAGCATCATGGACGCCTTGTTATAGGTCTGAAAGCCGTACATATTACCGCCGTAGTTGGTCACATACATGGACGGTGCTTCTTCCTCGTTGCCACTAATGCGTCCATAACTCTGACCACGTCCGTTCAGGTCTGCAGGCTCGCCGCGAGAGTCTGCGCCGGAAAGGATGTTCATATAGGTATTAAAGCCTTCGTCCATCCAGCCATACCACGTTTCGTTGGTTCCGACCATCATTGGCCACCACTGGTGGGCAGTTTCATGATCTGCCGCTCCGCGGTTGGAGTTGATTACCATCGGGTATTCCATTCCGGCACTTGGGCCATCCTGCATCGTGAGTTGAGGGAATGGATAGGGAGCCCAGAGTTTCGAATAATACTCTAGCGCATGGCGGGTTATTGGGCCAGCGCCTTCATACAGTCTTTCGTTGCGTGGCAAATACACCATGTGAACGGGGATCGGGCCTTTCTCTGGAATGGTTGCACGCGTTGCAGTCCACACCAATTTCTCAGCGGTAAGCCACGCGAAATCATTCACTTTATCTGCAACGAAGTGCCACGTGAGACTTTCGCCTTCAGCCGTTGCTTGTCCTGGACCAATTTCATCAGGGCCTACAATGGTCGTAACCTCATCTGTAGCAAGGACTTTCGTCAAGTTTTGCCGAGCGCTTTCGGTCAAGACTTCTTCAGGATTCTGAAGGACACCGGTTCCGCTTACAATCCATCCGCCAGGTACGTTAATCTTGACGTCGAAGCGACCAAAGTTGTTATAAAACTCGGCTGGGCCTAGATAGACACTGGTATCCCATCCGCGAAGATCGTCGTATTTGGCAAGCCGAGGAAACCACTGGGTGGGCTGAAAAAGTTCATTGTCCCAACGCTGCGTCATGCGGTGACCGCGTCCATTTGGGCCACCTGGCAGTTTCGTGTTCCACTCAATATCGAGAGTGACCGTGCTGTTGGCAGGAACAGGCGTTTCGAGATTGATAACCGCAAGAGTTTGGTCGAGGCCGGAAACACTCAGTTTGCGCTCAGGCTCGGGACCACCGCGGCGACGCTGCGGCGAACGCGCGTGTAGGTCGACTTCTTTTCCATCGACTCTGAGGCGAGTCACAACCATTCCTTCTGTGTTTTCCGCTGGCACCGAGCCACCCCGAGGAACGAGACCTCTAAAAATGTTGTGGTCTAGGCGCAGATAAATTTGGTTCAGTTCATCCGAGCTGTTGTTGTGAACCAAAATGGTTTCAGAACCAGACAATTTTTGGGTCGAAGGATCAAGGCTGACCTCAATATTGAAATCCGTCTCTAATTGCCAATAATTGTCCCCTGGTGTTCCCGTAAAGTTTCGGGTTCCAGCCTCAAAGGCCTTCTGAATCGCGTTGGTGAGCGGAATATCCCTTCGAATAGCTCGGGTATCAGTTCCAACTGAGGGTTTGAGATAGGAAGGAATTTTTGCTTCCTGAGCGCTCGAGGTAGGCACAACAAGTGCAGCCAAAACCAAAAAAGAGAATAGAAGGGTTTTTCGGATGGTCATGATTATTTCGCGGTAGAACGATAAAGGAGTCTAGCATAGACACATTACTCAATCATAATGTAACCTATGTCTGATAGATTTGACGATTTGTAGACCTTCTGAATTCCTTATCGGGCATTCACGTGTTGATTTTAATGGCTGAGTCTGTCTTTATTCCTACCTTTGGCCGAGTTTCTACCTTCTTTATTTCCTTACAGATTTATGATTGGCACCACCTTATCACATTATCGCATCGAAAGCGAACTTGGTCGCGGTGGCATGGGTGTAGTCTACCGGGCCACCGATACTGAGCTCAACCGCACGGTCGCGTTAAAATTCTTGCCACCCAATGCGGTAGCCACGGACAAGGATAGGCAGCGGTTTAAGCGAGAGGCCCAGGCTGCTGCTGCGCTGTCCCATCCAAATATTGCGACCGTGTTCGCCATTGAGGAAACGGAAGAACACGCCTTCATCGCCATGGAGTTTGTGGACGGGGAGACGCTGCGAGACCTCATCGAAAAAGGACCCATTAAGGTCGAAAGGGCTATTGAAATAGCCATCGAAATTGCGGAAGGACTCCAAGTAGCGCACGAACACGGGATTGTTCATCGGGATATCAAACCTGCGAACATCATGATTGCGAAGCGCGGTCATGTAAAGATTATGGACTTTGGCTTGGCGAAAATAAGCGCCGCCTCGATGCTAACTCAGGCGGGCTCGACGCTCGGCACTATCGGATATATGTCCCCCGAGCAGGCAAGGGGAGAGGACATTGATCGAAGAACGGATATTTGGGGCCTTGGGTGTGTGCTGTTTGAAATGATTACGGGGCGTCAGCCGTTTTCCGGAGAGTACGAACAAGCGATTGTCTACTCGATTTTGAATTCTGAGCCGCCTGCACTGACATCCCTTCGCTCCGGCGTACCCCTTGCGCTGGAAGGGATTATCGCCAAAATCCTAGCCAAGGACCCAGCCTTTAGGTATCAACATGTAGACGAACTCCCGGCAGATTTGAAAGCCGTTGCCGCGGGTTCGAATGTGGCCATGAGCCGGTCCATGCCGGCGTTTAACTCCGCCGCCGTTGCAGCGCATGCCCCAGCGTCCATGCACTCAGGCACGGTGGAGATTTCCGCGTATGAGGCAAATAATCCAAGCCGTCTGCAGAAATGGCTCCCGTGGGGCGTGGCGGCTCTCGCGACCGTAGCCGCCCTTATGTTATTCGTTTTCCAGCCCCCAGGGGCTGAAAAAGAGCCTGTGCGACGTCTTCAGATCGATATTCTTGAGGCAAGCCGCATATCTGACATGTTTGTGTTGTCAAACGATGGCTCACGTTTGGTTTACGAGCTCGTGAACTCTGGCGGCACCGTTTCGAAAACCAGAGAGTTAAGTTCGGAAGCCGTACAGGAATTAACCACGCACGACAGCCGAGGGTTGTCCTACTATGCCGCGTCTCCTACGGGTGCATGGGTCGCATTTCGAGATGGCCCCGAATTATTTCGAGTGTCAACGTCGGGAGGAAATAAAGAATTGTTGTCTGACTCGGAAAATGGAAGCCGATTCGTCTGGCTGTCAGACTCCGAACTGCTCGTTGAAAACCAACGGGATTCCACATTAACCCTGACTACGATTCAAAATGGGGTCAAGAAGGTGGTGTTTGAACGCGATGTGTCCGACAATCGCAGATTCATCGAGAGCATTCACCTGATTCTTGGCACCAACATTATTCTTTATTCAGCTCGACGAGAAGACGAAGCTGGCCCTTCCAGTGTAAACTATGATGTTCGTGCCTTAGACATGAAGTCCGGAGAGGACGTACTCTTAATTCCTAGTGGCTCGCATCCAAAGTACATTGACAATGGATACATCACGTTTTACAAAAGTGGCGATGTGTATGCCGCTCCTTTCAGTGTCAAATCGCTGAAGGTAGGCAACAGTTTTCCGTTGGTACCTCAAGTTACAGGGTCCTCTACCGGCGCGATTGTTTTCTACGATGCTTCCGCCAATGGGGTCATGGTCTATTGGCCTGCATCGGAGGAGTCAGGAAACACCCGTATGCGAGTTGTGATGGGAAAGAAAGGGGAAAGCTTTTCGCCCTTTGACGCGTTTACTTCCGTTGTGCGCGATCCTCGATTTTCGCCAGATGGATCCAAAGTACTCATTCATTCCCAAGACAAAGAAAACGACATTTGGCTGTTAGACCGTAAATTGAATACCGTGGTGCGGTTGAGCGATAAGGCAGGTGAGGACGAAACCCCGGTCTGGGATCCTGACGGACGTCATTTCTATTATTCGAGTAATGCGAATGGGGATGGGATCATGATTCGCTCCAATATTGAAAACACCGCGGTCCGAGACACGTTATTTGAAGCCACAGGGCATTTGCACATTGACTCCATGTCTCCAGATGGGAAGTGGATCATGATGAGCACGTCAGGGGGAGTCGATAAGTCGGACATGTGGAGATATGACACCACGACGGGTACTGCTTCCATTCTTCTGAAAACTCCTTTTGTTGAGGAATTGGGTTACCTCTCACCTGACAATCAATGGATTGTGTATCAGTCCGATGTGACCGGAACGATAGAAATATATCTGAACAAGTTTCCAGAAATGGACCAGCGTCGGACGTTGACTTCGGGAGGAGGAATGGCCCCAATCTGGACAAAAGACGGCAAGGCCATTTATTTTACTTCGGAAGACAATCTGATGAGAATTCCGTTGTCTAATGGAGAGCCTCAAGTGCCTTCGTTGGTCTTCTCCAGGCCAGGGGCATTCCGCGAAAGCACACACCGTAACTACGATATGTTGGGCGATGGTGCGGAGTATGCTTTTGTAGACCCGGGTTCAGTGTCTTCATCAGAAGACGCTCGCGATTTGAAAGTGATTACGGGCGTACGGACGCTTTTGGAGCAGCTCGACCCCGCTAAAAAGAAGAAATAGGCCTATTGAGCTGCATTTCGCTCCAAATCAATACGTCCTTCACAGGTCAGAGTTGTCGGTGAGCGGCGTGGGGCCTACTTTTGCGTGAACTGTTTTAGGATAAACTACTCTTAAAACATTTTTTTCCTAAAGTAAGGCCACTTGGCTAATTCAGCTGACTCGGAATTGAAATGAAACTACCAGAAATTATTCAAGGCGGTATGGGAGTGGGCGTCTCCAATTGGCAGCTGGCTTCCGCCGTTTCAAAGCGCGGCCAACTGGGCGTCGTTTCCGGGACAGCCCTTGAACATGTGCTGGCGTCTAGACTCATGGACGGCGATTTCTCTGGGATGATGCGAGAAGCACTGGGCGCATTTCCCTTGCAGGAGCCCGTCGCCAAAATTCTAAAACGGTACTTCAACCCGTCTGGACGCAAGCCAGGTGAGCCGTATAAAGCCATCCCCAATTTCTCCGTTCGCCCTCCTGCCTTTCTTCAGCAGCTCACGGCTATTGCCAATTTTGTTGAAGTATATCTCGCCAAGCTCGGCCATGAAGGCGTAGTCGGAATTAATCGGCTCGAAAAGATCCAAATGCCAACACCTGCCTCGCTCTACGGCGCACTGCTAGCAGGCGTGGACTACGTCATAATGGGTGCTGGAATCCCAACCCAAGTCGCAGGAATGCTAGACAAGCTAGCCCGTCATGAGCCCGTCAAATATCGTTTGGATGTGGTGGGAGCGGATCGGGATGAAGAAGTCGCCATTGAATTTGATCCTCGCAAGATATTTCCCGGACTAGCCGAAATGGTTGGTACGCTTCGCCGACCTAAGTTTTTGCCGATTATCTCTTCTGCTGTGCTTGGGACCGCCCTCATTCGTAAAAGTGAAGGGTCCGTCGATGGGTTTATTATCGAAACCCCCATCGCAGGGGGGCACAATGCGCCGCCTCGAGGCCGCATGCAGCTTACCGAAGCAGGAGAGCCCATTTATGGGGAGAAAGATGTCGTTAACCTAGAGCAAGTCGCTGCCCTTGAGCGGCCTTTTTGGCTGGCGGGTGGTTATGGACGGCCCGGCGGGTTGAAGTTGGCCCAAGAGCAGGGCGCTGTGGGCATTCAAGTTGGCACCGCTTTTTCGTTGTGCGAAGAATCAGGGATTGAAGCTGGGCTTAACGAGACCATTTTGGCGGAAGTCGTTGGAGGAAACGGCCATGTGCACACCAGCCCTATGATGTCCCCAACGGGATTCCCATTCAAAGTCGCTCAAATACCAGGCAGCGTTTCGGACCCTGCGGTGTACGCCGCTCGTGAGCGCGTGTGCGACGTGGGACTTTTGAGGACCTTGGTCAAAAACGAATCCGGCGAAATTGAATACCGATGCGCCTCCGAGCCGGTACTAGACTTCTTGAGAAAGGGCGGAGCCGAGGAGCAGACCGAAGGCCGTACGTGCTTGTGCAACAACCTGTTATCGACCATCGGCATTTCTAAGCCGCGGAAAGGCGGCTACGTTGAGCCTCCCGTCATTACGTCCGGCGACGACTTGCACCTAGCGCCAATGTTCATCAAACCCGGCCAAAAAACCTACACCGCGGCCGATGTACTGGACGTGCTGTTGGGTTGACGCGTGTTTTGCTGGTTATGAATGGTTTCGAAATGCGTCTATATTTATTGTATGGACATCGAAACAATCAAAGAAGAAATCCAAAAGCAGAAGCGAGGCTTTCAGCTTGCCAATGAGTTGCGGGTGCGAGATCTGAAAGCTCGGACCCACGAACATTGGCTGAAGAGTCTTCCGTACTTGTTCAAGGTCAGAGAAACCGATGGATATCTTT
>JABMOI010000256.1 GCA_013204185.1 bacterium | reverse complement strand
GCTGCAGGGAGCTAATTATACGTGGCGGCATGAACATCGCTCCAGCAGAGATTGATAATCTGCTCTCAGATCATCCCCTGATTCTTGATGTTGCTGCTTTTGGTTACCCAGACGAGCGACTGGGCGAAAAAATAGGTGTGGCTATTGTCAGTAAAGCTGGGGGCGAGATTTCGCTTGAAGTGATTGTCGAATACCTTCGAAAGAAGCAAGTGGCCGTCTTTAAGCTACCCCAAAAAGTGCTGATGCTCGAGAGCATGCCGCGGAATGCAATGATGAAAATCGCCCGCTACAAGGTTGCTGAATTATCCATAGCCAGAGATAAAGAAAATGAGCAGCTTAATGATTGATGTTCAAGTTTGGCCAGGTCTTCGGCAATTCTTCTTGCTGAAATTTACCACGCAGATATGTCCGGTGGCAGTTCATCAATTTCTGAGGTTTAGATTATGAAATCCACTACGCTATCCAAACTCCAAATGGTACCTAAGGTAGGAGAAACTATCGTTGTCGCAGGAGGATGCGGCGGCATTGGGCGATGTCTGGTAGAGGCTGCGAATGAGATTGGACTGAACGTCATTGTGTTGGATCTGCAGCGTTCCATTGACGGTTTTCCCGTCCCCATGGGTGTGACAGCGATTGCTTGCGACGCTACCAGGCCGGTAGAAATAGTTGCTGCTTTTAAAGAGATATCGAGCAATTTTAGGGTTATTGATCACTTCGTTAATCTCGTTGGCTTCACAAAAGAGCAAGTCAACATTGCTGATATGGTAGAAGACGAATGGGATGAAATTACTAATGGGACGATAAAAAGCGCATTTCTCCTTGTGCGAGCGGCAATACCTTTGCTGCGTAAATCTGCTAATCCGTCGATACTAAATACAGCCTCGACGTTTGGCGTTCAAGTTACGGTCGCTGGTTATGGGCCTTACTCTGTGGCAAAAGCCGGGATCATTAATTTCACTCGAGCATTGGCAATAGAAGAAGCTCCGCATATTAGGGTGAATGCACTAGCGCCCGGGTTAATTGACACACAATTTCTTAAAGGCGGTACGGGACGCGATGAGAAATCTTCTAGAATTGATAAGAATCGTGTTGTAACAGGTATTCCGCTGCAACGCATAGGAACGCCGGACGACCTGATTGGAATCATGTTGTTTCTGGCCAGCCCTGCGGCTGCCTACATCACTAGTCAAACGATACATGTGAACGGTGGGCTTTGGTCGTGATTCCAAAGCAATATAAGAGTCAGGTCCCTGACAAGGTTACCAGTTATATCAATGGTGAGTTTGTCGCTTCTAAAGGAGCTGTGGCCTTACCCATTATCTATCCTGGCAATGGTGAGCAAGTATCAGAGCTTTTCGAGGCCGACTTCCAGCAAGTAGATGATGCTGTAAGTGCTGCAAAGCAGTCCTTAGATAAAGGGGTTTGGTCTAATACGAGCATTGCTGAGAAGCAAAAAGTGTTTCAGAGTATTTGTGCGCTGACCGCTGAGAATTTAGATGAACTGGCGGCATTGGAGACCATAAATACAGGCCAAACATTATCCTATTCGAGGCTCGTCCAGCTGCCGCGTGTCATGGCAAGCTTTAAGTTCTATTCAGAGTGGATTGCACAGGCAACAGAAATTTCAGCCATGCAAGACCGTTCAATTCTGCGCTACGCAACCAGAGAGCCCCTGGGCCCCGTAGGCCTGATATCCTCCTCCAATGCGCCTACGGCACTGGCCTCAACAAAGATCGCTGCAGCACTGGCTTTCGGCAATAGTTGTGTGGTCAAGACCTCAGAAAATACGCCACTGGCTCTTGCGAGATTTATGCAAATTCTCACCGAAGCCGGTGTGCCTGATGGCGTTGTAAACCTCGTTAACGGCACAGGTTCAGTTACCGGGATGGCACTGTCATCTCACCCGCTACTACGAGGTATTTCCTTTACCGGCGGAACGGCAACGGCGAAAATGATTACCGCGGAGACCTGCAAAACACTCAAGCGAGTAGAGCTGGAGTTAGGTGGAAAATCCGCCAATATTATCATGCCTTCTTGTGATCTAGATTTGGCACTTGATTCGGCGCTGATAGCGATCTACTCGAACAATGGACAGCAATGTTTCGCCGGGTCGAGAATCATCTTGCACCGCGCTATAGCCAGTGAATTTATGCAAAAGTTCTGTCAACGAGCACAGGCAATTCGGCTAGGCGATCCTTTCGATTCGAATACAGAAAACGGTCCCCTTGCTTCTACGGGTCATATTGCGCGCCTGCAATCCTATGTTGACATCGCTCGCAGCGAAGGCGCTGAACTGCTTACTGGTGGCAAACGACCCGAACATTTTCAACGTGGTCATTACTTTGAACCCACAGCTGTATTGGCAAAGTCCAATTCAGCCCGTGTCTGCCAAGAAGAAATCTTTGGACCTTTCGCAGCCTTTCTTGTGGTGGATTCTCTCGACGAAGCCATAGACATTGCCAACGACTCTATCTATGGGCTTGTTTCTTACATTTGGTCTAACAACCACCGAGAAGTAATGCAGGCCAGCCATTCGATTAAGGCAGGTTTAGTTATGGCAAATACCCCATTGACCTCCTTGGATCTTCGAATGCCTTTTGGCGGATTCAAAGAATCCGGCGTTGGACGGGAAGGGGCGATTGGGGCAAGAAGTTTTTACACCGAGGAAAAAACCGTTGCGATTGCTCTGGTCAATCCAATTTTACCAAAGCTAGGACAACACAAAAGTGAATAACAATCTACTCGAAAAATCTCTGCCGGATTACAGCGTTACGGGTCATTCAGATACCACGGTATTTATGTTGCATGGTGCATTTGGTGCGAAAGAGTATTGGTATTACCAGATTGAAGCATTAGTCAAAAATGGCTACCGAGTTGTTGCGTGGGATGCGCCCGGATACGGGCTCAGCGAAATGCCTGAAGAGTTCAGTATTGAATCATTAGCCCGAGTTTGCTGCAACCTGATAAACGCACTTGGCACCAAGACTAATATCGTTATGGGTCACTCCATGGGCGGAATGATAGCGCAAAGAACCTATGACTACTTGCCTGAAAAAATACACGGGTTGGTTCTATCTGCCACCAGCGCGGCCTTCGGTGGTCGTGGTGGTGATTGGCAGAAGAAGTTTGTCTCAGACCGAGTCGCGCCTCTGGATAGTGGTTTGACGATCCCGGAGTACGCGCCCTCGATGTTGAAAACCATGATGGGGCCCGGTGCAGAGGGGGTC
>JABMOI010000255.1 GCA_013204185.1 bacterium | reverse complement strand
TCTACCAACTGAGCTATGCCAGCAAAGGGCCTGATCTAAGATTTTGGCCAGAAACAAAATTTACGCCGACCTCGAAGCAGAGTCAACTACATAGGTCGTAAAGGATCCGTGAAACCGCTCAATTGGTCGAGTTATTTTTTTTACGCTGAATTAGGTACCTAATGCCCTGAATCAGCCAAAATAGAACGATTATGCTCGTGATTATCACTCCATAGCCGCGTAAGTACTCACCAACCACTTCCCAGTTCTCTCCAACATAAAATCCGGCGGCCGTAATTAGACCCGTCCAAACGAGTGCGCTGATCGAACACCAAATAAGGGTCGGACGCACCGGCATGTGTGCCATTCCAACAGCCAAAGAGATCACTGAACGAAGGCCACTCAAAAATCGATTGGCCGCTACGAGCCCGAAACCCCACCGTTCTAATTTTGATTTGACCAGAAGAATTCTCTGTTTGGGAAGCCACTTGAATCGGTTTGGATCCAGTAGGCCTGTTCCAACTCGTACACCGATGGCAAACATCGTCATGAATCCCAAAATTCCGCCGATAGTTGAAAGTCCCACTACGGCCCAAGGATTCAACAGACCCAGGCCGGCCATATACCCCCCAAAAACGATTATCATATCGCCCGGCACGGGAGGAATTACATTTTCAAGGTAGGAGATGCTGAAAATGGTTAGATAGGCCAACATAGCGGGCAAATCTGACATCCATTCAAAGATATTGACCAACCAATCCCCCATCGTGTGCTACGCGTTCTCTAAGGGTAGAATGGTACACACAGCATAAGCTTCCATGCCTTCACCCAATCCGACAAAGCCTAATCGCTCGGTTGTCGTAGCCTTGACAGACACGGATCCAGCTGGGACCGAACACAATTGGGCAATATGCTCGCGCATAGAATCGATATAGTCTCTAAGTTTGGGCGCTTGAGCCGCAACGGTAGCGTCAATATTGTTTACACGAAACCCCGCTTCGGCTAGACGACCTACGATCTGTATAAGTAACTCGCTGCTATCGGCATCCTTATAGGCAGGGTCTGTATCTGGAAAGTGAGATCCAATATCGCCCAGCGCTGCAGCTCCTAACAAGGCGTCGGAAATGGCGTGCAGCAACACATCTGCATCAGAGTGTCCGTCAAGACCGCGTTCAAAGGGGATGAGAATCCCTCCGAGGATCAACTTTCGACCTTCAACAAGTCGATGAACGTCATATCCGAATCCAATTCGCATGCTCATCTGGTTTCTTGACCTACAATTTGCTCACGCTCCTCTTGACGCAAAATGGTCTGCCAGTGATCCCAAAAACGTTTCGCGTGGTCCCAGTCTGCAGGCGTGGTAATTTTTACGTTGTACAAACACCCTTCAACACCAACAACTGGGTGACCAATTTTTTGTACCAGATCGACATCATCGGTGGCTTCAGTTCCGCGAGTGGCGGCCACTTCATGGGCTTGCATGAGCCAATCCATTCTAAATCCCTGCGGAGTTTGCATTCGAACTAGCTCTTCTCGGGGCTGTGTTTCTCCGAACATCAGCACTCCATTGTCATTGTTTTCAATTCTCCGAACGGTGTCGGAAATTCCAACCGCAAGAGAACATGCTCCATAATCGCGAACTGCTTTTATGACGGCCGAAACGCTGGATAGCCTGACAAAGGGTCGAACCGCATCGTGAACTAAAACTACGTCCACTTCGTCGGGTAGCTGATCCAACGCAGCGCGCACAGAGGCCTGGCGCGAATCGCCTCCCTTTACAACCGCTCTCAACTTGGTAATCCCGATTCGACGCAATTCGTCGGATAGAGGGATTACCGCTTCTTCCGGCGTAGCAACAATGACGTGGTCCACTTTGGAATGACGCTCAAACACCATCAATGTTTGAACTAAAACCGATTTACCACCTAGCACGCGAAATTGCTTCCGATGCCCACCGAGTCTCCGACCTTCGCCGGCTGCGGGAACGATGACCGCTACCTGACCCGATTCCTTCATGGTGATCCGTTTTATTCGCGCTCGAGCCGGAACTCAAACCCTACAGAATGAGCATGGCATCGCCAAATGAAAACAAACGATATTTCTCTTTGATTGCCGTTTGATATGCTTCAACCATGAAATCATATCCAGCAAATCCAGCAACGAGCATCATAAGGGTGCTTCGCGGCATGTGAAAGTTCGTAATCAGGCGTTGGGTGATGTGAAAGTCGTATGGGGGATAAATAAACTTATCCGTCCATCCAATATTTGCTTTAAGTGTGTACGCGGCTGAAAGGCTTGATTCGATAGCCCGAACTACCGTTGTACCCACTGCAGTAACTGTGTTACCTGGCGTCGAGAGAGCAATATTTGCGCGATCGGCCACATCCGGCGTTACATGGTAAAATTCTGAATCCATCCGGTGTTTGGTCAGATCTTCTACTTCAACCGGACGAAACGTGCCCAATCCTACGTGAAGTGTTACCGGCATGATGTCCACGCCTTTATTCGTCAGCGTATTTACCAAGCCTGGCGTAAAGTGAAGTCCGGCCGTCGGGGCCGCAACTGCGCCCCTTTTTTCAGCAAAAAACGTCTGATATCGCTCTTTGTCTTCAGGCTCTACATCTCGCTTCAAATACGGCGGAATCGGAG
>JABMOI010000254.1 GCA_013204185.1 bacterium | reverse complement strand
GCATAAAGCTGTTTTGCTAAATGATGGCCGGATTTTATTCGTGGGAGGAGTAGGTACCGGATGGACGTTTTTGTCCTCTGCTGAAATTTATGATCCCGCGGCGAATCGATTTTTAACAACGGGATCAATGCACGTGGCGCGAGAAAGCCATTCGGTGATTGGCCTTTCAGATGGATCTGTCATTGTGTTGGGTGGCCATGTAGGAAGGGGTACTTCAATGCGATTGTATGACCAAATTGAACGCTTTGACCCCAAGACAGAGACGTTCAAAGCTGCCGGTTCAATGAAAATTGCTCGGCACAAACAGGATGCAACCTTGCTCCCGGACGGCACAATTTTTATATCTGGGGGAGCCGATACCCGAGATTTTGATGGCGTTTATGCTTCAACTGAGATTTACGATCCCCGCTCAGAAACCTCCACGATGTCGAATCCAATGCGCATAGGAAGGTATAAGCACGAAGGTAATTCGATCTGGATGCCAGGAAACGATATACTATTTGCCGGCGGGGCCTCACAAGCCGAAAGACTCGACTTGACCACAGGAAAAACATATCTCATACCCGGAGAAACGGACTTGGCGGGTCAGTTTTCGGCAAGCACCAAACTACCTGACGGGCGGGTTCTGATTACAGGAGGATACGGTGGAGGAACGGGGCCCAGAGCATCCGCTTGGGTTTATTCCCCTATGAACTAGTCAGAGGTCTTTGGTCCTGTTGAACCAGCCATGCGTTTGACGATCCACTTGTTCGCGCCAAGGAAAAGGCCAATCATGAGCGCCCACTGGACCAGCAAGGTCATGAGCGAACCCGGATCCAGAGGGTCGTACCAACGGTCGGTAACGGACTGCGAGAGAAACCAAGCAAGTAGCGTTACCGCAGCAACAGGAATGAAATACTTCACGATGAGCACCCACGCCTTGCTCACCTTCCAATCTCCATCTTGACCTGAAAGGTGTTCATCCCTCATTTTTTCCACGCCCTGGCGGATCACAAGGAACGCTACGAAGGCGCCAGAGACCATAAGGGCCACGCCCCAGACGAAGTCCTGATTGCTGAGAATATTCAGGTTCACCGCCGACGGGATGCCCAGGAGGTAGCTGAATCCAATGACCATCAAGATTGCTTTTTTACGCGTCAAGCCGGCGTCAATGAACACCCGAGTAGGAAGTTCAAGTTGAGCAATGAGGGACGAAAAGCCAGCAAAGGTTAACCCTAGGAAGAACAAGATGGCGAGCGGGTTACCCAAGAACATGCGGGCAAAGAGCTGGGGCATCCAAATGAACGTGAGCCCCGTCGATGCCGGACCGCTCGTTTTCATGACTTCCAATACTTCCGGACGAGTCATGCCCAATTCAGTTTGAAGCACGGCGAAAACGGTCGCGAATACCATAATGGCGGCCATCATGGAAACAATGTTATTGCTGACCGCTGTTGCAACAGCGCTTTTCACCACGTTGTGTTTATGGCTCATATAGGCAGCGTAGGTTAGGAAAAGACCCCAACCTGCCCCCGTATCCCACGCGTTTTGAGTTAATGCTTCAATCCAGACTTTAGGGCTTGCAAGCTGACTCCACTGAGGGGTAAACAAATAGGAAACACCTTCCCATGCGCCTGGCAGCATGAGGGCGCGGATGGTCGAAATCAATACGATGGTCAGCAACGTGGGGACCAGAATCTTATTGACGCGCTCAATAGAAGACACACCTTTGGCAATGGCTAATCCGCCGAGGCCCATGGCAATCGCGTGGAAAAGAAGCGGCCAACCTCCAGCTTGATACTCATTCCAAGTGGTCATAGCGGCCTCCGTAGACATCGGGAGAGGAGACACGATGGTTTGGATGAGGTAGTAGATACACCAGCCAACAACCACTGAATAGAAGAACGTGATAGCCGTTGCTACAAAGGCCACAAACGCTCCCATCCATGCGAAGCGATCACCGCCTTCTTTGATAAACGTCGCGACAACTCCTGCACGAGAGCGCCGCCCCCAGACGTATTCAACCATGATCAGCGGAATACTCCACGCAAATAGAAAGATGAGCCATGCGACTAGAAAGGCTCCAGCACCGTCTTCCCCTCCGTTTTGCGCAGCAATGCGGGGGAATCGCCAAATATTTCCCGTTCCAACGGCAATGCCTAATACGCTGAGGAAAAATCCCCAGCGGGACGAAAATCGCTGGGTTACGCTACCATCCATGTTGGTGGACATAGGGTGTCGGGGTCTAAGAGGTGATGGTCGAATTCGTGGGAAGTGCCCCGAATGTACGAGAACCCCATTGATCCGTCAAATGCATCGCCAGCAATTACGCATCATAAACCCCGAAGGCCCATCAACACGTCCTAGTTGTTGTCGTCTTCACGCTCGGTATTTAAAACGGCTCCATTGTTTGCACCG
>JABMOI010000253.1 GCA_013204185.1 bacterium | reverse complement strand
TCATTGCGCAGGCGCAAATGCTGGGTGGGGCGTGTGCATTTATTGATGCAGAGCATGCCTTCGATGCGAGCTATGCCAAGAAGCTTGGGGTCGATACAGACGCGCTGTTGGTTTCTCAGCCTGACACAGGAGAAGATGCGCTCAATATTTGTGACACGCTCGTTCGAAGCGCAGCGTTGGATGTCATTGTAATTGACTCCGTTGCCGCGCTCGTTCCACGCGCCGAGATTGAAGGCGATATGGGAGACAGCCACATGGGGCTGCAAGCCAGACTCATGAGTCAAGCGCTTAGAAAGCTAACTGGTACGATTAACCGAACTAAAACAGTTCTCATTTTCATTAACCAGATTCGAATGAAAATTGGGGTGATGTTTGGTAGTCCGGAAACCACCACGGGTGGGCGAGCACTTAAGTTTTATGCCTCGATCCGAATGGATATCCGTCGTATTGGTGCCATTAAGGATGGTGCCGAGATAACGGGAAACAGAACACGGGTTAAGGTGGTCAAAAACAAGGTTGCGCCTCCATTTAGAGAAGCTGAGTTTGATATTATCTATAACGAAGGCATTTCGTCAATTGGAGAGCTTATTGATGTAGGCGTGGCCAATGACATCATTACAAAAAGTGGTTCATGGTTCTCTTACGGAGATGTCAAAATTGGTCAAGGTCGAGACGCAACAAAGACGTGGCTCAAGGAGAACAAGAATTACAGGGAAGAAATTGCAATTAAAGTCAAAGAAATATTGGGACTTGGCGCAAATCTACCGGTTTCGAATGGAGCTGCTGAGCAGGAAGACGTTTAGGTCCAGATGGCTATCTGGTCTTACAATTTGCATTGTTCTGCTTGTTGCGACCAGTTCTAGCGTATATGCTCAGGAATTAGTTTTTCAGAGCCAGGCTTTTGAAAGGAGTCCGTTTTTTCAAACGGACTCCTTTTTTGTTACCAAATATTCTGGCTTGTCTGGATATACTCCGGCCGAGCAAAGTCTGGATATTAAGGTGCTAAAATGGGTATATTCGGCTAATACGCCTGTGTTTACACATTGGATGGCTACGTCTGATCGTGTTGCATATCCACTCATGTTTGGCACACCCATTGCAGTTTGGGCTGTACATCTAGCAGAAGGAGGTATCTCGACAAGGGACGCGATTCGAGTGTCTGGCGCTTGGCTTGGTGCTACTGCCGGTGCTATGGTTCTTAAAACAGTCATAAAGCGGCCTAGACCGTTTGCTAGCATACCTGGAATCCAGGCAAAAGCCAGGTACACCGGTGCGAGAGGACTTGATGCACACGCTTCAATGCCATCGGGACATGCTGCCATCAGTTTTGCTTTGGCAACGGCGCTGTCACTGCAACAGCCTAAGTGGTATGTCGTAGGCCCTAGCGCATTTACTGCCACTTCGATAGCCGTATCTCGTATATGGTTAGGCGTACATTATCCATCTGATGTGGTGACAGGCGCAGCGCTCGGCGTGGCAAGTGCCTTCATTGTGCATTCCCTAGTTCGATAGAGCTTGGTTCATTACAGCTTTCATGACATTACGAAATCGTTCCTTCATCCTGTCCTTGGTTTCCATCCTTTTGCTGACGGGATTAGCGAGCCGTCCTGCAATAGGGCAAATCGCAATAGAAGGGCAGGTGGTAGACAAAACTACTGGAGAATCGCTTCCAGGCGCCTCGCTTCAGCTTCTTGGTTCCTATACGGGTACCATCACAAATTCAGCAGGTAAATTCAGCTTAACGGTTCCCCAGTTACCTGCCAATCTCGTGGTTCGATTTATCGGATATCAATCCGTAACGGTAGCAGTTGAAAAGATTGATAAAGAGCCATTAATAGTTCGCATGTTATTGTCTACCATCAGGTTACCTGAATTGACGATTACCGGGGAAGACCCTGCTATTGGTATCATGCGGCAGGTAATTGAAGGGAAACAGGTATGGAAAAAGACGCTTCATACTTACTCTGTTTCTGCATACAATCGATTTCGAATGGAGAACGATTCTGGAATCGTTTCGATATGGGAAAGTGGAACGAAGGCCTATTGGGATGAGAAACGGGGAGTGCGGGAAGTCTCCTTGTGGCAAGAGAAAACTCAGAATATGAGGGTTTCTGACCTGCTGCCGGCTGCCATGTTTGTAATGAATTTATACGACGACGACATCGATGTAGCGGGGCATAACATGATGGGAGTAACCCATCCTAAAGCGCTTTCGTTTTACGATTTCAAACTCGAAGAAATAAAATCAAGAGACAGTACAGAAGTGTATATCATTTCTGTCGCTCCAAAACTCAAAACCTCAGCTGGTTTTACAGGATTCGTTTGGGTTTTAGATGAGGACTACGCGCTTATATCTGCTCAATTGCGTCCTGGAGATGCGTTTTTATTTCCGCCACCCATCCAGTACATCCATGCTAGCTATGAACAACAGTTTTCAAACTTTGGTTCAGACGTGTGGCTGCCTGTAGACTTCAAAGCGGATCTCGATGTAAAAGTAGGAATGGATGGCATCTTGGTATTCCCAGAGTTCAAGATTAGGCAAGTATCAAGCTTATCCGGATTTGAGTTAAATGTACCCGTACCAGATTCTTTGTACGACCAAAGAGAGGTAGTGGTGAAGGATTCTAGTGCATCAAAAGTAGATCTCCTGCCGGCCGAGCGAATCGGGGTGCCTCTCACGGAAGAGGAAAAAGAGGCCTATGCGACCATCGATTCCACCATGACCATTGAAAAAGCCTATAAGCCTAAGGGCATATTGGCTAGATATGTCATTTCAGCTAGTGATGGCGACGGTACTAAAGTGTCTGTTTCGGGAGGTGTATCAAATCGTGGAGGAAAGATTCCTTTCCGGCTTAAGCCTAACCTCTGGTATAATCGTGTAGAGGGGTTCCACTTCCGCCTAAATACCACCGTTGAGCCTTCAAAAGGTTCACGCGTCTTGGGGATGATTGGCTACTCCGGTGCTCAACAACGAACTGGATGGGGAGGGGGGCTTGAGTTGGGAAATCGGAATCTGCTGAAAGTCTGGTATAGTGACGAAATTACTCCTCAATTTGACTCGGCGCTCAGGAGTCAGTTCTTCAACTCTTTTATGGTTGTCATGGGTGATGCAGATTACTTCGATTTTTATCGTCGCAAAGGCTGGACTGTCACGGCTTCCGCTCGAACTCCGTGGTCGAGGAGGCAGCGGGCCAGTCTTTCTTACGTTAATGAGAGCCACGCTTCACTTGATCAGAAAAGCTTTCATTCCATATACGGAGCGCAACTAGATCGTCGCAGTAATCCTCCCATTGATTCTGGGCGTCTTCAATTTGTTCGATTCGATTTTGAAGGAGAAATTGAAGACCTTCCAGTACCGATTGGACCTCAAAAAGGATGGGTCATTTCAGCAGAGCAAGGTCTTGGCGGGTCCGTGCTTCAGGGCGGCCACTATACTCGGCTGGAGGGGACATTATTATGGCGATTCCCGACTTTTTTTAGCAGGAGGCTTCTTTCAAACGCGTTGGATATCCGACTTGTGGTCGGCTCCATCTGGGGGTCCAGCTTACCACGTCAGCGACTTGGAATCGTCGATGGTCTCACCATGTTTTCTACCTTTGGGGGCCTGAAAACCTTGGACACCGTACCCTATAGAGGTAGCTCATGGGGCGTCTTAGCCTGGGAGCATACGTTTAGAACGGTTCCGTTTGAGGTGTTGGGGTGGGATTGGGCCGTGAGAAAACACTGGAACGTAATTGTTCATGGTGCGCATGGGAAGACCTGGATGAAGGACCCAATCCCAGGCTTCGTAACTCCTAAAAAATTGCATCAGGAAGTAGGCTTTTCATTGTCTGGTCTATTTGCCGTTGCGCGACTAGACGCCACCTGGCGTTTAGATCAGCGCGACTTCGGGTTAGGCATTGCACTCGCTAGAATCTTTTAGGCTAAATCCCGCATTATTAGCCCCTTGACCGCACACAAATCGCTCTCAGGCCTCCGTTTGGATGGGTCTGTCTGGATTCGATATCCATCCGCTCCACGACTCTGCGTACAGAGAGGGCATAGGGAATCCTGCAATTTGAGAGGCTAAAATATTGTGGCAGGCAGTCACTCCAGAGCCGCAATAAAATGTGGGCCGTTCGGCGCTCTCAAACAGGGGCTGAAAGCGCTCTTTTAATACAATTTTGGACTTGAATGTCCCATCTTCGTTCAAATTATCTACCCAAGGGAAATTCTGGGCGTGTGGGATGTGCCCGGCAACGGGGTCAATAACTTCATTTTGACCAAGAAAACGGTCGTTCGTTCGGGAATCAACCAAATTGGAATGAGCTAGGTCTTGCTCAAAATCCGCTGCTTTGACTCGATACCGGTCCAGCAATTCGAACTCAGGATAGCTGAGTTCCTGTTTGGAAGTGTCCCCAGGAATAAAGTGCTCACCCGAGAGGGGAGACGTATCCACCGGAAATCCTGAGGCATTCCAGGCTTGCCAGCCTCCATTTAAGACACAAACGTTCACAAACCCACTCCATCTTAGCATCCACCACAATCGAGATGCGTAAGCACCACCAGATGCATCATAGCAAACTACCAGCGAATGTTCATCCACTCCGAGTTGCGACATTTTGCTCCAAAAAGATGCCATGTCCGGCAGTGGGTGCCTGCCACTTGAGCCATCAGCGATGGGGCCCGAAAGGTCTTCGTCCAGGTGTAGATACTTAGCTCCAGGAATTCTGCTTTGCTGATAACTGCTCGATCCTACGCCCGGGGCTCCAAGTTGAAACCGGCAGTCAAAGATCAGAAGTGTCGGAAATTCAAGCCATTTGGCGAGCTGAGCAGGTTCAATTATTGGATTATTGGGATTGATTTCGGGCATTCGGTTATCCACAATGTCTTTTGAATGAGCGCCACGACTCGTAGCTTCCGAGCCGTTCTGTAAGATACACGTATCCTATCCACTTCCGATGCCCACAGCTACGAATCCACCTTCAATAAAGGGATTAACCCCCTTAATGAAGCAGTACTATGCGGTTAAGGAACGTCACCCCGGAACGGTACTACTTTTCAGAATGGGCGACTTTTATGAAACGTTTGGATCGGATGCGGAAGAGGTTCATTCAGTACTGGGTATCACGTTAACCAAACGTTCCAACGGATCTGCATCTGAAATCAGTTTAGCAGGTTTCCCATACCACTCCTTAGATACCTACCTGCCAAAGCTTGTTAAAGCCGGATTCAGAGTTGCAATCTGCGAACAGCTTGAAGAACCTTCAAAAGGCAAGAAAATTGTAGATCGTGACGTCGTTGAGATCGTTACTCCAGGCGTCGTTTTACGTGACGAACTTCTCGACCCCAAACAAGCGACCTTTGTTGCTGCTGTGGAGGAAAGCCAAATTGGGTCAGGACGGAGTTCTCAAGTCATTTATGGGATCGCCTTCGCAGAGGCTTCTACGGGCGAGTTTAAACTAACTGAATCCACAAAAGAGCATCTTAAGCTCGTTCTGAAAGGCATAAACCCTGCTGAGATAGTCTGTACGCGGCCTGTTAGGTTGGAATTAGAGAAGTTGGGATTCACCCGTAACTCAATTACAATCGTAGACGCTTGGGTGTTTGGAGCTGATTATGCTCAAACCACGCTTCAAGAGCATTTTAATGTTCATTCCCTGAAGGGATTTGGAGTCGATTCGCTTGCCGCAGGGGTTCAAGCCGCAGGTGGCTTGATGCACTATCTGCAGGAAACCCAGAAAGGCCGTCTACCCCAAATTCGAAAGATTGAACGCTTCGACGAAAGTGAGTTCATGACGTTGGACGTTCAAACCCTCCGAAACCTAGAACTCGTGAGCAGCACGATTGGGAAGGAAGGGTCACTCGTCTCCATTCTTGATGAGACCAAAAGTCCGATGGGAGCCCGCCTGTTGAGATCCTGGCTCGTGCGCCCGTTGAAAGAACTGGAGCCCATTATACGCCGCCAAAACATTGTCGAGGCATTTACCTCGTCCAGAGCCATTCGGGATGCGGTACGTAAAAGACTTCAGCGGGTTGGGGATATTGAGCGTATTGCAACTAGGCTTTGCACAGTTAGGGCCACGCCTCGAGACCTTTCCTCGCTTAAGCATTCGTTTGAACAAATACCTGACCTAAAGGCGGATTTGTGCGAATCTGCCGGCCCTTTTCTATCAGAACTTGGTAATTCCTTGGCTCTAGGTGCAGAAGTTGTATCCCTAATTTCAGAAAGGCTGTCAGACGAGCCTCCAACAAGCCTCAAGGACGGATTTACGATTCGGCCTGGGTATTCTGACGAGTTGGATTCATTGAGGGCAATGGCCAAAGGGGGCAAGAATTGGCTTAAAGACCACCGAGAGGCTGAAGTGGAGCGGACGGGAATTTCGTCTCTCAAAATCAGCTTCAATAAGGTTTTTGGGTACTACATCGAAGTGACGCATGCGCACAAAGACAAGGTGCCAGAAAATTACATCCGTAAGCAAACGTTAGTAAACGCCGAGCGCTACATAACGCCTGAACTCAAGGAATACGAAGAGAAAATTTTGGGCGCCGAAGACAAGATTCTTGCCCTCGAAATTCAGCTTTTCAATGAGTTAAAGGAGCTACTTTCTGAGCATGTTGAAGTGCTGTTTGACAATGCAACGGTGTTTGGTCAAATAGATGTGCTTTCCAATCTGGCCGAAGTTGCCGTTAAGAACCGATTTGTCAAACCGCTAATGCACGCGGGCAGTGATCTTGAGATTGAAGAAGGGCGACATCCCGTCGTTGAAAAATCATTGCCAATTGGGCAACCCTTTGTGCCGAACTCCATCGTAATGAGTTCGGAAAAGGAACAGATTCTGATTATTACAGGACCCAACATGGCTGGGAAAAGCGTCGTGTTGAGGCAGGTTGGGCTCATTGTGCTGCTGGCTCAGATGGGAGGATTCGTTCCAGCCAAAAGAGCTCGCATCGGAGTGGTAGATCGCATATTTACACGCGTTGGAGCTTCAGACAATTTGGCCGCTGGGGAGAGCACCTTTCTTGTTGAGATGAACGAAACGGCCAATATTCTGAATAATGCGACCAGCCAATCCCTCATTTTGTTGGATGAAGTGGGAAGGGGTACTAGCACGTTTGATGGCCTGTCAATTGCCTGGTCTTTAGTAGAATATCTTCATGCCACTCCCTCAATGGCAGCTAGAACGTTGTTTGCCACGCATTATCACGAATTGAATGAACTTGAAAACCGACTAGAACGAGTTCGGAATTATCGGATACTTGTTCAGGAGCACAACCAGAAGGTGGTTTTCCTTCGAAAGCTTGTTCGTGGCGGCGCAGACCACTCTTATGGCATTGAAGTTGCCAGAATGGCAGGATTGCCTCAAACGCTCTTAGCCCGGTCTCGTCAGATCCTGAATCAATTGGAACAGCAGGAACTGGAGGTCGGAGATGCTTCCGAACGCATTAAGACCCCCGCGCCTAGTTCTTTTGATCAACCTCAGATGACGCTTTTTGGCCCCCCCGCTAATCCTCTATTGGAAGAAATTGGGGCCGCTATTTCGGCAATTGAGCCCAATAACCTAACCCCCATGGATGCCTTGTTGATGCTTTCCCGATTGCACCAAAAACTGAACGAGTCATGATTAAATCTTTCATTGGAGTTTCTCCGTCGTTCAATAGTTCTAATTTTATTGCAGAAACGGCGGCCGTCATTGGGGATGTCCACTTGGGTCAAGATGCTAGTATCTGGTTTGGCGCGACCGTTCGTGGAGATGTTCACCGCATTCGAATTGGTGAACGTTCAAATGTTCAGGACAATGCCGTGGTCCATGTCACTCACGGTTCTGCGCCCACGACCATCGGCAAAAGAGTCACAATAGGTCACTCTGCGGTGGTTCATGGGTGCACGGTTGAAGATGACGTACTTGTTGGAATGGGGGCCATTATCCTGGACAAAGCAGTAATTGGTAGTCATTCCATCATTGGGGCGGGTGCCTTGGTCACAACCGGAGTCGTTATTCCGCCTCGGTCGCTTGTGTTGGGTTCTCCGGCAAAGGTGATCCGGTCATTGACTGAAGAGGAAGTGGCTAGTATTAGAGAATACGCCAGCAACTATGTCAGGTATAAGAACATCTATCTCGGCCTTGATTCGCCCGAAGTGAACCCATTTTACGTTTAATTTCGATTAGCTAGACACTCATTATGCGCATTATGATTATTGGAAGTGGTGGGAGAGAGCACGCCATTGCCTGGAGTCTCAAACGAAGCAAAGCAAACCCAACGCTGTTTGTTGCTCCTGGAAATGGAGGCACCGATGGCATCGCTACCAATGTGAATTTGGATGCTTCAAATCATGTGGAAGTCATTGATTTCGTCACGCGGAATGACATTTCGCTGGTCATAATTGGACCTGAACAGCCCCTAGTCGACGGACTGGCCGATGCCCTAAGAGAAAAACAGATTCTGGTGGTTGGCCCCTCCGCGTTGGCCGCACAGCTAGAGGGAAGCAAAGCCTTCTCAAAGGCTTTCATGAAACGAAATGGCATTCCAACCGCTTCTTTTGAAACGTTTACGACCAGTCAATGGGAAGCTGCCAACCAGTTTTTGCAGGACGAAGGCGCACCCATTGTGATCAAGGCAAGCGGCCTAGCTGCTGGAAAAGGAGCGGTTGTGTGCATGACATTGCCTGAGGCAGAAGCTACGCTTTCAGGTATGCTCCTTCAGAACTCACTTGGTTCTGCAGGTAGTGAAGTCGTGATCGAATCGTTTATGGAAGGAGAAGAGGTTTCCGTCTTCGTCCTTACTGATGGAACGTCTTATCAAACGTTGGCTCCCGCTCAGGACCACAAACGAATTGGAGAAGGTGACACGGGTCCCAACACGGGCGGAATGGGTGCATATGCTCCAGCTCCCGTGCTTACCTCTGCGTTGTATGACGATGTGTGTAGGACCATAATAGAGCCGACTCTTGAGGGCATGAAGAAGGAGGGCTATCCTTTTCAAGGGTTCTTGTACGTTGGTTTGATGATTACGAAAGAAGGCCCCAAGGTAGTAGAGTACAATTGCCGCTTAGGAGACCCTGAAACCCAGGTTGTTTTGCCGCTCATGAAAACAGATGCACAAGACGTTTTTCTCGCGATGGCCAAGGGTGAGTTGGATCAGCTAAAAATCGAATCCAGAACAGGAGCAGCTGCCTGTGTTGTTATGGCCTCACAGGGTTACCCTGGATCCTATGAAAAGGGAAAGCGCATAACAGGAATTAAGAACTTCGGTTTGGATGTCCCACCGGGCGAAGTCCTCGACTCAACCGGTTTTGTAGAGGTGTTTCATGCTGGTACTCAGATTGGCCAGGACGGAGGCCTCACGACGTCAGGAGGTAGGGTTCTTGCCGTAAGCGCATTCGCCGAAACACTCTCACAGGCGCTGGACCTCGCGTATGAACGAGTTGAACGTATTGAGTTTGAGGGGGCCCAGTTCCGGCGAGATATTGGACAAAAAGGCTTGGCACGCCAGTAGCTACCGCTTCTGCGTTGCACATGAAGGTTGGTAAGGGAGCTTGGTAGGGGATTCCTCGATAATTCAGAACACATTCGTCCCGCAATCGAGAAGCGTTTAGATTCCTAACCTATCTTAAAATGGGACCGCGGAAGCGGCTGTATTTTGCCGCTGGAATCCATCTATTTACATCAATCTGTTCTACCGAGCAGCAATTAAATTGGTATGAGACTCGCTCTTTTTGGCCCGCCTGGTGCAGGAAAAGGCACACAATCTACGTTCCTAAGGGATACCTTCGGGCTCCGTGCCATTTCCACAGGAAATATCATTCGGAAGGCCATCAGGGAAGGCCACGAGCTCGGCCCAACATTGGATGCGCACATTAAAGATGGCGGACTTGTTCCAGACGAAATAGTCCAGGATTTAGCTAAAAGTAGCATTGTGCGGCACAACTTCGATCAGTTTGTCCTCGATGGTTTTCCAAGGACACTGAGCCAAGCGAAGTGGCTAAATGATTTTTTAGAGGCGTACAAAGTGCCTCTTCAGATGGTCATCTTTCTCGCAGTGCCTGATGAAGTCGTTATTGAACGATTGTCACAGCGGCGCATTCACAAGCTAACGTGTGAGCCTTACCATCTGCTGTATCATCCGCCGCCAGCAGACGTAGATCCAAGCCTTATCATACAACGCAAGGACGACCGCCCAGAAGCCATTCGATTTAGATTGGAAACGTATAAAAAGGTAACGGAACCAGTAGAGCGCTTCTACGAAGATAAAGGACTGTTGACCAAGATCTCAGGATTGGGATCGAATACAGAAATTCAAAAACGTATTCTAGAGAATCTAAACCCTTCATTGGAATACCAAATCGCATAAAAGGATATCGAGTGGCACTAACCAAACTTGCTTCTAGGATTCGATCAGTTCAGTTAAATCAGGCAACAGCTTTTGTTTTGCCGTGGGAAATTGACTCTGTTGTGAGCGTTTGTGGCTCATTTAGCACCTTTCCGAGCCAGAAACATGGTGAGGAGGTCATTCAGGACCTCATGGTTAGTATGTTGGATAAAGGGACGCTCAAACGGTCAAAAATTGAGCTTTCCACATTACTAGAGGATTGCGGGGCCAATATCCACTTTTCTTCTGCCGGGAGTCGGATTCGATTCGACGCGAAGTGTCTCAAATCAGACCTAGAGCTCGTTATTCGCCTCATAAATGAGCAGCTTTTATATCCGCTGTTCGACGAAGCTGAGTTTGAACTGTTGAAAGGTAGAGTTCAAGCTCACGTCAAACGGTTGGAATCAGATACGAGCTCTGTTGCGCATGACGAATTGTCCAGGATGGTTTATCAAACGTCTCATCCAAAATATGCTTTGCCCCTGGAAGAGGTCTCAAAGGTCGTTGCGAGCGCAGAGCGCTCAGATCTTGAAGCCTATTGGAGCTCTCATGTTGGTACCCAGGATTTCCTTGTGACTATCGTGGGCGACGCCGGATCCGTTGCTCCACAAGCGGTATTGACGTCCTTAACAGAAGGATTGTCGCTACGTTCTTTACATCCTGCTCAGATAGACTGGGCAGATCCGAGCAAGCCTCTGTCCAAGCATGTAGAAATTAGTGATCGATTTAACCTAGACCTAAACATCGGGCATCGGGTCAATGTGCTGAAGCACGATTCTGACTATCTGCCGTTGTCTCTTGGCGTCTTTCTACTGGGAGGTAACTTCTCTTCACACCTAATGGGAACGATTAGGGACCGTGACGGGCTAACCTACGGCATTCGATCCGCCCTGAGTGGAATCGATAGGAATCATTGGGGAGCCTGGCTAACAAGCGTCACCTTAAGCCAAGAAAAGCTGCAAGAAGGGACCGCCTCGACCATTAAAGAAATGAGTCGCTTTCTTGAACAAAAGACGACGTCTGAGGCTTTGGAATTGTGTAAAGCCACTAAGATCGGATCGTATCAGCTGAGCTTGTCTACCACGGGAGGAATTGCCTCCATTCTGCGATCCCATCATGAAGATGGATACCTTGTGGATCGAGTCGATACGTATCCAAGCGAAATTGAAGCGATACCTGCTGCGCGTGTTGATCAGGCGATGTCGAATCACTTACACGTAGATCAACTACACGTTGTGAGCGCAGGAAGTGCGCTAGCTACTTAGGCTTAGAAGTAAAGGACCACGTTTATTTCTCTGGCATCACGAATGCAAGAATGATGTACACAACGATTGCTGGAAATCCTGCTGAGAATATGCTGAGTAATACATACCCAACGCGAACCAAGGTTGAGTCAACCCCGAAATATTCAGCAAGTCCACCGCATACGCCGGCGATTTTCTTATCGTGAGGGCTTCTAGTTAACTTACGAGTATTCATCTTGGTGCTCCTAGCTGTCTCTAATAATAGTGATGCGTTCCGATGGAGTGGGGTTGGCTTTAAATGCTTTCTTCTCTTCGTTTGGCATTAGAAAGGCCATAATTACGTAGGCGAAAAGGAATGAACCGCTTGAGGCAATCATCCCGATCACAAATCCAATTCGAACCAATGTTGGATCAATTCCGAAATAGTCTGCAATGCCGCCTGCGACACCTGCTAATTTCTTGTCCTTGGACTTCATCAGCTTGTGACCGTCTCCGCGGGTTCTGCCGTGACGATCTCTAGCCTTTTCTGCAGCCAACTGTGATTTAGCAAGTTTCTTTTCAGCCTTAGCTCGTTTCCTGCTTCCTCCACCTGGGCGCCATGACAAAACGCCGAATCCAAGCAGAATAATCAAGATACCAGCCAACCAAGGCAGCATCTGAGCCAAAACAGTTAGATCAATCCCAGCGCTAAGTAGGCCTAGCTTCTGAAAAATATACCCGATACCAACTAAAATCAGGGCAAGCCCAGCCATTGTTGGCAAATTGAAAAAGCCTTTGGGCTTTTCAGGCTCTTCCTCAAAAAGTAGGGCCTCAAGTTCGTCGTTCGAAAGCGCTTCTAAATCGAGCGTTTCGTCGTCGTACAGGAAGTCCTGATCTGAGTTGCGATTTGATGTTCTGGTTCGTGTGCTCATCTTGTCTTTTGCCCGGTATGCCACTGCCTACGTTAAGTGAAGCAACAGGTTACACTTTATTTGAGAGGATATACTCCTTGTTCAGTCACTAATATATCGACAGGAACATCATGAGGTTCAGATGGGATCCCATCGACTACTTGTTTTGCAAACAATGGGACGATTTTGCAGCCCTCAACCTCAGAAAGAAAAGCGTCGTAATAGCCTTTTCCATAGCCAATTCGATTGCCGAGTCCGTCAACCGCCAACGCAGGTACCAAGACAACGTCTGGCTTGGGCATCACCATTCCAGCATCGAACACGGGCTCAAGAACCCCAAAATGTCCTAGTTTGAGGTGTGAGGCGCCTGAAAATTGACCATGCTTTAATTTAGGGCCGTCTACGATAGGCAGATACAGAGCACACCCTGACTCAAATAGCTGGTTTATCACCGGACGGATATCAACTTCTCTTTTTTCGCTAAGAGGCCAAAACACATGAACACAAGACGCATTTTTGAGTTGATCTAGGCCTAAGAGGTAATGGCAGATCTGCTGGCTCTTTTGATTCCACGTTTCGATAGAAAGCGAATTTCTCCACTGTAATAGGTCAGTTCGAAAACTTGCTTTAGATATCATGGAAATGAAGGTAATTGCAGCGTTTACGTGTTTACGTGTTTAATTTTCAAGTTACAAAATATGAGCTCCCACGAACACCCATCAGATAATCGTCTCGGTGCATTTAAAGCATACCGTGAGAAAATGAATGATCGGATTTTGGGAGCCGAAGGGCACTTGGGAATCAAGCGGTTTTTCAATTTGGATACAAAAGCCTATCAAGATGGCGCTCTATCCAGAAATACAAAAGAACTTCTGGGCTTAGTTGCGTCCATGGTGCTTCGGTGTAATGACTGCATCGACTATCACCTCATTCAGTGCGTCGATGCTGGCTTTACAAACAAAGAATTGGACGACGCTATGAATGTGGCGCTAGTGGTAGGAGGGTCCATCGTGATTCCACACCTGCGGCATGCTGTAGAGACAATTGATCTGCTTCGCAGCGGTGAAGATACCGAGGATTCAAGTGTTTAGCGCCCAATAACCCCGTTGTTGGGTAAAGGATTGTGGCGCTAGGGATTGTATGATGATACAAGGTGCCTTAATTTTACCCGTCTGTGCCATTTTATGTCGCAATCGGCCTTTCGCAAGAGAGGTTTTGTCTATCCTAATTGCAGGGTAGCCCGGGTTTATTAAGGAAATTTGCTAATTCATGTTTGAGAGTCTTTCAGAAAAGCTAGAAGGCGCCCTCCAGTCCCTAAGTGGACAAGGACGCATCAATGAGCTGAATGTCGCCGAAAGTATGCGCGAGATTCGGAGAGCTTTGCTGGACGCGGACGTCAATTATCAAGTAGCAAAAGACTTTACGGATCGGATTAAAGAACAGGCGCTGGGTAGTGAAGTGCTCAATGCTGTTTCTCCAGGACAACAGTTGATTAAGATCGTCTATGACGAACTTGTCCACTTCCTGGGAGACAAGCAAGAGGATATCTCCTTCTCTAAACAGCCCCCGACTGTAATCTTGATTGCCGGTCTACAAGGCTCAGGTAAGACCACGTTTGCTGCCAAGTTGGCATATCACTTGAAGAGCAAAGGCAACGCGCCAATGCTGGCCGCAGCTGACGTCTACCGTCCGGCAGCTGTTGATCAGTTGAAAACGCTTGCTGAGTCTATTGGAGTGCCCGTCTTTTCGCTGGAAAAAGATGGCCAAGTTGTTCAGGATCCTGTTCGAATTGCAAAGGAAGCTTTAGCAGCTGCCAAACGCGATTCGCGTGATGTCCTGATTATCGACACGGCCGGACGTCTCCATGTGGACGAGAAGATGATGAAGGAAGTGGCTGACTTAAAAGCAGCTGTTAATCCTTCTGAAATCTTGTTTGTCGTAGACGCGATGACAGGTCAAGATGCTGTTAATACGGCCGTTGAGTTTAATCAACAGCTGAATTTTGATGGTGTTGTACTAACGAAATTGGATGGAGATACGAGGGGCGGCGCCGCTTTATCTATTCGAACCGTTGTTCAAAAGCCGATCAAATTTGCATCAACGGGTGAAAAACTCGATGCATTAACGCCGTTCTATCCAGATAGGATGGCCCAGCGTATTCTGGGCATGGGGGACGTTGTTTCCTTTGTTGAGAAAGCGCAAGAGCAGTTTGACCAAAAACAGGCTGATAACCTTCAGAGCAAAATCAAGTCGGAAGATTTCGACCTTGAGGACTTTCTGGACCAACTCAACCGACTAAAAAAGATGGGGTCTATGAAGGACCTCATCGGTATGATTCCTGGAATCGGACGCCAAGTCAAGGATCTGGACGTTGAGGACGATGCATTTAAATACATCGAAGCCATCATCCATTCCATGACAAAGGAAGAACGTCAGCAACCAGATATCATCAATGGAAGTCGGCGCAAGCGCATTGCGCAAGGTGCCGGCGTTGAAGTTCGTGAAGTGAATCAGCTTTTAAAGCAGTTTCGCGACATGAAGAAAATGATGATAACGATGACCAAATTAATGGGCAAAGGTCGAG
>JABMOI010000252.1 GCA_013204185.1 bacterium | reverse complement strand
GATTCGAACCCTCGGTACCCTATAAAAGGTACGCAGGTTTAGCAAACCTGTGGTTTCAGCCACTCACCCACCCCTCCAGGGGTCGATTCTGACTCAAATTCACCGATCTAACGGCCTGTCGTCTTCATCTCATGTGCCAACCTGCAAAGGTAAACACGTGCGCGGCTCTTTTTTTGCAGCAATGCATGCAAAGAGCGTAGCCCTAAAATTACACACCAAAGATTTCCGGATCAACGAAGAGATCGTCAATAATATTCTTGTTTTCACGACTCCACGCTTTTTCATCATCGATAACAGAGGAATATTAACTCGTGGACCACATATATATTTTCCAAAAAACACTATTTCAGAAGATTGAGCCGTATATAGCGTTGCCAAATAATTCTAATACCCAGAGATCTATATGAAATCTATCCTGTTTTCTGTTCTTACTGTATGTCTATTGACGCTTTCAGCGTGTTCAGACGATATGCTTGTCTCAAACCAGGGATCAAACGACGTTGATTTTTCAGCAAGCTCCTTTGACGGCAGTTCAAACTTAGACGGCGTAGCTTTTAAAGGTGGCGACAAGTCGCCCAAATCTGCGAAGTCTGTCAAATCGATTAAGCTAGCTAAATCAGCCAAGTCAAAAAAGAAGGACAAGGTTACATTGTGCCATCAAGTATCTGAAAATGGATCATATGTGGTGCTTTCAGTCCATGTAAAAGAAGCCAAGGGCCACTTGCGCAATCACCCTCTTGACGGTCTTGTTGGAGCCCAATACAGCCTAAACGAATCCTGCGAGCCGAATCAAGGAATGGAAGAGGGCGAATTTAGCGAGGCTCGTGAAGACCTTGCCGCACTTGAAAAAGACTATGAAGAAGTAGGAACTGAATCCGTCGATGACTCCAATTGTGAGGAAGGAACCGACGTTTGTGATGAGGAAAGTGACGAATTCTAGTCACTCAAAGTGGAAATGGATGCTGATTTCATAGTTCAGAATAACCCAAATCTTCCTTACGACCTTCGATTTATAAGTACGCCCACCTGCCATAGGCAGGTGGGCGTACTCATTTTTAAACCTAATCAGAAACCACTGCTACTTAGAATAAACCGGCGTCAGCCACTGCTTATACTTTTCAACTTGTCCCGTCGTCACTTTCTGATACAAGGCTAGCATTTTTTCAGAGGTTGGACCCACCTTTCCGTCGCCCACTAAGCGTCCATCCACTTGACCAATAGCTGCTACCCCAACTCCCGTGCCGCAAAAGAAGGCTTCATCAGCGAGATACAATTCAGATCGGTCAATGCTGCGCTCTACGACTTCCATTCCAAAATCGGATCGTCCCCATTCGATGATGGACTTGCGGGTAATGCCTTCTAGCACATTGTCCGTAATGGGCGGTGTAATCAACACTCCATCCCGCACCATAAAAAAGTTGGCGGCGCTGGCTTCAGAAACGTGGCCGTCATCCGTCAGGACAAGCGCTTCGTCATACCCGTTCTTTACCGCTTCGGTCTTGGCCAGGGCGCTATTGATATAAGTCCCTGAAATCTTCCCCCGAGCAGGAATGGCGTTGTCGTCCACTCTGCGCCATGAGCTTACACCAACCTTCAACGCCCCATCCGCTTTGATGTAAGCACCAACGGGTTGGCTATAAATGGCCAACTTATCCGTGGAATCGTGAAGTTGAACACGGAAAACGCCATCGTCCTTGTAGATAATAGGACGGATGTACACGTTTTGACGCCATTCTTCCTTTCTAAGAAGCTCCGCGGTGATCTCGATGAGCTCGGCATTCGAGTACCCAACATCACTCATCAAGAACTTGGCGCTGTTTAGAAGGCGCTTGTAGTGGTCGTACGCTCGGAAGATGTATAGCTGCTCATCCTTTTCGCTCCAAAACGCTCGGATTCCTGCAAAACATCCAATTCCATAATGAAACGTGGTACATGTGATGCTAACGTGGGCATCCGCAATAGGGACGATAGAACCGTTATGAAAGGCGTATTTGGTCATGATTCGAAAAGTCTAGAGTCGCCGAAATATCGAATCGGGAAATTAGGGTTTTAAAACGGGTCTAGGAATGGCCGATACCGAATAAATAGAATCAAATCTAGATCATCATGCGATACGGACTTTTCATCCTCTTTTTTGCTGTTTTTGGACTGGGCGAGTATGCCTTCGTCGAATACTATCCGCTCTCACATCAGAGAAGAGTTCAAAAATTCGAGCAACTCCCCATCGTAAAACAAATTGTGATCCATCAAGAGAAGGAGATCATTAGGCAGGCATTTGCCGCCGAAGAAGACGGCATCCTTTCCTACAAAGTGGGCAAAACGACACACACTTGGACTTCGTTTGCCGATTGGCAACGAGATAGGAAAAAGGGAGTATGGGCAGCCCATTGGCTCACGAGCCAGATTCAAATGTCACAGGGCGCAAAAATATATCTGCCTGAAATCTTGGAACGGGCCGAAAACGGTGACCCCTATGCAGCAATCCAAATGGGATGGATCTCACGATCTTTAAATGACGCGACATTAAATGAAAAAGCTCTTTCCCTCCTGAAAACCCATCAGACTGCGGTTGGCCAGTATTTCTATTACCTACTTACTAAAAATCCCGGCCCTTCGATAAGCAGACAACCTTCCGCCCTTTTGTATAGCCGCATGGCACTTGAAAATTGGCGTTGGCCCGGGAGTTCGGATGAAGAGTTTGCACAGCAGAGTGCGAAGCACGCAAAATCTATTGCGACCTTGAAGGAAAATGCAGCTTTGGGAATTGAAGACGCCATTCAGATAGTCGAACAACTTCGATCTGAAGGTCTGATGGACTAGGCATCAAAAAGAAAGGGGCGCTGCTCGTGCAATCTAAAATCGCTGGCAACACCCCTAACTTTAATTCTAATCCGTGACTCGAAGGATCAACCCGCTTCCATGGCGTCGGCGCCGGACGTGATCTCGATGAGCTCGGTCGTAATGGCATCCTGACGAGCGCGGTTGTACTTCAGCTTGAGATCCTTCAAGAGGTCTTTGGCGTTCGTGGTGGCGTTATCCATGGCAACCATACGAGCTCCCTGCTCAGAGGCATTGGATTCAAGCAAGGCACGCCAGATCTGATAGTTCAAGAACCGTGGGACCAAAATGTCCAGAATCTGACTTACGCTGGGTTCGTAGATCGGGTCGTTCGACAAGCCTGATGTTTCATCTGGGTTCGTGACCAAGTCGGATTCCATGATCGGGGTGAGGAAACGCTCGGAAGGAATCGGAATGAACGGCTCCATGATGCGGTTCTGCGCGATCGTGTTTTTGAACTCGTTGTAGAGCACAAACACTTCGTCCCATTTGCCTTCTAGAAAGCCTTCTTCTGCTACTGTCGCTACTTCGTCTGCCGTGTTGAACGACAATTTGTCGAACGTGCCGCGATAATCGCCAACCAACTGATATCCACGACGCTTGAAATGCTCGTGTCCTTTACGCCCAACGCACACCAAGAAAAGACGTCCGCTATCTCTGTGGCCAGCGAAGTCCCGGTTGATGGCTTGTTCAGCAAGCTTAATCACGTTCGAGTTAAACGCGCCCGCCAAACCACGATCTGCCGTGATAATGACCAATAATACGTTTTCCTTCGTTTCGCGAACGCGGAACAGCGGGTGCAACGTAGTATCAACTTGTCCTTTAAGCCGCGTAATAATCTCTGACAGCTTGAAGGAATAAGGACGAGTAGCAAATATTCTTTCCTGAGCACGACGTAGCTTCGCTGCCGATACCATTTTCATGGCACTCGTCAGCTGCTGCGTATTGTTAACCGAGCTAATTCGGCTTCGTAAGTCTCGAAGGCTTGCCATAATCTCGGGCGTCTAACTCTATTGAAAGAAAACTAGTGGTTAAAAGGAGCCGGGGGTATTATCCCTGCGATGCGTACAGATCGACCAGTTCTTTTGCTTCTTTTGTGAATGCTTCAGCTACTTCGTCTGAAACGGCGCCGGAAGAAACAATCGAGCTCAGCGCATCAGGATGACGCATTTTCATCCGCTCGATGAACTCTTTTTCAAACGTTTTCACTTTGGAAGTAGGCAGGGAGTCAATTAACCCTTTACCGGCCACAAAGATAACCGCAATCTGCTCTTCAACTGGCTGCGGCACAAACTGACCCTGCTTCAACACTTCAACCAGTTTTTCCCCACGGGTGAGCTGGCGCTGAGTTGCAGCATCAAGGTCTGAACCAAACTTGGAAAACGCTTCAAGCTCACGGTACTGAGCTAGGTCAAGACGAAGCGTACCAGAAACCTTTTTCATCCCCTTAATCTGAGCGTTACCACCCACACGGGATACAGAAATACCCACGTTAATAGCTGGGCGAACACCTGCGTTAAACAACGCCGATTCGAGGTAAATCTGACCGTCTGTAATCGAAATTACGTTGGTTGGGATGTAAGCCGATACGTCTCCTGCCTGTGTTTCAATTACAGGAAGAGCCGTCAACGATCCGCCGCCTTTGACTTTGCCTTTGAGGCATTCAGGCAGGTCGTTCATGGTTTTAGCAACCGCGTTGGAAGACGTGATTTTAGCAGCGCGCTCAAGAAGGCGGCTATGCAAGTAAAACACGTCCCCTGGGTAGGCTTCACGTCCTGGAGGACGACGAAGCAATAGGGATACCTGACGGTAGGCTACGGCCTGTTTTGAAAGATCATCATAGATAATCAATGCGTGACGGCCTGTGTCACGGAAAAGCTCACCAATACATGCACCCGCAAACGGAGCGATGTACTGAAGCGGTGCTGGCATAGCAGCTCCGGCGTTCACGATAACGGTGTACTCCATAGCGCCATTCTCTTCGAGAGAGCGCTTAACCTGGGCAACCGTAGAGTTTTTCTGACCGATCGCAACGTAGATACAAAAAACAGGCTTGTCTGTTTGATGTGTCGACTTCTGGTTGATAATCGTGTCGATGAGTACAGCGGTTTTACCCGTCTGACGGTCACCGATCACAAGTTCGCGCTGGCCACGGCCAACAGGAATCATGGAGTCGATGGCCTTAATACCCGTCTGGAGCGGCTCAGTAACTGGCTCACGGAAAATAACCGAAGGCGCTTTGCGCTCGAGCGGCATTTCATATTTCTCGCCCGTGAACTCTCCCAGACCGTCCATAGGGCGGCCCAGTGGGTCAATAACGCGGCCCAACATGCTTTCATACACGTTGATCGAAGCGATACGGCTTGTACGGCGCACTTCGTCGCCTTCTTTTACCTTATCCGCTCCACCAAAAAGTACCGCACCTACGTTGTCTTCTTCAAGGTTAAGTACCATTCCGGTAACGCCGCTTCGAGGGAAATCGAGAAGCTCACCGGCTTGTACATTAGCCAATCCGTAAATACGAGCAATACCGTCACCTACTTGAAGGACCGTGCCTACTTCGTAAATGTCCGTACTTGCTTCAAAGCCGCCAAGCTCGCGCTTTAAAACAGCGGTGACTTCATCCGGTCTGATTGCCGTTGCCATCGTTATTCGTTTGTTTCTGTTCGGATGAGCCCGAGGCTCATCATTCAATCAATGTGTTCCAGTCTACAGCTGTTAGGCCATCGAACCGGTTTCTAATCGTACACGCAATGAAGCCAACTGGTTGGCCACACTAGCGTCATAAACCGTATCTCCAACTCGAATCACGATTCCACCTAAAATGGAAGCGTCGATCCGTGTTTCGAGATGTATTTTTTTGCCCGTGAGTTTTTCCAGCGATGTCACCAACGCAGTTTTGTCCTCTTCAGCCAATACAAGAGCTGTGCGCGCCGTAACGGACACCACTCCCATTTGCTGATCGCGCAATTCGCGATAGGCCTTCATCATGTCAGGAAACAAGCCTTCTCGGCGTTTTTCAACAAGTAACACCAAAAAAGAGAGCGTAAGCGGGTCTACTTTTTCGCTGAATAGAGCACGGAAAATATCCGCTTTCTTTTCGCGCGAAATAATAGGACTGCTAAATATCCCGACTAACTCGCGCGACTGAGACAATCCGTCACGAATGACGGCTAAGTCCGCATCCACGCGATCCAATGCACCTGTTGCCAGGGCTTGTTCGTTCAACGCCTGGGCGTAACGACGAGATATTGCGATTTCGCTCATTTTCTATTTATGAAAACAGGGTATGCTGACTAAATCAGGGTTTACCGGCAAATCAGTTCTTCGAGAGATCGCCTAGAAAATTGTCAACAATTTTCTTCTGACGGTCTGCGTCCAAATTTTCGCGTAAGATTTTCTCAGCAGCGCGAATCGCTAGATCCGCTACTTCCTGGCGAAGACTGGTGAGCGCGTTGTCTTTTTCGCGCTCGATCTCTGCCTGGGCTGATTCCTGCAAATGCTGGATTTGGGTTCGTGTTTTGTCTACTTCTTCCGTGCGTAGGCGTTCAGCTTCTTCCCGGGCTTCCCGGATAATAGCTTGTGCCTGCGCTTCGGCCTCACGTCTATCTTTGGTGTTATCAGCCTGAAGCTGCTTGGCTTCTGCCAACGCTTTTTCAGCCTGCGCCAAAGATTCGTGAATCGTTTCCTCACGTGTAGATAGGGCCGATGTAATCGGTCCCCACGCAAACTTTTTCAGAAGAAAAAGAAGCGCGCCAAACGTGATTGCGATCCAGAATATGAGTCCGGCATCGGGAGCAAGTAGATTTGCTGCGAATACGATCATCGTGGGTCGTACAGGTTAAGTGCAAGGCGCTCCAACATCCGATTTGGGTATCGGAGCACACCAAACGGTTTGTCCCCACAAGTGAGGTCAAATCGAAAAATGTTTAACGGCCTAAGCCGCCAATTCCTTACTTAATTGCGAGGATAATGCAGATAACCAAACCGAAGAGTGCAACACCCTCGATAAGAGCCGCTGCAATAATCATCGACGTACGGATGTCGCCTGCTGCTTCTGGCTGACGTGCCGAGCCTTCCATGGCTGGGCCAGCTAGTTTACCGATACCAAGACCGGCTCCAAGAGCAACGAGACCTGCACCAAGGCCTGCGCCGAGGTATGCTAGAGCTGAAGGATCCATTAGATTTCCTGTTGTCGTTTTATTGTTACGAAGTGGATTAGGGAATTTTGTTTATGCCAACCGCGACTAAGCGTGAGCCGCTGGGTGTTCGCTTGATTCGTGATGTGCTTCATCGTGATCATGATGATGTTCTTGTATCGCCATGCTTATAAACAAGGCTGATAACATCGTGAACACGTACGCCTGGATAAAGGACACCAAGAGTTCAAGCAAATACACGAACAATGCGAAGGCCACACTCACTGGAGCTACACCGAAACCTGCTCCTGAACCAAATAAATTGGCAAAGGAAAAGATCAATCCGATAAGGCTCAGAATAACAAGGTGACCAGCGGTCATGTTAGCAAAAAGTCGAATCGCGAGGGCGATAGGCTTCGTGAAAATGCCCAACAATTCAACCGGCATGAGAATCGGTTTTACGAAGGTTGGGATTCCAGGAGGCCAGAAAATGTGCATCCAGTAGTCTTTGGTTCCACCTAACTGGGTAATCACAAACGTGAAACAGGCCAGCACAACGGTAACCATTAAGTTGGAAGTAGCCGTTGCGCCAAAAGGCATCAGCCCCAACAAGTTGGATGTCAAAATGAAAAAGAATGCGGTGAGCAGGTAAGGCAGATACTTATCAGACTTGTCACCAAGGTTTGGACGCGCAATATCGTCCCGAACAAACATTATGAGGGTCTCAAACAGATTCTGGAAAAGACCACGTGGCGCGGTGTCCCGGCCTATGCCGCGTTTGTACATACCTGCCAAACGTATCATTATGAACAATACGATCCCCATGCTAAGCCATGCGAAGAACAAGTGGCGGGAAATGGAAAGATCCAGCACAATATGTCCGCCAGCAGGCGCAAGGAGGTGGCCTTCTAATTCGGAGAGCGGAATCGCGGCGTCGTCATCAAGCGTCTCGTCCGTGGTGGCCGCACCTAATTCCGTTGCTGTAGAGTGCGATTCGGTGGCCGTAGAATCAGCGCCTGACTCTTCGTGCAACACTTCTACAGTGTAGTGCCCGTTTCTGATAGCAGAGGTTGTTGAACGAAACAGCTCTAAGCCGTAGCTACCATCTTCGTACTGTACAACAAAGATGCGAGGCAACTCAACTTTCGGAAACGGCGAAAAGTCGAGATAATACGCATTCGCACTATGATGCAACGCGTCGAAATCTTCTCCTTCCTCGGATGCAACGACTACGGGCGGCATCGCCATGAAGGCTAGCTGCACGAAGAGAAGAAATATCGAGGCTTTTTTGATCATCATGTTATAATCGACGGGCGTTTTTCGTCCGTTCATTTTGAAGTGTTCGATTCCGAATCCTTCAAAACGCTACTCTGGTGGCGATGCAAAATGATTGTTTCGGCAGTCAAGCCTATCGCAAATACGATAAAAAATCCTACCAGTAAAGCTGCGCTATTCAACGAAGTGAACAGCAAGATGAGAGTTAGGACAATGATGGTCACAAAAAGGCGAGCCACCATTCCACCCATAACAATCATCATAAATGTCCGCTGAGACGATTTAACCGCTAGCTTACCCAACCAAAGGGCGGCCAGACTATAAAGTCCGGCAATTCCAGCTCCAATAAGAGCACTTACCCAAATACTTTCGGGCCACATACCTTCAGTCATGAATGAACTACCGATGTCGGTGTCCGGGCGAACAATAATTCAGATCCCAAAATTACGGACTGACGCCGGCTCACACCGCTTATCAGGGGTGAATTATGAATGAAAGGACCTATCTAGGGGGTGAAAAAAAGATGAACCCCTCGATTTACGCTTGACCGGTCAGCCTATTTATCCGAGTCCGATACCTTTTTTGCTGCCGCTTTTCGCCGCTCTTCCCTGGCCGTCATCTCCTTGGTCAAACGAAAAAGCTGAATGAAAAAGGAGATCATTCCAGCCACACTTCCCACAATCAGATACGTAGGCGACGTGCCCAACCAGCGGTCTACCGCGTACCCAATTCCAACGTAAACCAGCATGGCGCCGGCGAGACTGATACCAATGGACAAATAAGGAGAGGCATCGCCTAATCCTTTTTGCCATTTCGGGTGCTTAATCACCTGACGTCATCGAAAAAGCACTTGATTTGGGAGTCGCCGAGTCAGTTGAGTGCACCCCGTTACCGCCAACTCCATTTTTCAAAACGTCTGCACGAGATTTGTCCAACTGACCCATATGACACGTTCCGTCAATTATGGCACCTTCTTCGACGATTAACCGGGAAGTGCGAATGGTACCCTCAACGCGGGCCGTTTCTTTCAAAACCAACCGGCCCTTGATAAAAATGTCGCCTTTTAATGTGCCGGCCAGATCGGCGTCCGCGGCGTGAATTTCGCCTTCAACCGATCCCTCTTCAGCAATAATAGCCTTTCCTTCCACGCGAAGAATGCCTTTCAATGAACCACTCACTCTGGTATCGTCCTTGGCGCTTAGCGTGCCTTCAACATGCGTACCCGCGGCGATGAGGTTAATTTGTGACGGGGTGGAGGGAGAGTAATTCTTGGCCATAACAATCGGGGGGCTGATTTTGTGCAAATATAGAGCGAAGCAGAGTCAAAAACAGGGCTGAATTACCAACCCAATACATAAGTCCTTGGATTTTGAGCTAAGCCGTTGTGCCACAACTCAAAATGAGCATGTGGCCCGGAGGTAATTTCACCTGAATTACCGGTAAGGGCAATGGCCTCTCGGTCCCTAACTCGATCGCCAACTTGTTTTAGCAATCGTGAGTTGTGCTTGAAAACAGAAAGGAAGCCGCCTGCATGTGCCACGGCAATTACCTGACCTCCATCATTTAAATAGTCTGCCATAATCACGTACCCATCTCCAATACTTCGGACAGCGCTGCCCATTTCCACCGCAACATCAATGGCATAGTGACCAGTACGCGCGTCGAAACCTCGGGTTAGCAATCCCGAAACGGGTGGCAATACGGGAAATGATATAGCAGATAAATAACTGGCGCCTGTAGTAAACGAGGCACGGGAAGAAGAGGACACATCGCTCAGGCTTGCAATGGGCACTGCCGGTTGAACATGATCTTGCCAGTTATCCGATGGCTCGGGGACCGGCAGATCCGCCAGCGTCGTGCCATCCTCAAACACCTGATTTTCCGGTTCTTCCGAAAGAGTAGACACTTCGACGTTCCCCAGAATCATGTCGCGAAGCCTTTTCAAATAGGCTTCCTGCAGAGCCAAGGAGTCTGCCATACTTTGCAATCGTAATTCATTCTGGCGGGCTTCGCTTTTCATATCCTCCGTTCCAACCCCAGGAAGACTGTTTCGAAGCGGCGTAAACAATAACAAGGCCTGAAATGCCAAAAACAATACGAACAGGGCTCCACCTGTGGCCAATAGAATGGTAAGCGGCTTAAGCGTAACCACTCCGTATTGCTTCAAACGCGCTGAATCCATCACCACAAACGTGAAGGATTGACTGATTTTGCGTATGAATTCAGAAAGAAGGCGTTTCATTCTTTGATAAATAGGGCATTTCGGGGCTTAGAGAGGCAAACCCACCCCTATTCACCTAGTTCCTAAACTCTGCTGGGAATTGACAGATACGTGTTGGGTACCGTATATTCGTAGGCTCTGTAATTATCCCGTAGAACTCCGTTTTATCACGGACCGAATAGAATGCCTCAGCATAAATCAGCAGCTAAACGCGCCCGTCAAACCGAATCTCGTCGCGCAAGAAATCGTGTACATCGCAGCAAAATGCGCACCATGATGAAAAGACTTCGCTCTACCGAAGATTCAACCGAAGCACGTACAATGCTTAACGAATTGAAAGCCATGTTGGATCGCTTGTCTGCAAAAAATATTATTCATCAGAATAAAGCAGCCAACTATAAAAGCCAGCTAGACAAGCACGTCAACTCGCTTTAATGTGAATTTTTGTGCGATCGCGTACAAAACGTCCTAAGAGGCTGTCTTCCAGGCGAAGGCGGCCTCTAATAGGTTCTAAAGGTGGGGAGCTTTTTGTAGATTCCGAAATATACCCACAAAATTTAGTGATATCTGGTATCCTCCAGGACACTACAACTCCATTCCATTCCCGACATGTCTAGAAAGAATTTCTCCAACTTTGTCGTCTTAACGTTATTTGCCGCTGCCATGATGGTGACAGGTTGCAAAAGCGTTCCAGTAGACATTCTGTCCATGACCGCACCTGATAGTCTCCAGACAAATCAGAACGGCAACTTCGCTGTTGCAACCAACGAGAAAGCAAAATTACCAGTAGATATCTCCTGGAATTTTGGCGACAGCAAAACGTCTAAAGGCGCTTCAACAACCCACTCCTTTCCTGAAGCTGGGACGTACACTGTAACGGCTACCGCTTCAAATCGCAAAGGAAAATCGAAAGACGTTACCACGGCTTCGGTTGTAGTTGTAAATCCAGCAGTTGCTGCTTCGATTGTGAGCCTTCGCGCGAGCAACAACTCTCCTGATACGGAAACGGCTGTTACCTTCTCTGCATCAGTTAACGGCGACACGCCGATGTCTTACGCTTGGACATTCGGAGACGGCGGCACAAGCAGCAATGCTTCCCCGACCCACACGTTTGACAAAGCAGGATCATACACCGTACAGCTTAACGTTTCTAACAAAGCAGGTTCTGATTCCCGTACCATGACGCTGAAAGTCGCCATGTACGAAGCTCAGATTTGTAAAGAAGTTACTGAGTTGAGTGCAGCGCTTTTCGATCGTAACTCTTCAGTTATATCTGACAACGCTCGTGGCTCATTGAGCGAAAACCTAGAAATCTTGAATGAGTGCCCGAACATGAACGTTCGCGTTGAAGGACTTTCAGCTCCTGGCGAACGCCGCGCTCAAGAACTCAGCGAAGACCGCGCCCGCGCCGTCGAGCAGTACTACACCAACAACGGTGTTGCAGCTGCACGTATCGTGACCGTTGGTAAAGGTCGCGCAGAAGGATTGACCAGCAAGAAAGAAGGCTTGGCTCAATACCGCCGCGTAGACACGATGGTAGTTCGCTAAGCGAATTCGTTCAGACTTGGAAGGATTTATCTGATCCTTCCTTCTAGTAAAAGGGGAGTGCCGCATGGCACTCCCCTTTTTTTGTTTCAGAAAACTAGAGAGCGGACGATACCTCAATTAAGTGTCTCCGTGTACCATTCGCTTGCCTGTTGGTTAGCGCTACTGTGCATTTGGCTGGCGCAATCACATTTATCCCTCTATCAGGAATGCGAACTTCACTTCGACACATACTGTTTTGGCTGCTATTGATCGGACTATCCGCATCAACGGCACATGCGCAAAGCAATCAGTTTCGTGACTCACAGGCTCACATTGGAGTGGGGTTGGGCTTTTTTACGTATCACGGCCCCATTGATTTATTGCAGCAACGAGCACCCAATAACTTTGTCCGTGAACACGACCCCGCGATCGTTTTCCTAGGCTCGTTTCCGCTTAAGAAAGACGTGTTCTTCTTCCGAGGCATGGCCTTGGTTACGAATTTAAGCACCAAAGATGGACGTAAACTTGTGGGTACAGGCGAAAACAATTTCCTGACCAGCCACATTTTCATGTTTGAAACAGAGGTCGTCCTGACATTGCGTCCCGGCTCTAAAAGCCGTGTGCTGCCTTACGTTTTCACTGGATTTGGCGCGACCACTGCCGACTTTTTCAACGCAGATAGTAAAAACAATGTTGACCTACCGGGTAGAGGCGTTCCCGGACCAGAGCGATCCGTTTATCACCTTCCCGTTGGGATTGGTGTAGATGTTGCGTTTAACGGGTGCTGGTCGGCTTTCGCCGAAGCCAGCTATCGCTGGGATCTGAACTATGTTTGGCGCAATGAGACGAATTACGAACCCCACAATACCTCCCTCATTATGGCAGGTTTGCGAGGATGTATTCGAAACAAACCAACCGCTGCTCCACCACCAGCTCCGATTCCCCCACCACTTGCCGTTCCTGGCTACGATCCACCACTGCCACGCACACCGCGTGTGTGTACACTCATTGAGCTAAATAGCGTCTATTTCGCCTCGAACACCATCGACCTTTCCAAAGCGTCGCGTGAATCGCTTGACGAAAACATTGAAGCACTGCGTCTCAATCCAACCTGTTGCGTATCCATTATTGGCTATGCAAGCGGAACCGATGCAGACATCTATGCCCTGCGCATAGCTCGTCAGCGCGCCGAAACCATCTTCAACTATTATGTTGGGGCCGGCCTAAGTGCGGAACGCTTCACGGTGGAATCTGACATAGGACCCGAAGTATGCCCGAAAGGAAAAGACGGCAAAGGCTGCGTGGAGAACCACAAAGTCGAAACCGTTCCGTTCGACTGCTCACTGCTCTATCGCTTGCCCTAACGGGAATCAAGCTCGCAAGACAGAACTCGTAAAGGAGTACCCTGAAGGGGAGAACTACACGTGCTAAGCTCGGTAGGAACGGTTTAAACATCGTCTGTCCGAAATGCACCGCTCCCGACCTCCCAAAGAACTTAGCGATTTGGTCAAGGCCAAAGCCTTGAGCCTTGGCTTTGAGGCATGCGGTATCTCCACGGCAGATAGCCTCGCCCAGGAGCAATCTAGATTGGAAGAATGGCTAGCCAGGGGGTATCAGGCTTCCATGAGCTGGATGAATAACCATAGGGAAAAGAGAGTTGACCCTAGGGAATTGGTAGAAGGCGCCAAGAGCGTGGTATCCGTGATTCAGTCCTACTACCACCCGCTTGACCAACAAGAAGACCCTTCCATTGGCAAAATCAGCCGGTATGCACTAGGCGAAGACTATCATTTGGTTATGAAAGAGAAGCTTTTCGAGCTTCTAAATTGGATGATGGCCGAAGTCCCAGGATGTACGGGTCGCGCTTTTGTAGACTCGGCACCGGTGATGGACAAAGCGTGGGCAGCGAAAGCGGGCTTAGGCTGGATTGGTAAACATTCAAACCTCATTTCGCCCGAGCACGGTAGCTGGTTTTTTATTGGCGAGCTCATTGTAGACCTAGACCTAGCAGCCGATGGGCCCATATTGGATCACTGCGGGACGTGTACTCGCTGTATTGATGCCTGCCCAACGGACGCCATTGTGCAGCCCTACGTGGTGGATGCCAATTTGTGCATATCGTATAACACGATCGAGCACCGTGGAAACGACGTGCCCACAGAGGTTCACGAAGGCCACGGCAATTGGATCTTCGGGTGCGATGTATGCCAGGAGGTGTGTCCTTGGAATAAGTTCAGGACGGAATCTTCTGAGCCCCGATACGCTCCTCAAGCCGCTAGAATAAACGTTCCGCTGGAAGAATGGGCCGAACTGACCCAAGAAGAATTCAGCGCCACTTTCCGCAAGAGCGCCGTAAAACGAACCAAATGGGATGGGTTTATTCGAAACGTGCAATACGCTCAAAAGAACGAGCAGAAACGGCATCAAGCCGAGGAGTAACCATCGGGAAACTAACCCGGAATGTGGAGCCCTTTCCTTTTTCGCTTTCGACTTCAATGTTGCCATGCATCATATCAACCAACCGATTCGCGAGGGCCAGTCCTAGGCCGGTACCCTGATATTTACGATTTCTCCAGTCTTCTTCCTGTGAAAACGCTTCAAACAGTCGATCTACGTAGTCGGGAGAAATACCGACTCCCGTGTCCTCTACCTCAATAACGGCTCGATCGCCTCGAGTGGATACCCCTACGTGAATGCTACCTTCTTCGGTGAACTTCACAGCGTTTGACAACAGATTGTCGACCACTTGAGTTAGACGACGGCTTTCTCCAAAAATGCGTATGTCATTCTCGTGAATCGATACGTGAAGTTCGAGGCCTTTGCGTTCTGCTCCACTTCGTGCTTTCTCGGCCGCTGCTCGAACCACAGCAGGCAGCGCAACGGCTGTTTCTTGAATGGCAACTTTTCCCATTTCAATATTGGACAGCTCGAAGAGGTCGTCTACTAAGGCCAACAATTGCTGTGATCGCTCCGAGATGGCTGTCATAAACTCTCGGATTTGATCGGGAAGGTCGGACGAAAGTTCTTCTTCAAACTCCTCCATTTCCTTTTCCAAGAGTTGAGTAAAACCATGCACAGCCCCTAAAGGTGTGCGAATTTCATGGCTCAGAGTCGCAATAAACGCTGTTTTTGAGCGATCAGAGGCTTCGGCTTCTCGTTTTGCTTGAAGCAAAACAAGTTCGGCGGCCTTCTGTTCAGACACATCAGAAATAATCCCGTTTACGGCGGTCATACCGGTTGAATCTCGTCTGGGTGTGGCGTGTTCACGCAACCACCGAATAGAACCATCATGGTGATGAATCCGATAGGTTACGCGGCTTTCATGTCCTTCAAGCAGTGTCAAGTTGTGGGTACGAAGAATAGAGAGGTCATCTTCGTGAACAATGTGCAACGCCCAATCGAGGGAATCGTCGCCATCGTCCATAATCCGAGAGGGTAAGTAACCCGTCAGCGTTTCGAACTGATTGGTTGCGAAGTGATACTTTCGCGACCCGTCTTTAAAGAAACTAAATCCAAAGAGTGCATCGTCAATGGAAGCCACAGTTGTTCTATACCGTGCCCCAAGCTGAATCCAGGAATAGAGCGACTCAAATAAGGTCACCATGTCGTGGATGAACGATACATCGCAATGGTCCGGAATTTGTGCTTCGTTTCGCCAGCCAAAAAAGAGAAATCCTGCAAACTGCCCGTTGTCGTGAACAGGGGAAAGCCAACACGTTTTGGATTCAAAGCGGTCGCAGATACCAAACCCTTCGATATCGGATTGGTGCAAAAACTGCCCGGAAGACATGTTTTCGAAATAGGTAAGCTCAGCTCTATCGATAGACTCTGGGGCTTGAAAAGTCTCGCACGCAGACCATCCAGCGACTTCCACCATACGGTCTTTACCAACCGATAAGCCCAGTAAACTTGACCTCTGAGCACTAACTGCATCACCCATAAGTTGGATTGCAGCGTCTCGGAAGGTACCTGGATGGGGTGATGTCGTGGCCAACTCTCTGAGGCCGCTCCTAATTTTTTCACTGCGCTCAAGCCGGTCCAATTCTTTTTCCTGTCGGACCCATTCCGTTCGGTCTTCCACAAGGAGCGTAGAACCGATCAAGGTTCCATCGGGATGAAGAATCCCAGCCGCGTGGATTTGAATGTGTTTGTGTGCTTTCCGCGTTGCAGGATCAATGAGGTCAAGCTGCAGCTTCTGAGCCGACGTATGCCGAGTGGCGGCCAAAATTTTCGAAGCAGACTCTGGGGTCAAGTGACCTACTTCGTGCAGGGTCAGGCCTAGCCAAGACGACTCTGGTTCTTCGCCGACTAGTGCTCTGAAATAGTGATTTTCAAACGTGACGCGACCATCCGTATCCAAGTACAAAACGCCAATTGGGCCTTGTTCAAGGAAGGATTGATAAATGGATTCCTGAACGTAGGAGCCATTGATGAGGTCTTCTTCGTCTTCCATGGGGAGGATGACAGCTTGAAATTCCTCTCCAAACGATTGGACTAGATGTAAAACACCGATTTTGGACCGTCTTCCAAATCGCACAGATGCGTGGGAAGAACCGTCTTTGGCTGCCAATTCCATTAGCTCCGCAATTTTCCAGCGATCTTCCGGGTGAATGATCTCAGATAAAATGGGCCTTCCAAGTAGCTGACCTGGTGTCGAGCCAAATTCCTTCGCCGTGGCTTCGTTCACGTAGCGTGAGAGCCCGGCCACATTCAAGCTCACGGCGGGTTGAGGTAGCCTATCCATCAAACCACGGAAAGAAAACTGATCCCTCTTTCCACCTGTGTCCTCAGGTTCGTATCCAATAACAAACCATCCTTCCCCTTCTCTCTTTGCCAATCCCTTCAGATACAGTCCGCCCAAGGTGAGAGGTAGTTCGACGGGGTCGTCTTGGTTCACGCTATCCAGCGCAATAATCAAATCGTGAGGCAGAACAGATCCTACACGCCACCCCCAAGACAGCCGTCCGAAAGGGTTGATACTTATAACAGAACCGTTGGGCGCCACTTCAGCAAATGCCAATTCTGGATCGTGTTGATCTGGAGCTGGGCTGGATGAAATGAAGTGGAGTAAGGCGTCGAGTGACATGCAGCGAGAATGCAACGTTTAGTAATACATCCTGAACTGCTAAATCAGTGCCACTTTTTACGATTCTGGCACATTTCCTGTCAGATAATCGTTTTTTTCTGACGGAACGGCTCTCATTAGCCAAAAAAGACCGATTACGACCGAGGTCATTCCAAATCCCAAAACGGTATTTCTGAGCGAAAGGAGTCCCATTTCAAGAACGAGACTCGCAACGAGAATAGAAGCCGTCTCAGTTCCCATCACAAAAAGCCATTCGTTTGCAAACACGCGTCCCCGGAATCGATCGTGTGACCGCTTCTGCAGGAGCACGGTCGACAGCACCCAGCTCGAGCCACCCGCAGCATGAGCGAGCAGAACAGGGATGGCCACAATGAGCGTAAAGGGGGCTAGGCCAACGGCTATGTAGCCCACTCCCGTTAGCACGATACTGCTGCCCAGCACCATGACCCAAGAGCGTTCGTCAGTGAAAAAGTGGCGCGCGGCGATGGGACCGATTGCGGTCCCAATGCCGCGCGCGGCAAAGAGAACCCCGATGGAAGCGGCCTGGTGCAGGGGATTCACTTGGCCCCCAACGAGTGCCAACATGTAAACCAATCCCCCGCCTGCAACAGCCCAAAACGCCTTGACCGTAGCCATCCGCCGAATGGCTGGATGTGCTTGGATGTAGTTCCATCCTTCCTTTATTTCCCGATGAGCTGATCTGAATAAAGGAGGCTTTGGGGCGTGATCAATGGGTGAAGGGATTGCCGTCCGATAAATGAACCACGCCGAAAGCAAATAGCTCAGGCTATCCAGCACAAACACAGCTTTCAAACCGAAAACTTCTGCTGCAAACCCACCTAGAGCGGCCCCCATAGCCAGCATGACAGACCATGTCGCTGCCATAATTGTGTTGGCCGTCACAAGGTCGATCTTCCTCGTGACATTGGGGATCGAGGCGTTTTGAGCGGGGCGAAAAACAGATCCTATGACCACCTGAGCGGCAGTTAGGACATAGATTAAAAAGACCTCATTCGGCTCATCTACAACCAAAAACCCCAGAACGATAACCGCCCGCAACACGTCCGACACAATCATGGTCTTGCGCCGATCGAATCGATCTACTAAGACGCCAGCTAACGGCGATGCCAGAGCTGCAGGCAACATCTTGGTAATAAAAACCGCACCCAGCGCGAATTCTGAGCCGGTTAGGTTCAGAATGAGCGCGTACAGGGCAATGGTGTTAAACCAATCCCCAAATAGCGAAACAACGTTTCCCAGCCACAATTTCCGGAATGCTGAATTCTCGCGAATCAGTTCTACATATCCGATAGCGGGGAGCGCCGGATTCATTCGGTTTCGGCCGCGGATTCCTCAACTTCTGGGCGAAGCAGCGGGAATAAAATGACGTCTCGAATGGAACGCGAGTTGGTCATGAGCATGGCCAACCGATCAATTCCGATTCCTAAACCTGCCGTGGGAGGCATTCCGTATTCGAGTGCTCTTAGGTAGTCCTCGTCGAGCTGCATCGCTTCGGCATCTCCTCTCATACCCAGGCCTACCTGATCTTCAAAACGAGACCGCTGATCGTCTGGATCGTTGAGCTCAGAAAACGCGTTGCACAGCGCTTTTCCGTTACAAATCGCTTCAAAGCGTTCTACCAAGCCTTCTTTCGTCCGGTGCTTTTTAGCTAACGGGCTCAGCTCAATTGGGTAATCCGTAATAAACGTGGGCTGAATCATGTGCGGCTCGACAAACTCTCCGAAAATCTCATCAATGAGTTTCCCGCTGCCCATCGTGTCGTCAATATCTAGTTCCAGTTTCTTTGCTACCGTTGCCAAATCGTCCCGAGACAGGCCCGATAGGTCGTGACCTGTTTTCTCCTCGATGGCTTCAAATAGCGGAATACGCTTCCATGGACGGGCAAATGAGATGGTGTTGTCGCCTACTGTCAAATCTGTCGATCCGTGAAGGACCGTTGCGATGGTCTCAACCATTTCCTCAACCAAATCCATCATCCAATTGTAGTCTTTGTAGGCTACATAGAGCTCCATCATGGTGAACTCTGGATTGTGGAATCGGGAAAGCCCTTCGTTGCGGAAGTCTTTCGAGATCTCATACACGCCATCAAACCCGCCAACAATCAAACGCTTGAGATAGAGCTCATCGGCAATCCTCAAGTACAATTTCATGTCCAACGCATTGTGGCGCGTCGTGAACGGGCGCGCCGCGGCTCCACCGTACAGAGGCTGCAGCACCGGCGTCTCCACTTCAACATATCCTCGTTCATCCAGAAACGAGCGCATGGTGGTAATCATGCGGGCCCTTTGCTGGAATGTCTTGCGCACTTCGGGATGAACCACGAGGTCTACGTACCGCTGACGATACCGATATTCTTTGTCTGTGATTTCGTTGAATACTTTGCCATCAACTTCTTTCTCTATCGGCAAGGGGCGCAACGCTTTAGCAAGAATTTCGAAGCGCTGAGCATGGACCGATGTTTCGCCCACACGGGTTTTGAACACGAACCCTTCAATGCCAATTACATCCCCGATATCTACCAATTTCTTGAAGATGGTATTGTAGTATCCCTCAGGCAAATCGTCCCGGGAAATGTAGACCTGAATGCGTCCGCTCTGGTCCTGCAAGTTGAAAAACGCGGCCTTGCCCATGATGCGCATCGACATCACGCGGCCTGCAACAGATACGCGAAAAGGTACCTTCGCGACGCCCTCTACCGGCTGATGAAGGGTTTCATCAAAGTCATCAATAATGGACGCGGCATGATGCGTCACGTCCCACGAATAGCCGTAAGGAGGAAAGCCAGCGGCATCCAATTGGGCCCTAGCATCTCTTCGGATAACTTCTTGCTCTGAGTATTCTCTAGACATCTTAATTGCTCGGTGGGGTGTACTCTTCCAAGCGAGTAACCTTCATTTCTACACGTTCTAAGGGCATGTCGGCTAGTCTAGGGTCGCCCTGGCCGGTAGACCTAGGCGTTGCTGAAGCTGCGATAGTGTCCAACACTTCGAATCCCTCGACTAATTCTCCAAATACGCTGTACTGCATGTCGAGCCAAGGAGCGCCGCCCAGTGTCATATACGTATCGCGCTGCGCATCGGTATAGGAGAATGGTTTGCCAATGGCGGTACTGATCTGCTGCTCCATCTGAGTCAGCCCTTCTTCGGGAATAGGCTGTCCCTGTACAATATAGAATTGAGACCCTGAGGAACGGCGGTTAGGGTTGAACTGGTCTGGCTGACGTGCGGCGACCAACGCGCCGCGACGGTTGATTAGATCTGCTGTGATTTCGGCTTCGAGCGTGTACCCAGGATCTCCCATTCCGTCATTGTATGGATCGTCGTCCTTTGAATTGGGGTCGCCGCCTTGAATCATAAACCCAGCAATTACACGATGAAAGCTCGTTCCGTCGAAAAACCCTTCCGTGGCCAATTTGGTGAAGTTGTCCCGGTGAATAGGGGTCTCATTGTACAGTTTAACCACCATTTTCCCGTGGTTGGTCTGAATTTCAAAGTAGCTTGGTGGCATAACGGTTTTCTCAGCAGTTTGTGCTTGGTCGTTTGAGTTAGTGTCCTTGTGCTGACTGTCTTGTGAAGCACATCCTGAAACGGGAAACAGCAAAAAAGCCATTACCCAAAGTGCTTTTATAATCGGTTCAAATCGTGGCATGTGATTCTTAACAGGGAAAACAAAACGGACAGATGGATCGCCATATGGATGACGAGTGAGGCGGTTCCTCTAAATACGTCGAAATGACATTCAATTCACAGGCTTACCCGTCCATCCAGTTTCTTGATTCCAACATGTATGTGTTGTAGTGATCTCTTAATAGGCTAACGCAAAGCGCAGTAAGATCTCGGACCGCGGAGCCTTTTTCTTGGCGAGAAACCATCCCGGATAACTGTTCTACACTCTCCTCTAAGACGTGCGTCGTTTCGGAAAGCGCAAACCACCAAGAGCCTTCCTCTGTGGCTATCACCTTGGAAAGCGAGACCTGTTTGGGCATTTCTGCACCGAGCACTTCAATCATGCGGGATGTCTCGTTTCTCAGCTGACTCATTTTTGTACGTTGAGCCAGCGAAATGGACGCTCCTTCCAGCATTTTTTCAGCAGCCAATACCCGTCGTAACACCGTTCCGATAATGGTTACGACAGATACAAACCTTGCATTGTTTTGCGGGACGGTAGCCACAATGGCAACAATCCGCTCCAATGCATCCTTTTCTTGTTTCATGGGTGTTGTTCGATGGAATCGTCCCCGGATAAATGATCGCTAATCACATCTAGGAGGGCAACTGCGACTTCGGCCGAGATGCGTCCCGAACGCATGGCCAAATGAACCGTTTCCGTTGCAATGGACCCGTACAAAGCTTTCATGTGCGGCATGGTCTTCGAAATAGCTTGGAGGTGAGCCGTGACCGTGCCAATGTCCCCTCTGGATATGGGTCCTGTGAGCGCAGCGCTTGGGCCTTTCGACAATGTGTTTTTAACACTTTGCTCGACGAGAGGACCCAATGCGGTTAAAAAATTAGACGAATGACCAATGGAAGCTGCCCACATTTCCTCGGAAACAGCCAAAAGCGTTACGGCCGCATTACTAGCTAAGGCCGCGGCCGCATGATACAGCCCTTTTCCTTCACTGGGTACTTCCAACGGTTCGGCCAACAGACTGTTGGCAAGGCTCTTGCCATAGGACACCGCCACTTCGTCGCCCTCAACACCAACCGTAATGCCATGGAAGGCTGAACGGTCTTCATCGCCTAGGAAGGTTTGCAGTGGATGGAAAGACCCCGTCGCTGCTCCTTGATCAGAAAGCGACCTAAGCACATCTTTATTGTGAACGCCAGAAGTATGTAGCACCGTTATCCCTTTCCAACTACCGAGGCGTGCCAACCTGTTACTCACGGTTGCCAGGGCATCGTCTGGTACGCAAAGTAGCAGCAGAGAAGACTCTGGACGTTTGAGAGTTGAAAACTCGATGGCCCCGCCCGTCTTGTTTTCCTGAACGATGCGCTGGGCTGAAGCTTTGGAGCGGGCAACAACTTGATCTAATCGCATCCCAATTTGAACCAGCGAACGGCACAAAACGCGACCGAGAGATCCCGCTCCAACCATCGAAAAGTCATCCAAATTAGGCAGATGGCTCCGTGGTACTCCCGATATTCGAGAGTCGGCCCTCATATTAACCGCGACCAATCAGTGCACCTACAAAACCGTGGGTGCCTTCGTCAGGAGCTGCCATGTCACAGACATGAACTCGAGTATACCTGCGGTGGGTTGCCGCAATCATGGCCGCGAGGACGCCGCCTTTGCCTTGAACTAGGATTTCATTTTCCTGGTTTAACAAGGTCATCATGCGTGGAACGTCCAAAACATCGAGCGCTTGGCTAAACAAGCTCATACCCTTGGGGGTCGCCCTCACGATGTCAACACAAACCACGACCAACGTATTACGGTTGAACATAATTTCGCCGACAGCCGATCCCAACTCTTTGCAAAAATCAACCGTTTCGGACCCCATTACAAGTGGGACCACGCTGAACTCACCCAGAACAGACTGCAAAAAGGGTAGCTGAACGTCAAGCCCAGTGTGGTTGAAGTGCCCTTTATCATCTAGAAAAATGTCGTCATCTTCGTCACACAACTCATTGCGCACTCGGTCGTCCACGGGTACATCCCCAAGAGGAGATGCATACTGCTCCAAACTACACGCGGTAATTCGTTTGAACTCACCAATTCCACTCGGAGCAATGGAGATGACCGTATCGAAATCAGCGGCAGAAAGCGATTTGTATACATCGGCCGAAACGACGCCACCAGCTAGACTGGGTGTGTTTGGTACGATCACAATGGTGGCAAAAAAGTCTACCGGAGTTGCAGTCGATTCCTTCAATAAGGTGGAAATCTGACCTAGGAGAGGAGCGCGTTGCGTCGCTAACAAGGACGCTTCAAGTTGCTGCATGCTGATGTGCTTCCAGGTATGTTACGCTTTCAGGTGTGATACGCGTCGTGCCGTATGGTCCGAAAGAAATGGTGACCGAATAAAATGGGTTCAATCTACCAAAATTAGGTCGAAAAGCGTTAGGCTCCAAGGTTTGGAGTTTTGAGACTATGCGAATTGAGCGCCGAAACGCTAGATGTCTAACTCCTTCTTCCGAACAATAAAGAGACCTTCACGCCGAGACGTTACCAAAATAGCTCCCGACTGGAAGTATGGATAACTACTCCAGGTCCCATCAAAACCCGCGACGTTCTTATTGTTAGGAGTCGTGTCGAAAAATCCAACTTCTACAGGGTTTGCCCGATCGTGGATGTCAATCACACGGAGACCACTCGCATTGTTGGTTTGATACATAAAATCGCCCTTTATGTACAGGTTATGGTCTGTTGAATTGGTGTCGCCGTAGTACTCTGCAATCATTTCAGGCTCATCCAAATCAGTCAGGTCCCAAATCATGGTACGCGTACGATCTACCACTCCGCCGGTCTCATCGCCTTCGTCGTTCTGATAGAAATAGCGATGATCCTCCGTGAACCTTCCCTGATGTACGTACGCTGAGTTTGGATAGGTGCCTTGGCTAATTGAAACTGGGTTCTCTTTGTTGGTCACATCGGCTACGCTGATGGCCGTCCCGTTTGAACCAACGCAAATTTCTTTGCCCGTGTGTTCTGAATCTGGGCCGGCGTAGGTAACGCACTGCGCATCGTGCGTTGCACCTGATCCCTGATTTCCCGTGGCAGGATCGTTAAAACAGCCCACAAATTTGGGGTTTTTAGGGTCGTTTATATCAATCATGTGCAACGCGCCGCCACACGTTTCACCACCTGAACTGTTACCCACCGTGTAGGCGAAGCCCGTTGCTTCGTTAATCACAATGTTGTGGGCACTCGCAATGTTGGTGTACAGCAGGTCGGGCTCATACATTTCAAATGTGCCACTCCAGTCGCGCAACCGATGCAAATCAAATACCTGCATCCCGTGCTGACCCGCACCGTCTGCCACGATAAACGCATGATCTTTGAATACTTTCATGTCTCGCCAGGTCGATCCAGGCGAACCTGGAGTTCGAGGCAATTCCCCCAGCACAACGGGATGTTGCTGATCCGACACGTCAATAAAGACGGCTGCTTCCATGTGGCCAATAATGCCATATTCTTTGCCCGTTTCCTCGTCCGTCCAGCCCCAAACGTCGTTTAGGCGCACTCCACGATTCATACGGAGGTCTTTTAGCGGTATGAAGGAAACAAGGTCAACGTTTTGACAGGCGTATCCGTTTGCTCGGCCCTCGGTGCACTCAATTTCTTCTCCAGCAACGGCTGGCAAATCAGGCACTGGGCGATTGTAGTTTGCAATTTCCATCCACGAACCAGAGCTGTCTTTTTCGTACACCACCGCCGAACCAAGGCCATAATCGTTTCCTGGCATTCCAATCGCTGCAACACTTTCTCCAACTACAATCGATGTACCGAATTGTGTTCGGCCACCTTCCAGACTGTTTTTGATGGTGGAAAGCAATTTGAACGACTTGCTATCGTAGCGATACACCGCTCCGCCAAACTCTTCCGCCAAAGGAGCCGAAATCCATATCTCATTTCCTGATTGACCCAATGCCGTACCGAAAAACGATGGGCCATCAGACTCGCCAGGGATCGACAAATCGTGCGTCATTGACCAGGAAGTCCCTTTCATTTCAAACACCGAAACCTGACCCGCTCCTCGGAGCGCTCTAGGATTGGAAGCATATAACTTGCCGGAAGCCATAAAGAGCGCGTTCCCCAATCGCATTTCAGATTCCCCGTCTGCGGCGTCAATCGTGCCAGCGTGGGCAAAATCGCCTGAAAGACGATACATTTCAATTTTACCCGAACTGCCACCAAATCCGGGAGAACCGACGGCCAATAGCCCATTTTCCGATGCTAAACTTTGCCCAAAGTTTGCTCCCGCTTCGGGGGTTTTTGAGGACAACGTTGCCATTTTGCCCCAGTCAGAAGCCGCTGAATAAATGAACACCTGTCCTGTTTTTCCATTTGCGCCGGGGGCACCAATAGCCACAAACGAGCCCGAAACAGCAATAGACGAACCGAATCCGTCGCCCGCCATATTGGACACGATTCTACTGGTTTGCGCCCATTGGCCATCCACATTTTTTTCGAAGACGAAGACAGCGCCGCCATTGGTTGCAGCTCCAGGACTTGTGACGACCAAATATCCATCGGAATAGGCCATTTGAGTTCCAAATCGATCTCCAACTTCCGCATCTTTGGAGACAAAGGTCTGAACTACATCCCATGATCCCCGACTATTTTCATGCAGGACGTGAACCATTCCAGAATTGCTAAATCCTGAAACCTCGCCGACAAGAATTTCATCCCCTACCATAATCAGGGAGGTACCGTAAGCATCCCGCAATGCGGATTCGCTCACGTTAAGGGTCGGAAATAACGACAACAAAGTAGCTGCAAGAATGAGTAATGCGTGCATATGAGGCCTTCAAGTGCTGATTAACGAACAGTTCGGGGCTAAACAATCTAGGGCATCGGACTCCGGAGCATAGGTCCAGAAAACAATGATGCACCACCAAGAAAACTGAATATAACTGAACGATCAATGTTTCGGGCATTCCTAGATCCATTCATTTGCAGACTTAGCAAGGGCAAATCGTATTCCCCACGCATTTTCAGGGTTTACCCGATAGAAATTGTTTGTTTTAAGACTAACTTGTCTGCTTAGTGATTCGTAGCCCCATCTCGATCCTTATGATTTTAGGCAGCATACAAAACATGAAAGCAGAGAGGCCGTCCCATCGACTTCCCTCGCCCCAGTTCTTGACCCGTTCAAACGTCCACTGGCAGGTTCTCATCCTCTTTTTTGTTGGCTTCTTTGGAGTCGCATGCGATTCTCCGGTCTCTGAAACGCTCGTCGAGCTAGACTCGCCGGTGCTATTGCTACCTCTGAATGGATCGGACACAGCGGATTCCGTGCTGCTGGACTGGGACGATATCCCGGATGCGAAAAAATACGAAGTACAGGTTTCTACCAACCATCAATTTACTGATCTCATCCACGATTCTCGGGTTCTGGACAGGTCTGAAGATATTGTAAATCGATTGACCCAAGGTGTTAGACTGTTTTGGCGCACCCGGGCGCACGGAAAAAATGAAGTCGTGGGGCCTTGGTCCAGCATCCACTCATTCACCCCCGTGAGGCAAGCCTTTTTCCCAAGCTATCCGAACCAGGTATTTCCCGAGAACGGATCTAAAGAACACGAAACGTCGGTCATACTGCGTTGGGATCCTGTTCCAGAAGCTATATCCTATCATCTTGTTGTGACCATTGACGAGGATATGCTGCTATACGAAGTGGATCTGGAGGGCTTAAAAACCACTTCTTATTTCGTGGAAGACCTCGTACTGACCTACCCGTATTGGTGGAAGATTCGATCCCTCAACGCGGCCGGCTATTCAGACTGGTCACCGGTCTGGATTTTTGAAGTCAAGTTTCAATAAAAAGACGAGTGAATCGACTCCATCTCATAGCCTACGTTCTAGTGACAGGATTGCTCTTTGCCGCCTGCGATACGCCTGGCACCGCCTCCGTGGATCAGGGCGAATTGGATGATGAATTAGAATTGGTGATCACGCGGGATGGGCAGCGCAGGTTAGACAACTTTATACTCCCGAACAGTGACGACTTCGCTCAGATTCCTCAAGATCCCCGAAATCCGCTCACGACTGACAAGGTCTTGCTTGGTCAACTCCTGTTTCATGATCCCGCTCTAAGTCAGAAAGCGCTGCATAATTCTGGAAAAGGCACGTTTTCGTGCGCGACATGCCATCACGCACAAGCGGGCTTTGCGGCGGGACGTCAACAGGCGATCGGGGATGGCGGTTCTGGATGGGGTCAGCGAGGCGAGGCGAGGCAGCTATCGTTAGCGTATAGCGAGGACGAAGTTGACGTTCAACCCTTGCGTACTCCAACCGTACTAAATTCGGCATACCAACGCGTCATGCTGTGGTCTGGCGCCGCGGGAGCCCACGGTCCGAACCAAGGGTCGGAAGCCTTTTGGGACTCCGAAGGAGATGCACGCGTGAACGCCCTGGGCTATGACGGTGTGGAAACGCAAGCCATTCTGGCCTTGAACACGCATCGAATGGACGATATATCGCAAACGGTGGTCGGTTCTAATTCCGAGTACCGATTATTGTGGGACCGAGTATTTCCTGGAGAACCGATTTCGGATGAGAAAGCAGGCCTGGCTATAGCCGCTTTTGAACGCACTGTTTTGGCCAGTAAATCTCCGTTCCAGCGATGGCTCCAGGGAGAATCCAACGCCATGACCGAGGCCCAAAAAAGAGGCGCGTTGGTGTTTTTTGGGCCAGGAAAGTGTTCTGACTGCCATACGGGCCCTGCGCTCAACTCGATGGCGTTTTATTCCCTTGGCATGCCAGATTTAAGTGGACCGAACGTATTGCGTCCCCCAACTGAATCCATGGGGCGGGGCGGCTTTTTAAACTTACCCGAGTCCAAGTACACGTTTAAGGTGCCTCAGCTATATAACATGAACGACTCCCCGTTCTTAGGCCATGGCGGTACGTTCCGCTCTGTTAAAGAAGTGGTAGACTACTACGCCGTTGGCGTACCAGAGCGCTCCTTGCCAGCTGGGACGGTTACCAGTCAGTTTCATCCGCTAACGCTCAGCGCGAGGGAATTAGCTGACCTCGTTTCTTTTCTTCGGGACGCGTTGAGGGATCCCAATCTAATGAGATACCAGCCCTCATCCGTTCCGTCGGGCGGCTGCATACCGGCCAATGATCCACTGGCTCGCCTTGACTTGGGCTGCCGGTAGTGTACTAGGGTGAGGCTACGAGCTGATAGCTAACTCGGCTCACGGAATCTAAGCGAGCGGCTCTCCATCCGAGTGGAATCATATCGATCTCAGGCAAGATTCTGGACGGTCCCATAAACGACCAACGGACCAAATCAGAGCTCCATTCAAGAGGCACCGCTGCTCCCGGCTTGTAGTAGGCATCGGCCGGAAGGGTCATGGATCCGTCTTCATCAATCGAAGTGGAGGAGTTGACTGAATACACTCCACGCGCAGCCGAAAATCCAGCGACCATAGCCAAGATTACAACCAAACTCACCGTTGAAGTTAACATGGCTGCATGACCGAGACGCTGTACGAAAATCGCTTCTGTTCGATCTTGACGAACCAGCTCCCCTGCAACCCGCTTTCGAATCTGATCTTGAATCGATTCTTCTTTGGGGTGACGGCAACCATAAGAGCACAACATAACTCGTGTCTCACACAAGCAGCGTGCATGTCGGGCCAACTCTGGATTGACCGATAGGTATTCTTCAAAAGCCGCCCGGACGGTGGGGTCCATTGTACCATCGACGTATTCGCACAGGAGCTCGTCGAGTTGTTCGTCCGAATGTTCTGAATAGTCTGGGTAGTAGCTTTCTGGCATAAACGGCTGGAAAGTGGGGGGTTCTTAATTCTCAACACATGTGTTAAAAGAAGGTTCTCATACCATTTAAATAATCGCGGTGGAAATTAAAGGGATAGGTACACGAATTGGCCTGATTCGGGGGCCGGGTATAACGGAATCGAAATCGATGATCGTTATGCGATAGTGACCAAACAAAGAGGGCCGGTGGCAAATGCCACCGGCCCTCTTAAAAAACGTTTGATTGGACGCGTGCGCCAAACCAATATGCTCAGAACTTAATCTGACAACATTTTAATCTGACAATATTTAATCTGACAGCGGGCTATAAACTTCTTTCAACAAGCTCTGAAGTTTAGTACGACCTCTGTTGATTCGGCTTTTTACCGTTCCCATAGGCAGTCCTGTGATGTCCGCAATTTCCTCGTAAGCTAATTGCTGTACATCTCGAAGAACGACTACTTCACGAAACTCTTCAGGAATCTGACGCAGTGCTTCTTGAATAAAGAAGTCCTGGATGGTCGACTCTGTGTGTTTGTCTGGGCTGAATGTTTCGTCCGGAATTTCAACTTCGTACTCTTCATCGTCCCGATTCACTGATTGAAGTGAATACAACCGACGACGCTTGCGCTTACGATATTCAGAACGAGCTAGGTTACCCGCAATGGTATACAACCACGTCGAGTACTTAGCAATTCGCCGATACGAATGCCTGTTTCTATAGACCCGAAGAAATGTCTCTTGTAACAAATCCTCACACTCCTTCATATCCCCGAGAAAGCGGTAGATATAGTTAGTAAGCGGGTCTTTGTAGCGACTAACAAGAATGTCAAAGGCCTCGACTGTCCCCATTTGAAATTGGGACATGAGGTCTTCATCGCTCATTTGACTGAGCGCATCAAAATGCCGATTGTTCGGATTGACATTTCCAATCAAACCGAATTCCGACGCTTTCACCGTGAGCGTCCGCTTCTTGAGCTTTCCTGCGTTTTCGGTGTTTATCATAGTTTATAGGTAATCTGCGGGATCTACCCCGTCAATATTTCGTAGCACTGACATATTGTCCGTAACACTTAGATCGAATTTGTTTCAGCTCGAATTTATAACGTCCCATATTGTGGGGATATTGTTAATTCGAACTAAAATTGTTCAAAAAGGGCAATACGAGGAGTGAACCTCATCAGTATGTGGCGTCAGGATGCTAGAATCCGGCGAAATAATAGGTCGAGAATCAACCGTTCACTTCGCTGGCTGCCCCCTTTAAGCTCATAATCCGCCGCCAAAAGGCACGAAAGAGCATTATCGAGTGCTTTTCTGTCATATCGTCGCAGCGAGCTAAGATACTCCTTTAAAATGTAGGGTGAAACCCCGATAGAAGGAGCCATCCTGTTTTCGGGAACCCGCCCGGCCTGCAATCCTGTCAGTTGCCACAGTTTTATAAAGAACGATGTCAGGACAGAAACGATGCGATTCGCTTCGCCACTGCTTGATGAGGACTGCTGCAACAATCGTTCCGAGATTCGCATCGCGTCTTCCAGGCGTCTTTCACCTATAACCCGTTGTAATTCAAATACATTATAGTCGCGGGTCTGACCACTAGCCTGTACAACGTCCTCGGCCGTCATCACTTCTCGATCGCCAACAAAAGCTGCCAATTTATCCAGTTCAGCTGCCACGGAAGACAACGAAGGACCCACGTAGTCTGCAAGCATATGTACAGCCTTCGACTCGATCGCAAACCCTTTCTCTTTGGCTAAAATCTCGACCCAGTTCGGGACCTGATTGGGATAGAGGGCCTTAAATTCCACCGCCACCCCGCCTTCTTTTAGCGCCCGATATGGGTGTTTACTCATATTTGGCTTACCCGAACAGGCTAAGAAAACGACGCATGCTGGGTTTGGCTGCTGAGCCAACACCTTAAACAGAACGTTCTCTTTCATTTTGTCGAAGTCGCGAATAACGACCACACGCCGTGTGGCCATCATAGGAAACGATCGGCATGCTCCAAGCGCCGCCTGTGCTTCTACTTCCGACCCATACAGAATATCTAAGTTGAAGTCCTTTTCGTGAGGCGCGATAGCGTGCTCAAGAAGGGCTTCCTGCAATCGGTCAATGAAGTAACGTTCCTCGCCATACATGAGATACAGCGGTTCGAAGTGTCCGTCTTTGAAATCGGACATTAAATCGATATAAGGATTTCCTTTAGCCGTAAACGTTACCGAGAGAAGGTGATCATACTTTCGTGTAGTCGCTCTGCGATTGACTTCAAGAAAGTACTATCCGATTGGGTAATCTGAAATGCAAACGTGAATAGGTCGGTGTCGGTGCCTTCGACGAGATCGGACCAGTCACTACTGGGCGTCGCTTCAAGTTTGCTTACGAGCGCACGACGTCCTTCCTGTATGTGATCCAAGACCTCTGAAATACTGGAAGGGTCGTCTTTTCCAGGTTGATTGGGGACTCCTAGGCTTGGAAGAAACTCATCCCATTCCATTCGAGACATTTCGATGTACATCTCAAGCAAAGACGGCGTCGAATCCATGGGCTTGCCCGTGAGCTGAAACTCTGGAATCCGAGTAATCCAAGGGCGCTGGGCTTCTAATTCGTCAATTAAATAAGCCAGCTGCTCGACTATGGCCGTGTTTTTCGAGGAAAAATGGGCCGATTCAGACATGCGAGTGGTGTTTTGTCTTTTAGTGACTGGCTGTCGCGTCCATTTCGCGCGCTAGACCTGCCAAGAAAGCACTGTCTTTCAATGAGTGACGATTGTTGGAACGCTGGTAGTCCCAGACGTCATTTCCAAACTGAGGATTCTGGCGAGAATGCAAGAAATCCAGCCGATCGGCCAATCGTTCTTTTGGCACGAGCAATCGCTCCATACCAAAAATTGCTTCATCCCGATCCTGAAACGTCAAATCATATTCTTTTGACATCACAATGGCTTCTTCAGGACATACTTCCTCACAAAAACCACAGTAAATGCAGCGCAACATGTTTATTTCGAACCATTTTGGTTCGCGCTCTTTCGGACCTTCCATTTCTTGGCTCTGCATAGAGATGGCCATGGGAGGACATGCGCGGGCGCACAAGTTGCATGAAACGCAGCGAGCCTTTCCTTCTTCTTCAACCAATACAGGGCGGCCGCGGTAGCTATCGTTTGGATACCATTGCTCTTCTGGATACTGAAACGTGTATACCGGTTCCTTGACCATCTTCCTGAACGAATAGCCAAGCCCTTTAAATACTTCTGGAAGATACATTCTCTCCCAAAAATTGAGGGTGCGCTCGTTTTTACGGGCTGTATTTACGGGTGTGCCGGCCATGTTGACGTAGGATCTAGAATCGAAATACCGAAGGATCAAATATAGTGCATTTGTTGCATTCCGATTCACTCTCAGGTGAATTCAAAAACGATTCAAGGGAGGTGGCAGCCAGGAAAGGACAGATGGACCCATCGAGCAGCCTACTTTTGCTTGAATACCATTTTGATTGGAACGCCTTCAAACGAATACCAAATCCGAAGCTGATTTTCCAAATAGCGCTGGTATGCATCAGAAATGCCCTTTGCATAGTTGGAAAAGAAGTTGAACACCGGCGGCGCCGTGCGAACCTGGGTGACGTACTTAATTTTAACTCGCTGATTTCGATACAACGGTGGCGCATGGCGCTCAGTCACTGTTGCCAAGAATTCGTTCAAATCAGACGTTGAAATACGCTTATGCCGTTCAGCTTCTACGTGAAGGGCTTTGTCCAACAGCTTGAAAACGCGCTGCTTGGTGACGGCTGAAATAGTCAAAATGGGCACGTAATCAAGCGTACGCAGCCGGTCTTTGATCATGTTCTCGTATTCCTCAACCGACTTGGTATTTTTTTCAATCAAGTCCCATTTGTTGATGGCTACGATCAAGCCTTTCTTCATTTGTTCGGCTTGGGCCAGGACTTTGATATCCTGCGACTCCAACGGTTCGGTGGCGTCGAGCAAGAGGATGGCCACGTCACACGACTCAATGGCTCGTTCAGTACGCAAATAGGCGTAAAACTCAACGTTTTCCTTGACTCGTGCCCGCTTTCTAAGGCCAGCTGTGTCTACCAACACAATTTCTCTGCCGTGGTATTTAAGTGTCGAGTCAATCGAATCACGCGTCGTACCACTAATTTCTGTCACAATAGAGCGATCCTTTCCAAGAAGCGCATTGGTAAGCGAGGACTTACCCACATTCGGACGGCCAATAATGGCAATACGCGTACGATCGTCTTGACCTTCCTCTTCACCCTCGGGTAACTGTGCGATAACTGCATCTAGAAGGTCTCCCGTTCCCATCCCGTTTATGGAACTCAGCGCATACACGTGATCAAAACCCAACTCGTACAACGAATGGGCTTCCCAGCGGCGTTCGTCATTGTCCGCCTTATTTCCGACAACCAAAACGGGCCTGTCTGAACGCCTGAGCACAGCAGCCATCTCTTGGTCCAGATCCGTTACACCCGTAGTCACATCGTTCACAAACAAGATCAGGTCGGCTTCTTCGATGGCCAGGTGGACCTGTTCACGAATAGCTGCTTCGAACCGATCGGCAGAGTTGGGTACAAATCCGCCCGTATCAACGATGGAGAATACGCGTCCTCCCCATTCAACGTGGCCATAAATACGGTCACGGGTCACGCCTGGTTGGTCGTGAACAATGGATTGGCGCTCTTCTGTGAGGCGATTAAAAAACGTAGATTTGCCCACGTTGGGGCGACCTACTATAGCTACTAGTGGCATGCGAAGGCTTCCGATGATTCAGCCGAATGGCTGTGATGGAGCTAAAGGCGCTCTTTCCTTTCAATATACAGCGCGCGGAACAGCATAAATGCTGTTTCGGCTGTTTCTGTTGTGAACCAATAGTTGATTCCGGCTCCAATGGCTGCGCCTGCGATAGGAATCATTTGGGCAATTTTGCGCCCGCCAATGTTTTTAGCGATCTCTCTTGGTAGATGTCTGTTTTGGTCGCGGAACGTCCCGCTTACCCTGCCTTTGTACCCTGAAGCATGCGCCAAGGCGGCTGCGGCTACGGTAATTTCTCTTAAAGAAGCGTTTTTTGACTCTTTTGAACCGGAAGAGGCCACGTTGAAAATGGAAAGCACCAGGGGTCCAAACTCGGGGCCGCTTACATCAAAGCCATAGGAGGCGCCAATTTGTTGAATCAAACGAAGGTTTATTCCAAAGAGTAACGGAATGTCTGCGGCAATGAGAACAGCTCCCCCTAAACCGGTTCCGCCTCCTTCAACGGCGGCCATGATCGCATTTTCCGAAAAATAGCTTTCCGAAAGGCCATCGAGCGTGGCAAGATCTGCGCTCTGAAGATCCACAATAGACGCCGCGTCAATGCCCCGTTTCTTGGCCGACTTTAAGACTTCAGTTGGATCGTACGTCCAGGTAGAACCCACATTCAACATCGATAAAAATTGAGAAATCGCTTTATCGGCTTGGTCAACAATTTCCTCTGGCACAACGCGTTCAATCACCCAGTCCATTGGAGCCATCGCCCAATTCATTGCCTGGGCTACTAGCGAAACATCGCCATGTTGCCATTTCTCGATTTCTCGCTGTACAGATCGTTCGTAATCAGTAAGTCGCATGGGGTCCCCCGTTAATGCCAAAAAGAAACGCGGGAGACTTCAATCGTTAGAGGCCAGCGTACCTTTTAGTCCATAAGCTCGAACTTACGTAACAAGCGGTACATGGTTGCTCTACCAATCCCAAGTTCAACTGCGGCGCGATCCACGTTATGATCGCAGAGCCTATATGCTCGTTCCACAGCACGCTGCTTGAGTTCTTCGAGCGACACAATTCCCCCGTCGCTGTCTTCCAAAGAAACTTCTTCCTCGAAATCGTTTCCTGAAAACGGTGTACTATCGGAATGGGATTCAGGTTGCGGTGCTTCCACTCGCGGAGCTGAAAAACTGGTTTCAGCCGCTTGAGCCAGCGTCATGCGCTCTGCCCATGGCGAAATTGAGTTCATGTCTGCCAGCATCAAATCTGCTGCGCACACTTCAGCTGAATCGCTAAGCAAAATGGCGCGTTCGATGGCGCTTTTCAACTCCCGAATGTTTCCAGGCCATGAATGATTCGCAATGGCTCGCCGAGCCTCAGTCGATAGTTTTTTGCCCTTGAATTCAGGATGCTTCGTTGTGTACTCACGAAAGAAGTGATTCGACAAGAGCAACAGATCCTGCCCGCGCTCGCGAAGCGGCGGCAGCGGCACTGGGAACTGAAACAATCGATAGTAAAGGTCTTCTCTAAATTTGTTTTCTCGAATCATGTGCACGACGTCTTTGTTCGTTGCACTGATTACGCGGGCGCTGAAGTCGATTGTATCGTTTCCACCGACACGTGTAATTTCGCCTTCTTGAAGGGCCCGCAACAGTTTGGCTTGAAGATCTAGATCTAGTTCACCGATCTCATCCAAAAAGATGGTTCCGCCATCAGCCTGTTCGAATTTTCCAATTTTCCGGGCATGAGCACCAGTAAACGATCCTTTTTCATGGCCGAAAAACTCGCTCTCCATCAAGTCCCGTGGAATGGCTGCGCAGTTAACCACGATAAACGGTCCACGTTTTCTGCCAGATGCGTAATGAATGGCTTTGGCAACCAACTCCTTACCGGTGCCGCTTTCGCCTTGAATCGCAACGGTGAGATCTCCTCTCGTTGCTTTTTCAATCATGCGATACACGTGGTTGATAGCTGGAGACTCCCCAACCATGCCGCCTACCTGGTACTTTTGGCTGACTTCTGATCTTAGACTTTCGACTTCGCGCTCTAGGGATACTTTTTCGAGTACGTTGCGCACAATGGAGTCAAGCTTAACCAAGTCGTCCTGACCTTTTGTGATGTAGTCGTATGCACCGATTTTCATCGCTTCAACGGCTGTATCGATCACGCCTTGCGCCGAAACCATGATCACGGGCACTTCTGGGTACCTCGTAACGGTTTGACGAAGAACTTCAACGCCGTCAATGCCTGGCATCATGATGTCCAATAGCATGAGGTCTGGCTTTTCATCCAGACTTTTGAGTACCTCGTCGCCGCTGTGAAACACTTTGACGTGGTAGTTCGCGTTTTTATCGAGTCTGTAGCTAAGCATGCGGGCATAATGCCGGTCGTCGTCAACCACAAAGATGCGATACTTCATTCGAATAGTCCTGAAAATTTCGGTTGGATGGCTTCATCCGGACGCACGTTTCACGCTATGTGAACGGCTCCCACGACCGTTATCGGGCGCAGGACGCGAATCTTAAGGGATTATTATCAAAATGAGACACCCTTTTTCGTGGCCTCGTTATGCATGCACGGGCCCGTTCCACCGTCAAACTGAGCTAGATCAGGATTAAGCCCAGCGTACCTGCCGCAAAACAGTAGAATGCGAAGTATTGCAGGCGGCCTTTTCGGACAAAATTAAGGACCATGCGAATGGCCACGATGCCTGAGAAAAACGCTACAACCGTCCCCAAAAGAAGTAGGGCCCAGTCCGCCTCGGTGGCCTGAGAGACGGCTTCACTGACTTTGAATATGGTTGCTCCAACCACCACGGGCAGCAGCATCAAGAAGGAAAAGTCAGCTGCTTTTTCTGGCTTCACGTTTTGGTAAAGGGCAACACAAATGGTGGCTCCTGAACGGGAAATCCCTGGGATCATGGCAAAGGCTTGGGCGCAGCCTATAAGAACACTTTTAGGTGCAGTGACCTTTCCAGTAGGGGCTTTTCTCAAGCGCGTAAGGAGCAATAAGACGCCCGTGACCAGTAACATTCCGGCCGCGAGCCGGGGTGAAGAAAAAGCGGCCTCAATTTGACTACCCCACACCGCATACACTAAGAATGTCGGGACCAGTGTAATCAGAATGTGGATTCCCATTCGAAAGTCATCATCCGATTCATAGGACGTTTCCCACGTAGAGGGACGTTTTGCTTGAGTCAAAAAGCCAAATGTTAACTGAAAAATCCGCTCTCTGTACACCCAAAACACACTCAGAATGGTTCCGAAATGAAGCATCACCTCAAAAAGCACATCTGCTTGTGCTTCATTCATTCCCAAAAGGTGCTGCGTTAAAACCAGGTGCCCTGACGAGGACACGGGTAAGAACTCGGTCAAGCCTTGAACGAAACCTATAAAAATGGATTCCCACCAATTCATACGGGGCAGCCTAAAAATGAAATGAAGAAGAGATGGGAAGGTACGCTATTCAGGAATCTTGGGCTCAACCAAGATCACTTTTTCACGCTCAACCAATACGGCTCCAGGAAGGGCCTTTCGAGGCTTTCGCACGTATTTACGCGACACAACGATCACGGGAACGAGGGCGCTTGGACGTGCTTTTGAATGCCAGGCTGCAATTGAAGCGGCTTGTTCGACAATCGATTTGGGCGGTACATCGGTTTTACTATTCAGTCTAAGAACGGTGTGGGAGCCTGCTACGCCCCGTGCATGAAGCCAGAGGTCATGCTTGCGAGCATCCTTCATGGTTAGCTGATCATTCTGCTTGGCGTTTCGCCCTACCCAAACTTCGTATCCACCGTCTAGGATGTACTGCCTATACGGTATGGTGTCTGTCGAATTGATTTGTGATGTCAATGATCTTAGCCAATGTTCGTGTTTCTTTTGAAATGCTTCGACGTCTTCTACGCTGTTCAAGGACAACGCTTCTGAATGAAGCTTCTCCATTTCTTGGGCAGTTTTCTTTAGGCCCATGAGCCGCTCCATGGACTTTTCCCTAGCCAGTCTTGAGGCTTTGGCTTTTTGATAGTACTTCTGGGCGTTTTCTATCGCGGACAGGGTTGGGTTCATGGGTAACGTTTTCGATTCGCCACCGCTAAGCCAATCCTGGACCACGACCGTAGATTGCCCCTTCTCAAAGGCGTTAGGCTGCGCCATGATTAAGTGGCCAGCAGATTCATGGTCTTCAGCTCGGCTCGGTTTCTGAAGCTCAGAGACTACCCTATCTAAACTTTTTTGAGCTCCAACCGCTCGAGATTCAATGATTCCAAGCAGTGGGTCGTACAGACCTTTAAACCGGGTGATGGCAAGACGCCTTCGGGCGCATACGCGAACGGATTCGTTTACCGATTCAAAAAGTTCAGGTGCGGTTTGCTGGGATTGTAGCGGGATCACCGAAAGCAGCGGACTTCGATTAGCGTCCCAATAGATCAAGCCTTGAGGAGCATCGAGTTCTGCCTTCAGCTGGAAAATTGCTTTTTCAATGGTTTGGGGATCTTCTGTTCCGCCTGCTCGAGCCCATACCTCTTGGACGAGCTGACTGGGGAAAAGGGGGAGGAGGCCGCTAATCGAACCACCCCTGGCTAAAACGTCGTGAATGGTGGTTTCGGTTGGCCATTCTGGAGCGGGTCGGACTTCAGGAGGCGCCACGTTCGACCCACGAAAAGAATCGGAGAGGTCCGTGTTTGGGCGTCTTAAAAATACATTGGCTTTGGGCCCATACACAGCAAACAAGAGGACGTCCCCGGATTCAAACGTGAACGTGATTAACCGGTCTCCCTCGGCAATCGAAATGGATGAGACCCTCTTATTACGAAGGGACGGGAAAACGTCCACCACGTTCTTGCGTGATCGATTCGAGCCCGAATACACGAAAATATGCCGATTTGGAGCTTGAACAGACGTATTAAGCGACCAAACCTGGTCCTTTTCGTCCATGAACACCAATATCAAGCTTCCTTTGTGCTGAGAATACCCGTCTACGAGGGTTGAATGGAGTAGCAGTTCATTCCATTCACCGACCAACGCGTTGAGCGTAAAGTAATTCGTCAGCAAAACACGGTCCTAGATTGGATCATGTCTTTTTCATCTTCGGCTTATTCTTGGATTCTACGATAGCGGATAAAATCCAAATAGCTGCCCAACCGATAGCTGCATATAGAAATGAAGCATAAAGCAGCAAGACTACATTCACGGCATATAGCACGTGATAAAACCAACTCGGAACGTCGTCTGCTTTGCGTTGGACTGAAGAAGCGGCACCAGAAAGCGCGAAAACCTTCAGCAAAAGCATTAGAGGGGTGTAGATGGCAATGATCCACCAACTCCAAGTAGCCATTGTTATGGCATAAGCCACGATCACGGCAGTGATTGCCACGTCGATGATGGCATTTTTGATCCAAGTCATTGGGCGATGCAGTTTGTTTTGAGGGATTACTGCCTAGGCAAGACAAATGTTCGTATAAGTTGCCAAAAACTGACCTATGTATGCAACAATATTTTTATTTAAGAGTTATTTGTCTTAAATGTAGTAGAATCCCCCGCGTCCTTTATGAGGCGATTCTGCCCACGGACCAGAGGGAAACCGTGTCGTTGTGTTTTGATGATGTGGTCTAACATGATGGCAATTCAATATGGACTCTACTATCCAGCATTTTGTGCCGAGACACCAAGAGTCTGCCTACCACTCAACTCGGATTACATATTATGAAAGATATCTTTACTCAAAGCTGGCGGGTACTCCTCGCTTTTTCTCTTACGATCTTGATGCTTGCAGCCACAGGATGTAAGAATGAAACACTTCAAGGCGAAGAAAATGCAGTGCTAACCCACGCGCCAGCTGTGCCAGCTGCAATCACCCGTAACTACCCCACCAAGGTAATTGTCGAATTAGAAACTACAGAAGTGATTCGTAGGCTCGCCGACGGCGTTGCGTACACTTTTTGGACGTTCGGAGGCGAGGTGCCTGGCAAGTTCATTCGCGTCAGACAAGGCGATCAGGTTGAATTCCATCTGAACAATCATCCTGACTCCAAAATGCCGCACAACATTGACCTGCATGCAGTTACGGGACCAGGCGGAGGCGCAGCCTCATCATTTACAGCTCCAGGAAAGGGTACCGTCTTTTCCTTTGAAGCCCTCAATCCTGGTTTGTTTGTTTATCATTGCGCTACCGCACCCGTTGGTATGCACATTGCGAATGGTATGTACGGCTTGATTCTAGTCGAACCCAAAGAAGGCCTGCCTCCTGTCGACAAAGAATTCTATGTCATGCAAAGTGAGTTTTATACACAGGGCGCCTACGGAGAAGCTGGGCTTCAGCCATTCGACATGTCAAAAGCTCTCCTAGAAACTCCTGACTACGTGGTGTTTAACGGTTCAGTTGGATCCACCACTGGAGACAAAGCCCTCACAGCCAACGTAGGGGACCGGATTCGTTTGTTTGTAGGTAACGGCGGTCCCAACCTCGTTTCCTCGTTTCATGTAATCGGCGAAATATTCGACCTCGTTCATACGGAAGGTGGTGGCGTTGCAAATACGAACGTTCAAACAACTCTAGTTCCAGCTGGTGGATCGGCCATGGTCGAATTTACGGTAGACGTTCCAGGAACGTTCATTATCGTGGATCACTCCATTTTCAGGGCCTTCAATAAAGGCGCACTGGCCATGTTAACCGTAACGGGCGACGAAAACGCACAGATTTACTCCGGTCTAAAAGAAGAACATGTTTATCTACCAGAGGGTGGTGGGATACAGGAAATTGATGTGACATCAGCAAACGTTCCGCCAGCCCAAAATATGGCTGAACGGATTGAAGCTGGATCTCGAATTTTTGCCGCGAACTGTGCAGCGTGTCACCAACCTTCGGGCCAAGGCATTGCGGGCGTATTTCCGCCCCTCGCGGGATCTGATTTCTTGATGGCCGACGCAGCTAGGGCTATTGGAGTTGTGGTGAACGGTCTATCGGAAGAAATTGAAGTTAACGGAGTCAAATACAATGGTGTTATGCCAGGTGTTCGTCTTTCGGACGAAGATGTAGCCAACGTGCTTACGTTTGTAAGAAACTCGTGGGGTAACGAAGGCGGAGAAACTGTTCCTGCAGACGTTGCAAAAGTAAAATCAAGTCACTGACCTTGAAACAAGTCCGTTTTATAGTGTTGTTGGGGCTGCTGGCAATTTCATTGCCAGCAGCCCTCTTCGCTATGCAAACCTCCAGAAACACCACTCCCGAGGGTATGTTGTTGATTTCAGGAGGAGTCTACAAGCCACTGTACGACAACGGAGGCGATGTTGAGGGTGTGGCGCTCGCTCCTTTCTATATGGACGAAAATCCTGTTACGGTTGGAGATTTTCTCGAGTTCGTGACGGCCAATCCAACGTGGCGCAAATCTGTCATATCCCCCCTTTTTAGTGAAGAGAGTTACTTGCTGCTCTGGAAAGATGACCTCAATCCGGGATCTTTAGGACGCAAGGAACCCGTTACCCATGTCTCCTGGTTTGCGGCAAAAGCTTTTGCAAAGTGGAAAGGAAACCGGTTGCCGACCATTGCAGAGTGGGAATACGTTGGGAGCGCAGGCCTGCGATCACCAGACGGCAAAACCGAAATGGATTTCCAGAAAAACCTTTTGGCGCTCACAAACCAACCCAAACCCAACCCTCTTCCCGACGTCGGAGGTTCGCCTCCCAATTATTGGGGCATTCGGGATATGCATGGTCTTTTGTGGGAGTGGGTATCGGACTTTAATTCTGCCCTCATCACGGGCGAGTCTCGGGCTGATGCCAGCCTTGAGCGAAAACTATACTGTGGAAGCGGTGTGGTTGGAGCGTCCGACTTTACGGACTACGCCGCGTTTATGCGGTATGCCTTTAGGGCAAGCGTAACCGCCGCTTACAGCGGATCAAATTTAGGTTTTAGAACCGTCAGGTCACTTTAATATGCGTATCTATTTTTTACTTTTTGTCTTGATCTGGTCTGGTTGTTCCAAAAGCGAGACCCACGACATGGCTGAGCATGATATGGCCACGCATGACGCTGCAGGCATGGTTCTGGATGCTGAGACGCCCGTTCTTGGAGACCATTCTCTCTATCAAGTCGAATCAAGTTGGACAAACCAATCTGGCTCAACCCTCTCTCTGTCTTCCCTAGCAGGTAAGCCACAAGTTGTTGCCATGACCTACACGTCCTGTGAGGTTTCTTGTCCACGGATTGTGTCCGCCATGCAACAAATTCAGCGTAGCGCGAAGTCCGATGTAGGTTTCGTTCTCATTAGCATTGACCCAGATCGAGATACAGAGCAGAAACTCCTAGCCTATGCCGATCGAATGGGCCTTGACCCGGCGTCGTGGAATCTCCTCACTGGCGATGGCGATGACGTCCGCGAAATGGCAGCGCTCCTAGGAGTCCGCTACCAACAGATGCCAGATGGTGAGTTTGCTCACTCCAATATCATAACGGTCTTGGACGGCGAAGGTGTGATCTCGCATCAACAAAATGAAATCGCGAGCGATTTGACCAGCCAAACAATTGAAGCAGTTAAGAGCGTTGTCCGCGCCGAAGGCGGACTGAATTGACTCGCCAAAAGCCGATGTCAAAAAATGTCCCCACTCTTAGCTATTGAGTCGGTGTTTTGTTGACGGTGCATTCCGTTTTACCCGACCATTTGATAGAATAGTCAATTCAGACTATTGACTATAACAAGAGGGGGGTATCATCTGGGTACAAATTCTAATGAGGCAAGATGTGGACAGAAACCCGAGCTGACCATTCTGGATTCTAATTACACTCGCAACCTTGTTGTGTTTCTGTAGGATAAAGCCCGCATTCTTGTTTAGAGAAAGCCTGACAGTAAAAGCCTATTAGTTTCCTTATTTCAGTAAGTGGCGAAGGGGTAGGAATTCATATACGTTAAAATGCGTAGGTACTCCAAAGAAATACCAAACTACGATCACTCTTATGGTCAGGTTTAAGTGGAGCATACACATAATGAAATCAGAATCCTGCACCTCGAAATTTCGACTAATCTCTAAATGGGCACTGACATCACTGGTTTTTGCAATATTGCTATTCCCAGGATGTGACAATGCAGTAACAACTGGCGATGAGACGGTAGAAAGTAATACGAGAGATATCCTTCAAAGCAGAGTAAGCGCTCGGACTACTCTGGTTCAGGACAGCCTAACGACAGCCATTTTGTCCCACGAAGAAATTGTAGGGACAGCAACCTCAGTTTCTAACTCAGGCCAAGAATCAATCCTTGTTCTCTTGAAAACACCTGTCCAATCATGGCCGGCACAGAAAAAGAATATCGTTCCCACAGAAGCGAGCGGTATTCCTGTAAAAATGATCGTTACAGGTGAGATTTCTGCTCCCATTATGGCTCGAGGAGCAGGAGCATTGTTAGGCGCTCAGGAATTTGACCGCCCCGTGCCAATTGGGGTTTCAGCAGGGATGGCTAATGGTTTAACAGGTACGATTGGCGCCAGAGTAACGGATGGTGCCTTAACATATGCTCTTTCCAATAACCATGTTTTTGCCTCAATAAACCAGGGCAATGTTGGCAGCTCCATCATTCAACCTGGGAAATATGATGGAGGGAACGAGACAGATCACACATTCGCCACATTAAGCGATTTCGAGCCTATTGATTTCAGCGGACAATGTGTGAACACAATTGACGCAGCAATTGCTGAAACTGGTTACGGTCAGTTATTAAATGAAACTCCCCCAGTCGGCTACGGCATTCCATGGAAATCTCCCATAGCTGCAACGCCAGGGATGGAAGTTCAAAAATTTGGTCGCACGAGCGGACTTACTTTTGGGTCGGTTATTGCTTTTAATGCAACCGTAGAAGTGAGTTATGGAAATGCAGGTATTGCCTGTTTCAAGAATCAAATCATTGTTTCTCCAGGTGAATTTAGTTTAGGTGGAGACTCTGGTGCATTAGTAGTTGCGAGCTCCGATGACAGCTCTATCGACACACGACCTGTCGGGTTATTGTTTGCGGGCTCCGCTTCAATTTCTGTTGCTAATGATATTCGTTTGGTTTTGGATCATTTTGGTATAGAAGTGGATGGACGAGAAGGCTCTTCCCCAGGAAACAGCGGCAACGGCAACGGCAACG
>JABMOI010000251.1 GCA_013204185.1 bacterium | reverse complement strand
TTTTGGCCTATCGCGGGCATGGCCAACCACAATAGGCTCGCAAACCAAATCAAGTGGGTCTTGTGGAGCACGGGAGAGTCCATTCAATGATGTACGGTACCGTCAAGCGGGGCAAACGCGGCAAACTTGGCAAAAAGACTTCAAAAGGGCCTTTTATAGCTCTTCAAACCTGTTTTCAGCCCGGTTTTTGCGGACTGAGTCGGGGTTAAAGATTTGCCCGTTCATCGCAATATAAACACCTTCTGGAAGAGCTTGCACTGCGCCAACGGCCACGCCAATATTAAACTCCGCATCTGTTTCTCTAAATCTAGCGGGAGTAAGCGAACCAACTAGGACAATCGTTTTACCTGGAACGTGCTCTCTCAATACATTGGCGGTTTCGACCATGGTGTCGGTGCCATGGGTCACAATAAAGGAGGAGGCGTCGGACTCGAGGATTCGGTTTACGATCAGAATCCTGTCTTCATCGGTAATGTCTAAGCTGTCTTTTTGAAAGACTTCGGATACGGCGTACTCAAAGGTAGCTCCCACTTTGTCCAAGATCACTTTGATCTGAGGGTCCCCCACGTGGTAATCGCTTTTGGCGTCAAAATAGATCTTGTCTATTGTACCACCGGTCGTGATAATTGCGATTTTCATGGGCTAGGCTACTTTAAAAGTTGGGGCGAGCATAGTTCTCGTCTTGAGGCGTTTTAAGGCCGAGTGAAAACTACGTCTCCGTCAATCCACGTGCGCACGCACGATTCAGGCTGGAAATGATACAGCCAATGATCGATATCTGGTGCATCGAGTTCTGCGAAATTTGCACGCTTTCCTATTTCTATCGATCCATATTCCGCGCCGCGACGGATCGCTTTTGCCGCGATCAGGGTCGCGCCTTTGAGCGCTTCGGCAGGCGTCATGCGGCTCATGGTGCAGGCTAGCATGAGTGCAAGGGGTAGGTCCTGACTGGGAGCAGACCCTGGATTGAAATCCGTGGCCACAGCCACCTCAACACCGGCGTCAATAAACGAGCGTGCCTTCATGGGTGGTTGGTTCAAATAGAGCGACGCAAATGGCAAGCACACACCCGTGACCGAAGCTTTTGCCATGGCTTCAATTCCGGCCTGCGAAGTAAACTCTAAATGGTCTGCCGAAATAGCTCCCATTCGCGCTGCGAGTTCGCCGCCTCTGCCATCACTTAACTGATCCACATGCAGCTTTGGAAGTAAGCCGAATCCCAGTCCGGCCTCCAGAATGTTCACCGCCTCGTCGTAGGTATAGGCACCCTCTTCAACGAATACGTCGTTGAACTCCGCCAACTGCTCTTTTGCCACCTGCGGAATGAGCTCTTCAACGATCATTTTTATGTAACAATCTCTATTACAATTTTCGTCCGAGGGGATAATATGCGCGGCCAACAAGGTGGAAACGATGTCTATTGGGCCCTCAAGGCGCAATTTCTGATACACACGCAGGATCTTAAGCTCCGCTTCTTTTGACAGGCCGTACCCCGTTTTGCATTCAACCGCGGTAACTCCTAGCGCCAAATACTTCTTCAAATAGGTCTGGCAATGGGATAAAAGCGCCTCTGAATCCGCCTCCCGAGTCTGCCGCATGGTTTTCCGGATTCCACCGCCGGCGGCAGCAATATCTAAATATCCTTTGCCTTCAATGCGCATCCCAAATTCGTCCGCTCTCCAACCGCCAAAGGCCAAATGGGTATGACAATCCACTAATCCTGGAATCAGTGTTTTTCCGTGGGCACTTGTTTGGCGTAAAACACGATACCGATCTGGTAGCGCATCCATAGCCCCCACCCACACAATGCGCCCATCTTCAAATGCCACGGCGGCATCACGAATCGGATGAATGTCGGATTGGAGCCCGCCTTCAGCACAGGTAGCCAAATAGCCAATGTCAATGATCACGCCGGATTTAGACAAGGATACAGCCCTCTTTTTCTACGACATCCTGAAGGATAGACGATTGGATGATTTCAATGCTGGGGGTTAAATCGTCCTGAAATAGGTAGTCTTTTTCGCGGTGCGGGATGCGAGACCGAATAGCCGCGTGCGCCGCCGCGACACCTTTGCCCGGCTTGAGCGGGAGCCGGTAGTCCAGGGCTTGCGCCGCTGTTAGTAGCTCAATCGCGAATACATACTCCACATTTTTGAGCACTTGCAAAAGCTTAACCGCACTAATACTTCCCATCGAGACATGATCTTCTTGGCCCAATGAGGTCGGGATGGAATCCACAGAAGCAGGGTGGCAAAGCACTTTGTTTTCAGAAACCAGTGCGGCCGCTGTGTACTGTGGAATCATAAAGCCAGAATTGAGGCCGGTTTCTGTCATGAGTAGACGCGGCAATCCGTCGTGGCCCTCAAGCAAGAGGTAGGTTCTTCGTTCTGAAATGGAAGCGAGCTCCGCCAGAGCGATTGCTGCATAGTCCATGGCAAGCGCCAAGGGTTGCCCATGGAAGTTGCCGCCGCTAATGATGTCCCCATCCGGAAACACAAGCGGGTTATCTGTTACCGAGTTCAGCTCCGTTTCGATGGTGTTTAGAATATGCGATAGCGCATCCCGGCTCGCTCCATGCACCTGCGGCACACACCTGAGACAATACGGGTCCTGTACCTTTCCGCAATCCCGATGCGATTCCAAAATCTCACTTTCGACTAACAAAGCCCGCAGGTTTTCTGCCACGTCTCTCTGGCCCACATGTGGCCGAACGGCGTGCACGCGCTCATCAAATGGAGTACTGCTGCCTTGCAACGCTTCCAAGCTCATGGCTGCTAATGTATCGGCCGTGCGAACCAACTTTACGGCTCTGTGCACTACGTACGCCCCATAGGCGGCCATAAACTGAGTTCCGTTAATCAGGCTGAGCCCATCCTTGGCCTGCAACTCAATGGGCTGTAGGCCGTGGCGCGTTAGTACGTCCATGGCAGGGACTGGCTTATCGTCCTCTCCCCAAAAATACCCTAACCCAATGAGCGGCAACGACATATGAGCCAATGGGGCTAAGTCCCCGGATGCTCCTACGCTCCCTCTCGAAGGCACAACGGGTACCCATCCGTTGCGCGCAAACGTAAGAAGCCGTTCAAACGTGCGCTCTGAAACACCCGAAAAGCCTAAACCCAGTGCATGCACCTTGAGCGCCAACATGATGGCTGTAATTTCCTTTGGGACCGGGTCGCCAACGCCGACGGCATGGCTAATTAATAGATTTCGTTGGAGCTGGCCCAGATGCTCAGACCCAATGCGCTTGTTGGCCAGCTTTCCGAAGCCTGTGTTTACCCCGTAAACTGCTTCTCCCTTCGAAATAGACCCTTCTAACGTTTTTCGAGATGCGGTTACAGCAGAATAATCGGAGGACAGACCTGAAATCATGTCGTTGATGTCAGCAAACAAATGCTTGACTCGAATGGAATAGCTCATCCGTTCACCATCGGTAAGTCGACGCCGCGCTCGTTGGCGGTATCGATAGCTGTCGGGTAACCGGCATCGGCGTGCCGCATAACGCCCGTTCCCGGATCGTTTGTTAACACGCGCAGCAATCTGCGGTCGGCCATCTCTGTGCCATCGGCCACGCTTACCATACCTGAATGAATCGAGTACCCGATGCCCACTCCACCTCCGTGGTGCAGCGAAACCCAACTCGCGCCGGAAGCCGTGTTTAGCAAGGCATTAAGCAAGGGCCAGTCTGCAATCGCATCTGATCCATCCATCATTCCTTCTGTTTCCCGGTTCGGAGAGGCCACCGAGCCACTATCTAAGTGGTCCCTTCCAATAACGATGGGGGCCTTTACTTTTCCGTTCTTTACCAGCCAGTTGAACTTGAGCCCCATTTCAGCCCGCTCGCCGTACTCCAGCCAACAAATGCGAGCTGGAATACCTTGAAAATGAACCTGATTTTGTGCTTTGTGAATCCACCTCGCGAGGGCCTCTTTTTGTGGGAAGGTCTCAAGCACCGCCTGGTCGGTCACCGCAATATCGTGTGGGTCGCCGGAGAGTGCGGCCCAGCGGAAAGGACCTGAGCCTTTACAGAACAATGGGCGGATGAACTCAGGAACGAAGCCTGGAATATCAAACGCTTGCTTCATTCCGCGGTGGTCGGCCACTTGGCCCCTTAGGTTGTTGCCGTAGTCAAAAGTGATGGCGCCGGCCGCCTTCATATCCAGCATGGCCCCGATGTGCGCTTGCATGGCATCTAGCACCGCGTTCTGATATTCTTTAGGGTCGGACAATCGAAACGTTTCTGCCGTCTCGGTTGTGTATCCGACGGGGATATACCCCAATTCAAGGTCGTGAGCGGATGTTTGATCTGTAACAATGTCAGGCACAATTCCTCTTCGAACCAGCTCCGGAAGCACCTCGGCAATGTTTCCGAGCAGCCCGATGGACAGTGCTTCTTTTCGAGCTATGGCTCCCGAGAGTCGCTCCAGCGCCGCATCAAGATTGTCGCTTTGTTCGTCGCAGTACCCCGTCTCAACGCGGCGTTGAATCCGAGTGGGATCTACTTCAACACACAGACAAGCTCCTCCATTCATGGTTGCCGCGAGCGGCTGAGCTCCACCCATACCGCCTAAGCCGGCCGTGACCACGAGCCGCCCAGCCAACGTTCCATCAAAATGCTGGTTGGCGCACTCGGCAAAGGTCTCGTACGTGCCCTGCAGAATTCCTTGGGTTCCAATGTAAATCCATGACCCAGCGGTCATCTGGCCGTACATTGTAAGCCCTAGTGCGTCGAGCCTTCTAAACTCGTCCCACGTTCCCCACTTTGGAACGAGGTGGGCGTTTGCGATCAGGACGCGCGGCGCTTCTTCGTGTGTCCGAAACACACCAACCGGCTTGCCCGACTGAACGAGCAATGTTTCGTCGTTTTCAAGCCGCTTCAAGGTCTCGACAATGCGGTGATAACTAGCCCAATCTCGAGCTGCTTTTCCGCCGCCCCCATACACAATTAACTCCTCTGGACGCTCGGCAACCGCCGGGTCCAAATTGTTCATCAGCATGCGAAGCGCCGCTTCCTGGTGCCATCCTTTGCAAGAAAGAGTGGTCCCAGTAGGGGCATGAATGGCGGACTTATTAAATGTCATATACTCTTAAGTGTCATATACTCGGAATCCTACTCAAATTGCTTTTTAAATTGCTCAAACGCTTCCTCTAGGGACGATAACCGAGAACGAATCTCTTCCAGTTCTTCTGCGATCGAAGAACGAGCCGCAGGTTGTTGAACCGATCCGCTGGCCATTACATCGTCCATAGCCACTTCGCCGCAGAGCAAGTGTGCAAACCGCTCCCCTTTTTGCCCTGGCATGCGCCCGAGGGACATAACGAGCGGCTCTTCCCGAGCCATGAGCCCGTCCAAACGAGAGGAAACCTCTTCAATCGAATCGAAAGCCGCCATGCGGGTTGTGTGGGTTCTGAGCTCACCCACTGTTTGCGGACCGCGCAGCATAAGGCTAGCCAAGAGGGCTAAATCGGGCACTTCCAACCCAAAGTGTTGCGCCGTGGCGTGCCTGAATTTTTCCGAACGGCTCCCAGCAACCGAAGCGTGTCCGACCAAACGGTAGCGTTGAAGCTCATCCAGATAGTCCCGCACGTCAAACTCCCCGTACTCTACCACCGGATGTCGATTTGACTTCTGATTACACCCATTCACGAGTGAATTCAGCGTCATGGGGTAGTAGTCCGGAGTACTGAGTTCCTTTTCGATGAGCACGCCTAAGACACGCGTTGCCTCAGCGGATAAAACCTTTTCCATAGTTAGGCCTTGTTCGGGGTTCAACGCCCCATGAAGAAAGACGAATCCTGAACACTTCCGGGCAGGTCATAGAAGAAACGACAGATCCGCTCCCGGATCAAATTCCTGGGGGTCCAATTTTGAGCGAAATAGACGGGCTCCCGCAGTCCCATCTAAATACATGGTCCGTCCATCGACCTTTAACATGGAGCCCTCCCGTAGTCCGATCACAGGCGTCTCCGAATTAAGAGCCAAAAACTCCTGGATGCGCTCTTCCCTCGTTTCACCCATGTGGCCATCCGGATGTGCGTCTAAATAGTGCGGATTGATTTGCACTGGAATGAGTCCGAGCGTCGTGAAAGATGGCGGCTCGACAATGGGCATATCGTTGGTTGTGCACAGCCTGGGCGCAGCCACATTACTGCCGGCGCTCCATCCAAGAAAGGGCATTCCATCCATAACTCGGCCTCGAATGGCATCCATCATCCCTTCCGCATACAGCTGCGAAACCAACTGAAATGTGTTTCCGCCCCCCACGGCAATGGCTTCAACTCCCTCGAAAGCCTCCGTAAGACTACTGAAATGATGTACCCCAACCACCGTGTGATGCGCTAATCCCTTGGCTACCATCGCTTCATAGTCGTCATAAGAAAACCGTACGGCAGCGTAGGGGAAGAATAAGATGCGTTTTGAACGTTCGCCGAAGAGCCATTCAATTTGGCTTGCCGCGTGTTCAAGATATCCGGTGCCTGTGGTTCTGGAAGTCGATAAAAGGAGGAGTCTTTTGGCCATTATATTCCTGATGCAATCAGAAGCTCAATGTCGCGATGGGGCATTCCGAACATCATGGCAAGGCTTTTTTTAGTGAGGTGCTTTCGATAGGTGTACGTCCCGTTTCGAAGCCCTACATCGGTCCATAGCGCCTCGTTCACAGAGTTTGCTTCGCCAATTTTGATGACGTACGGCACCAAAACGTTTGTGAGGGCATAGGTCGAAGTGCGCGCAGCGTTCGAGGGCATATTGGGAACGGCGTAATGAATTACGCCATGTCTACGAAATGTGGGCTTGGAGTGCGTGGTAGCTCGGCTCGTTTCAACGCAGCCTCCTTGGTCTATCACAGCGTCCACAATCACAGAGCCGTTGCGCATCGAGGCAACCATGTGTTCGCTAACCACAACGGGAGCTTTCTGCCCCGCAGTGAGCATGGCTCCAATGACTACATCGGCCGTTAATAGTGCTTGTGAAATGTATTGCTCCGTGGCCATGGCGGTGGTTATGCCGCGACCTAGATAATGCTCTATCGAGCGCAAGGCGCCCAAATCGTTGTCCAACACAATAACGTGCGCGCCAAATCCTAAAGCCGTCTTAGCTGCCCATTCTCCAACCACACCGGCCCCCAAAATGACGACGTTCGAAGGGGGGACGCCCGAAATTCCGCCCAGCATAACCCCTTTTCCGCCCTCCGCGCTTTCGAGCAACCTGGCAGCTGTTTGTACCGCCATGGTACCCATAATTTCGTGCATCATCCGGACAATGGGGAGCGTTCCGTCGGAGTCACGGATGAACTCGAACCCAATTCCGGTAACGCCCAGTTCCATCAGTTTTTTTAGAAACGTGGGCGACGTTCCGCCGAGGTGCAGCGCCGAAATCAGGACCTGCTTTTCGTGCATCAGATTGACTTCTTTTTCGTTGGGAGGCCCCACTTTCACGATCAAATCGCTGTTGGAATACAACATTGAGTCCGAGTCCGCAATTTCGCCGCCCGCTTCGGCGTACTCCCGATCTGAAAAATGAGCGCCTTCGCCAGCGCCTTTTCCTACGAGTACTTTGTGCCCATTCGCAATGAGCACGGCCACTCCAGACGGAGAAATGGAGACGCGTCGTTCTTCATTCGACTCTTCGCGAGGCAACCCAATGCTTATTGAATTACCCTTTTGCTCAATTTCCTTCTGCTTCTCTTTCGTCAGGATTCCGTGTTCGAGTCCCAAACCCTGTAGTGAAGGTACTTCCATCTAGGCGCGTCCAAATTGCTTGTGATGATCCCGACCTGTAAGATCAACGAATATACGAACTTATACCAATCGTCCGCACTCAATTGCTGATCGAGCCGGAAAAATGTTAACCCAATGCGCAAAAATCTGCTTTAGCGCCAATGCGACATCAAAATGCTTCCCGCCACACCTGCGTTGAGGGATTCAACGGCCTTGGACTGATCCAATCCCGGAATGGTAACGGCCCCTAAGGCCGCCGTGCGCACGTCTTTCGAGATGCCGTGCGCCTCGCTCCCAATCACAATCATGGAGGGCCCTTCCGGTTTCCACTCTTCAATGGACACGCCGGCCATATCTGCAACGCGGACATCTACTCCGGCTCGCACGTTGGTTGACACAAAGCCACTGAGGTGTTAAACCCGCTCTAACACAACATCCCAG
>JABMOI010000250.1 GCA_013204185.1 bacterium | reverse complement strand
GGGTCAATCTCCCCATGGAATTGGCAGTGTTGAACTGCTGGGTGACGGAAACGAAGGAAATGCCGCGGGCATCGAATGGTTCAATGATTTTGGCAAAGTCCATCAGCGATCGAGTCAGGCGATCCACCTTATAGACGACGACCAGATCGACCTTGCCATTCTCGATATCCGTCAGGAGTGTCTGAAGAGCGGGACGGTCTATGGTTCCACCCGAGATCCCGCCGTCATCATACCGCTTCTTTTGCGCAATCCAGCCCAGACCACGCTGCGACTGGATAAATGCCTCGCAGGCCTCGCGCTGGGCATCCAAGGAATTGAATTCCTGCTCCAGCCCTTCCTCTGTGGATTTCCGGGTGTATATGGCGCAACGGACACGTTTACTCATAGCCCGAAGAACCTCGGTCCCGACCAGCGCGCCCCGGTAATGGCATGGGCGACTTGGGAAAGTGATTTGTACGTTTCTCCATCGCATCTGAAATTGTCTTCCGTCACCTCAACGGAATACGTTCGGCCATGCCATTCCCTCACCAACCGGGTCCCCGGCTGAAGCGTCTTGGCCAGTTGCTGTAGGACGGGAGCATTGGTGGTTTTCTTCCCGGTTGCCATATGACGCAATTTCCGCCTGGTGGTTGGTTTCAGTCCTCCAAAAGCCTTCGCCTGCAACTGATAGGCGGCGCTAAATTCCAGCAATCGCCGGCTAATGCCTTTGGGCGACGGTCCGCCATAAGCTTTCTCCCAACATTCGACGAGAACCTTGCGGGGAAGGTCGGGAATCCCGGCGAGTTCCACCGCAAGGCTTTCTTTTCTACGAAGAAGGCGCATGGTTACGATACCTTCGTGATCCGGCAACCGGGTCAATTGCTGGTCGAGATCAGTGCGGGAGGCGTTTCCCATGTTACGCCTCCTCCTTTTCGATCCGGTAGCGGCGTACGCCGCTCTTGTTCACATCGTTCGTGACCTTGTGCCCCATTTTTTTGCCGACCGTAGCAGAGAGGAAACTGCGGACCGTGTGCGGTTGCCAGCCGGTGGCTTTCTCTATTTCAGCGATGCTCGCGCCCTGGCTGCGCTTAAGCAGACGGAGGACAGTTTCCTTTTTAGTGCGGGTGGTTTTAGTTGTATTCTTGGCCATGATGGTCTCCTTCATATGCGCTCCGCCCGATGCGGAGCGTCCCACCACCCCGAGCCTCAAATAGACCGACGCATCGTCCTATCGAGGCGGAGACTGAAGAAAATCAGCCGTTACCTATGGCCAACACTACCGCTCTGATGCCAACGGAAGTCCAGTGGAAACTGCGGCCTATTTAGTAAGTATCTCCTGTACCCTTTGAACCTGTAGATTTTGGCAGTCGAGATGCATGGACATCCACCGACCGAAAAGTTCGAGACATAGTGTTCGTCTGCGCCCACATCAATCCGATCCGGGTCGATGCCGAACGTGCAGACAATCTCATCGATGTAGCGTGGGGTGTGGAGTTTTCGATCCGCGAGGATCAAAAAACGGCGCGTTGAATGATGGAAGCTAACCCGACCTCGAAGATAGTCTTGGTATTCGAAAAAACTGGTGCCGTTGGCAACCCCAACTTCTCCAAGCTCGCGGCCCCTTCCGCGTTTAAGTCCTGCCAGAACTCAGCTTGGCCGATTTCGGCAATCAGGTGGTCGCCGTAGTCGGCGGCATCATTGGTGCGGACGAGGCACGACAGCAGGCGTGCTTTTCCATCTGTGTCCGGGATGAACCAAAATAAACCGACGGATGGAGATGGTTTCATGGGGATTGATGGCTGAATTTCTTGGCTGGTGTCCGTTGGCAATTTTCGTTCCTCCGCAAGTAAATTTCTAAAGAGATAAATGATATCGCCGTTGATGGGACAACACATGCTTCCTTGCAACAGGAAGTCCAGTGGAATGTGCCGGAAACTGAAATGAAAAAGGGCGACCACTAAGGCCGCCCTAGTGAGGGTTTCATTCAAAATCGACGAGGTAGTTTCCTTTTGGGATCACGCATTGGGTGTGGCTTTCTGCGCTTTTCTGCTGGGCTAGAAATGATCCCATCCGCAATCCTTATTTGAGTGGTTCTTGCAATCACCTTTTTATGGCCGCCGCCTTTTGGGTCGAGGTGCCATCGTAGAAACTGCGTACTCGAGTCGACCTGATCGTCAAACTGACTGTCGGGAAATGTTAAGAACTCCTGCTCCAATTCGGCCCGCCAATACGCTTCCTTGGGAAAAAACACGCGCTTGGCTTCAAATTCCACCGACACCTGTTCCAAACGGGTCACTTTATCCATGTCTGGTTTGATGGATTTTATCGGCAATCCCGGGGCATTTTCGAGCGTTTGAATCAAAGCCTGGCCGCTGCTCGCATTCTCAATTAGGATTACACGCGGATGGTATTCGGCTGCTTTTTCCTTAACTGCTTTGACTAAGTCCGGAAAAGTCATTCGGTCCCGCAGCAAGTCTATCAAATAGCGACCGTCACTGCGGACGCCCCAGGTAGTGCAGACAGAAAAACTATTGCTGGCATTTGTACCCGCTGCTGTGTCCCAACTTTGATAAATTGCATCGAATGCGGTTGGCGACGGCATCCTGGCGATCCATGTCAGCCATTCGCGCCGCAGTATGTTTCCGCTTATGGGCACCGGTTGCTGTTGATACTGGCTTGAGAATGCATAGCTACCGACCGCGCGTTCTATTTTGCGGAGTGTCTCTATATCCTCGCGTTCCGGATGGAGCGCCTCGCCGAGCTTCCGATGATGCCAATCTTCATCATTGGGCCCCGTCTTGATCATCTCCTTTTTCGTGGCGATGGCCGGAAGGTTGAGGATTTCCCAATTGTCAAGGTCCTGAACAAACCCGGCGAGGTCATTCATATTTGTTCGCTGCATTACGATGATGATGACATCGTTCTTTTTATCGTTCAGCCGAGAGTAGAGCGTGTTTTGGAACCATTTGTTCACAAATTCCCGTTCGGCTTCTGACTGTCCGTCGTCATATAAATTGGAACAGGTGGCGGCCTGATCTAAGAGAGGATCTGGCTCATCT
>JABMOI010000249.1 GCA_013204185.1 bacterium | reverse complement strand
TTGCCCGTGAAAGCGAAAGGAGATGTGCGGTTGCGATCTCCAGCGTGACGAGGAAGGTCTGGTAGCGCAGGCGTACCCAATCCGAGCAATCCACCTTGTTTGCTTTTCTTGGCCAATCCCTCGTCAATCTGATTGAATACATCTTCCAACTGTTCACCGAGGAAGATCGAAATAATGGCTGGTGGTGCTTCGTTTGCGCCCAAACGATGGTCGTTCGCGGCCGATGCCACAGATACCCGAAGTAGGTCTTGATGACGATAAACCGCCTTGATGACCGCTGCGCAGAAGAAAAGGAACTGCATGTTGTCGTGCGGATTGTCCCCTGGCTCAAGCAAGTTGAGCCCAGTATCCGTTCCGAGCGACCAGTTGTTGTGTTTTCCGCTGCCATTTACACCTTTGAACGGCTTTTCATGCAGCAAGCAGACCATGCCGTGCTGGCGAGCAATGCGCTGCAGCGTAATCATAAGAAGTTGCTGATGATCACAAGCAATGTTTGTGTTTTCGTAAAGCGGCGCAATTTCGTACTGGCTCGGAGCTACTTCGTTGTGCCGCGTTTTAACTGGGATGCCCAGTCGGTACAGTTCTTTTTCGGTATCAAGCATGCAGCTCAATACGCGATCTGGGATCGAACCGAAATAATGATCATCTAATTCCTGACCACGTGGAGGCTTGGCGCCTACCAGCGTGCGTCCACAGGTCATTAGGTCTGGGCGGCGGAAGTAATATTCCTCATCAATTAGAAAGTATTCTTGCTCGACTCCAACGGTGGACGTGACTTTGGACACTCCCTGAACACCAAATAGATCTAAAACACGCACAGCCTGTTTGTTGATAGCCTCCATCGAGCGAAGCAGCGGTGTTTTTGCATCCAAAGCTTCACCGCTCCAAGACGCAAATGCAGTTGGAATGGCGAGGTACGAACCACTCGTGTTTTCAATGATAAACGCAGGGGAAGTAGGATCCCAAACCGTGTAGCCGCGCGCTTCAAATGTGGCGCGAAGACCACCACTTGGAAAAGACGAAGCATCTGGTTCGCCTTGAATTAGCTCGCTACCTGTGAACCGAGCAATAGCGCCGCCACCCTTATTTGGGGTAATGAACGAGTCATGCTTTTCTGCAGTGGAGCCCGTAAGCGGCTGAAACCAGTGAGTAAAGTGCGTTGCTCCGCGGTCTACTGCCCATTCTTTCATGGCCATGGCCACTGAGTCTGCGATGGTAAGGTCTAGGCGTTGGCCTTCGTCAATCGTCCTAAGCAGGCTTTTGTAAATGTCCTTCGGAAGACGATTTTTCATCTCTTCCAAGCCGAAGGCATTCTCACCGAAAATGCGCTCTATGTCCATTGGAGCGGACGTGCTGTTTCCGTTGGGTGAAAATTTAGTAGCTGCGACTAGGTTATAGTCTGACTTGTGGCGGCTCATGATACTTGTTGTTGGGTTAGTCTTGTGTTTCCAATGTCATAGGTTCGAGTGGAACTCTGCGAGAGTCTTTATAACTCGATAGCACAATCGAAGTCGACGTGCCGTGTACGCCCGGCCATCCTTGAATAGTGGAAAGCAGCTGTTCAAGGCTTGAGGTGTTGCGAATTAACACCCGCAAAATGTGAGATCCTTCTCCCGTGATTGAATGGACTTCCTGCACTTGGTCCAATTTGCTGGCGCGCTCTACAAAATTATTGTAGTGCTTGGAGCCGTCTACCATCACACGGATGAAAGCACCGATATCGTACCCGACGCGTTTCGCGTTTACGATAGCTCGATATCCCTCAATTACGCCTCGCTCCTCAAGCTTCTTCATTCGCTCGCTTACAGAGGGAACGGATAGCGATACTTCCTCCGCAATTTCGTTTCGCTTTAACCGACCTTTTTCCTGCAATAGCTGCAGAATGCGCACATCTATTTCGTCGATTCGGCTCATTCGTCTGACTTAATTAATTTAGGTATAAATATAACATTGCCTTCGTTTTATACCAAACTTAACTATTGTGAATTAATTATGTTCACTACCACGGCCAAACCGAGCCAAATAATTAAGCCGCACTTCACCTCTCTTACCCCTAGCGCTACTTCCCTTTGGCGCGCTCCGCGACCAGCTTCAACATCCCAATTGGATCGCCGAGCTCTGGCCGAACGTTCTCAAATGTGTGATAAACGCCTGTTGAATCTGGAACGAGACGAAAACGGAATATGGGCTCTCCATCATCCATCAACCAGCCATCATTTCGCCCGAACCGGTAGTCCGAATAGACGAGTCCCAAGGAATCTTCCTCAACTCCATACCAACCCTTTGAGAACCACATAAGACGTTTTACAGCGCGGTCTTCGAAATGGCCTTCAAGGAGCCAGCTGTTCCGAGGGACACTAGTAAATTGAAACGGGGGCCTGTGATCAAAAACAGAATACAAGCCCACGCTCAGGCTATCCCCGCGCAATCCGACGCCCATCCAAAGGAACGTGTTTAGCGCCGATGGGGCCGTCATCAACCGTTCAATCTGATTCTGCTCAGAAGCAAATCCCTGCCTAAAAGCCCCCTCTGCTAACAGTTTTGCAGATATTCCCCAAGTCAAATATCCAGAACTCACAATCAGACCAACGTAGTTTGCAACCGTACGTAGCTTTGACTTTCTTCTGACCAACAGCGAAATCAATAGCCCCAGCGCCAAGGGAACCGTATAGAAGGGATCAATGATAAAAATGGAGTCATACGAAAAGGGAAATGTGCTGATAGGCCACAGCGCTTGGGTCCCATAAACCGTAAGCAGGTCGATTCCGATGTGAGTTGCGAAGGCAAGGAAGGCCATCAGAATCCAATCTCGAGCTTTTGCCTTTTCCTTTTTGTAAAGTCGCTTCAATAACCAACCGACCAAAGGCGCGGCAATTGCGGCCACGATAATCGAGTGCGACGCCGCACGATGGGCAGCTAGCTGGGAAACAGGGTCAATAAAAGGGTAGACCAGCACGTCCAAATCAGGGATCGTTCCGAGCACAGCTCCCCAGAACGCTCCCTTTCTGCCTACTTTCGTTCCCAGGACCGCTTCCCCAACGGCAGCGCCTAGTACAATTTGTGTTACTGAATCCATATGGAGCAGCAGAACCGCCTTTTTGGCAGAAGGTTGCCACTTTCATTTTGAATTCGTTGGCTCCTGAACGGATTTACCATCAATTACTTTGATCAATTCAACGCATTTTGGAATAAAACGTAACCCGAGTTTTCTCTGTTTGCGTATTTTGCGCCGGTCGTGTTTGTTTTACCTAACGCGGCACGGGCCCGTAGCTCAGTGGTTAGAGCAGTCGACTCATAATCGATTGGTCGTAGGTTCAAACCCTACCGGGCCCACTAGAACCCCATGTAGCGCAATCTATCACAATGTGCTGCATGGGGTTTTCTTCAAATCAGCCTATCATCATGCGGAAAACGACAGCAGCAGCCAGAGGAAAAAAGCTTACCCAAGATCGCTGTATGGAAGCCATCTTGCGGTATAAAGATGTTCGAAAATCCGCGAAAGCGCTCAATTGCTCGTCAGAACAGCTCAACGCAAAGATCGCTGAGTTCGGTCTTTGGGACATGTTTGAGGTCGAGGTACCGCACTTCGTCGCCAGCATGATTCCCGATGAAGTGATTGTTGAAGTGCTTCGATCGGAAGGCAACATATCCGCAGCCGCTCAAGAACTGATCATTCCCAGGCAGGTGTTAAGAAGGACGATGAAAAGCCGCGGCATCACCCTTAAAGCAGCCCGAGCGAGCGAAGGTAGTGGTCTCACAGAACGATAGATGCAAGGGACAAGTTTTTCGCCTAGCACCTCCTAGACCGGATCTGGCGCGATTCTGTACCCAAACAAAATTGCTGCTCCCCACACGTCCATTTTGCCGGTTTTAGGGCTGTTTTGACCGATTCCAACTTGAAACGTCCGGAAAGTCCCACCCATCCCCATTTTTTCGTGGCGCTATTTCTACTTTTTTGGCGCAATTAGAACCCTTTTTGGCGCGATACCCAGCTATTTGGCGCCATTCTCGAAAAGATGGCGCGATTTTATCCGGGGCCATTCGTTTCCGGGGCAAACCCCGCTCGAGCGCGTGGCGGCAAGCCATGTTTTGGCGATCGGTGATGTTCCGCGATCGAGGGTGACCTCCGAGCCCCGATGACCGGCGCACGAATTCATTCATCCGTTCCAGCCACAGTTTGGAACCTCAGTATCGCGCCACTCTATGGCACCACCGTATGGCGCCACCGTATGGCGCCACAGAATCGCGCCACAATTGCTCGAACCGCGCCAGAACTGGATTTATAGCGCCAATAATCGAATTATGGCGCCAAAAACCCGACTATTGCGCCACGCCGTGGGCGATAATAGTGCCCCAGGGACCGCATACGGGGGTTTTCATCAGTATTGCGCCAAATGCTCCAATACAACCCTGCATCCCTCCAATCATGATGCTGACCCCCAACCGATTGCGTGGGCCGGGCGAAGTAGGTTCACACAAACGCGAATACTCTAGGCTACTTAATCAACGTCATAGTTCGGGTGATCAATGTATTTCCAGCGCGGAGCCGATAGATATAAACGCCTGAGGCCAAACCAGACCCATCAAATGTTACGGTATGTCTTCCTGGGGAGTAGAATTGTCCTTCCACAACGGCTTTAACTCTTCGCCCCACTGAATCGAAGACCTCTAGCTGCACGCTCGATGCGGCGGGCAATCCAAATTGAATCGTGGTCTGTGGATTGAAGGGATTCGGGTAATTGGGACTTAGTTCAACAACGGAAGGCAATTCGTCGCTGGTTTCGTTGCCTGTTGACGCGGTCACATTCACCGTCCAAGTCTCTGACCAGCCATATTCATCCGATCCTACTCGCCAAATTAGAACACCTCCTGGCAGGTTCTCAACGATAAGCCCAGACCCAGCATTCGGAATTTCTCTGATTAAGCCATCAACCGTATAGATTTCAAGCGTATTGACACCTGGAGTCGCGGTCCAATAGAACCTCATTGACGCTGGGGCCGAAACCGTGCCATCTCGAGGAGCAGAAAGTACCGGCGCAACGGGTTTGTTCGTATTGATTCTAAACACTGTGCCCGCTTCCGGCATGGCTAGCGGTCCATACGGCCTCGCTCTATCTGCGACCGAACCACCATCTAAGGAGACGAACACGATCCGCGCAAACGTTTCTGGCCCGTGCTTAACTGACCAATCAGCGTTCCCTGAACCGTAATTTGAAATCACGCCGTTCAACCAGGAATCATACCCGCTTTGACCAGGGGTCAAATCGTTTGGTAAATACCAATAATTCCAATCGGTTTGAGGGTCATCGTCACCTTCCGAAACTGGATGATCATCATGGTCGATTCCCCAACCATCTTCTCGCCAATCAAGGCCCACAACGATTAGGCGGACATCATCCGAGTCGTCATCAGGAGTGTTAATTCCTATTCTCCAGACTTCGAACGGCACCGAATACAAAGACCAACCATCCCCGAAACGGTCATACGCATAACACCCTTCAGCTATTGGGTTTGTCTGTCTCGTTATTCCGGATTCAATGGAAGTTTTCCACGCTGCGTGGCAGGATTCGGTAAAACGAACTTCGAAATCATATGGAAAAACATCGTCCCATCCATTTCGCATCGCACGCAAAACAAACGTTTTCCAAGAGCCACTCTGATTGGCGGAGGAGGAACGGCCCGTGTGAATACCCCAAAGACTAGCATTGGAAGCTTGTTGCCCATTTGCTGGCCGGTCGGCTCCGCCAACCAGCGGAAAACCGTTATTACCAATAGCGATTGCTCCCATTGCAGGAGGGTTCAAAGGACCTGCGGCATTGGCGACCACTTGAAAAGACTGAATCGTGGCACCGTTATCCTCTCCCGTGTTCAAATTCCATGTTTCAGACCATGGTCCGACCTGATTTCGAGGACCCACAGCTGCCACACGCCACCAATACGATGTATTTATTTCAAGAGGTAATACAACATTGTTGCCTTCCGTTGAGACATCTTTGGGGGATATCAAGCTCGGATTGTCAGCATATTGAACCCTCCAGTGAAGTTCAATCGGACCAAGAGATCCTTCCCAGTGTAGCAAAACGCCCGGAGGGTGATTCCCAGAGGCATCCGCCGGAGCAATCAGAGTCGCGGCTTCGCTTTCCGAAGGATTGACATATGGAACGAGGTTTGTGAAGCCCTCGTCGAAAGCTTGTTGGACAACAGCATCGTCCTCCTTTAGCTGCCGAACCGAATCCAGATTGTCCGCTCCAAAACTCGTGATGATACCAAATATGATGGTCTGTTCACCGTTTGGCTCGATGATGAACGGGCCAGTGGACATGTTGAATCGACGATCGGCGGGCGAATTTGCAGATACCCTATCCTCCTCCACGTTTAATTCCGACCAAAAGGCCGGCGGGTTTCCCGAATACATGAACTTGGTTTCGATGTTTGAAAAACCAAACCCATTTCCGCCGATTGTTATCGGTTTGCCGTCTATCCACAATCCTTGTAAATAGTTGTAAATATCAGTGCCATTTTCACGATAACACCCAGCAACCCCACAGTTACTAGAATAATAATTTGCAAACGACGTCATTTTCAGTCGCTCATCAGGTTCGTCTATTTGTCCGTCGCGGTCGTCGTCTATTCCATTGTCATTGACCAAAGGACCTTGAAGAAAGTCGTAACCCAAGGCCGGTGGTGCCGCACCGTAGTTTTCGTCGTCATCGTTGTCCGCATTGTAAGCGAACCCAAGTCCTAGCGTTGTGTCTGATCCAACATAGTCGTCAAAAGCCGCTCCAAGGTCTGGATCCGAGAAAATGCCCAGAAAGGTTTTCTCGAGCGGAGACGTTCCCTTATTCTTGATGCGGTACCGGTAAAATGTGGTATATCCAAGGGCCCCAACCACGTTAAATGCGAACGCCGTACCGTGAATTTCGGCTCCAATCGAAGGGGTCTTGGTGAACTCGTGCGCATTGCCCTTGTCGTTCATAATCCACCAAAGCATTTGATCGCCTATGAAATCCGGACGCTCTCCTGCAGCTAGGTCAATCTTGCGATCTATTCGGCTCGCAAGTGGCTGATCTGTAAGGTCAATAGGCTCGCCTTGCGCATTCAATGTTGGTGCGCCTAAGCCAGTGGGCCAATCCAAGAGGTCTGGAGTCGCGATTCCGTCCCTGGTATACGCGTCGATGTCGCCTTTCGATATCTTCCAGATCTTATCCCATGGGGCGCAATCTGTTGGGGCCGATCCGTCATCTCCAAGTGGGCCTGCCCAAAATTCGAAGGGGCCATATTTCGTCCCAGCAACGCGAAGCTCATCGTTAACAAGGCCTCCCAACCAAATACTCGTCGCAAAAATTGCATTCACACCCCGCCCTTGAGGCACTTCATACACATTGGGAGAGCCGCTCCAAAACAGTTGGCCATTGTTAAAAATACGGGCTCGGACTTCGTTAATATCCAGATACGCTTCACCAACTGAAGGCTGGCACGTCCCGGTCACTTGGGCTTGCGCCTGGATCGGCCCGAAAATCGCGACAGCGACAATCGCAGCCAGAACGGATTTTAGATTTGAAAGCATCGTCGCTGACCGTAGACTTTTAGAAGTGGGCTGCACACGCGTATGCAATCCATCCACATCAATTTGGTCTCTCGGCCCCTGATATACAAGGCAAAAAAAGGTGCGTTCTTCAACCTCTGGCATATTTCGGTTTGCAACCACGCAATTTTTGACCGCGGAAAGTTTGGCTGTTACGGCTTTAACTGGAGTAAATGGCGCGATTCTGTCTTCAAACAGAACGTTGCCCCCTTAATATTCGATTTTAAAGGGTTTCAGGCCTGTTTTGACCTACAGGTGCTTCGAGCAACCCGAAATCCGGATCAAATTGTGGCGCTATATCTACTCTTTTGGCGCCATTGCTACCTTTTTGGCGCGATTTCCCAAAAGGTGGCGCGATCCCAGATCGGGAATGGGGCTGAACGAGGCCGAAGGTGATGTAGGGGCCGACGGGACTGCAGGACTGCAGGACTGCAGGGACATACGTCATGAAGGGCGCACGCGTGCAGATGCGCAGGTTGTGCGGGGGGGGGGGCA
>JABMOI010000248.1 GCA_013204185.1 bacterium | reverse complement strand
TCCTGCTTCAGCATGCTGCGTTTTTCATTATGCAGCGATATGCCTTTTCGCCAGATATCATACACTGCAATGATTGGCAGACGGCTCTCATGCCAGCTATGATGAAATACCACTATGCGTGGGATCGGTTGTTTTCCACCACCCACACGGTCCTTTCTATCCACAATTTGGCATATCAAGGTCGTTCCAATCCTGACTTGACCTTCCGAGCCGGATTGCCGCGAGAAGGAGCCGATCCAGGGGGTGAATTTGAATTCGATGGATCATTTTCGTTTTTGAAAACAGGGATTATGACTGCGGACCGCATATCGACGGTATCGCCTACCTATGCTCGTGAAATTCAGACGGATGCTTTTGGAGAGGGGCTGGATGGCCTGTTAAGAATGCGGTCTGGTTGCGTGAATGGGATCCTAAATGGAATAGATGTTGAAGTCTGGGACCCAGCCTCCGACCCGTACCTTGAGCATCATTTTGATGTTGACCACCCAGAAGGAAAAGCCCTAAACAAGATTAGCTTGTGCAAGAAGCTAGGCCTGGATATTCCAAATAACGAGCCTTTGATTGGAATTGTGTCTCGATTTGCTTCTCAGAAAGGGTTCGATCTGCTTGTATCTGCCTTTTCCCACCTGATTCATTCCTCAAATGTGCGTTTCGCCATTTTGGGTAGCGGCGACGCTCACTTCGAACAATTTTTTGAACGAATGCGCCACGAGAATCCAACGAGAGTGTCTATCTATCGGGGATATAATGAGGGATTGGCGCACCGTATTGAAGCAGCATCAGACCTGTTTCTAATGCCCTCCTACTATGAACCTTGTGGTCTGAATCAAATGTACAGTTTGCGCTACGGCACCATTCCCATTGTCCACAAAACGGGGGGGCTAGCAGACACAGTGATTGACGCGGACGAATTCCCGGACGAAGGAAATGGGTTTTCATTTTGGGATGCCACGCCCGACGTGCTCAAGGACACCATTTTCAGGGCTCTAGATTGGTATGAAAATGCCGAGAAATGGAAAATGCTTCAGAAGAGAGGGATGCAGACTGATTTCTCGTGGGAAAAGTCGGTCGATCTGTATCTAAAGCTGTATCGCGATGCTGTGACAGGGTACTGCTAATTTCGCTTCTGAACGCTATTGGACTGACGCACCTGGGGCCGATGAAAGGAGTTGAGTGTACACCTGTTGGGCCCTGTTTGAAAATGCCCGCTCTGATTCTTCCGGTCTTTTTTCAATGGATTCAACGCGCTGCCGGTTTACATACAGCCAGTGATCGAGAATACGCCGGGCATCAATTTGAATTCGATCTAAGGCTGAAGAACTGACATCTTTTTGGGCGAATGCATTAAAAGCCAGCTCTTCAACCTGCTCGGAAGATTGAATGGCCTCAACCGACACAATTCGGCCCGATTCTACGAGCACGAACGTTCCCAGCTCTGCCTCTACACTCCTGCATAGATGAATGAAAGCAGGTCCGTGAACCGGTGGCGCTACCGAACCATATTGCACGACCCTACTGTCCAATAACTCGATCCAATCCCGAAGCGCTGCTGCCTCTTCAAATGAAAGTCGCTCCGCAGCGCGGAGCATATCTGCTTCTATTAGCAAACATATTTCAGCAATGTCTCCTTCGAGGAAGTCTGTCACCTTCCGAATGATGTCGGAGTAATCCGATTCAGAAATTCCTCCTTCGCAAGGTGCATGGCATCTGCCAATGTCGGCTCGCACGCAATGCTTACCACCGGAAAACTCCGTGGTCGAGCATGTTCTGAGCGGCAGGTATTTTTCGATGATCTCTACCAAGATGTTGGCCTGAGAACGATTTCTGAGCGGGCCATAGTACAAAGCGCCATCGTTTCTAACGATAACCTGCACGGTCACACTTGGAAAAGCATCTGCCTGATTTACGCGCAAATAGGGCCTCGGAATGTACTTTTTCTGCGCTCTATTAAAGGGCGGATCCATTTCTTTAATTTGCCGGCTCTCCAGTACAAGTGCATGTAGCTCGGTGTCTGTAACATCCCAGCGAATCGTCCTAACTTTAGAAATGAGTTGTCGAAGGCGCGGAGGATGCGCTTCAATGGCCGTGAAATAGCTAGAAACTCGTTTAGAGAGCGTCTTCGCTTTACCCACGTACAATGTCTTGCCGCGGCCATCTTGCATGTAATAGACGCCCGGAGTTGGGGGCAAACTCGGCAGCACGTCTCGACGGATCTGAACGACATGCTTTGAGAACGGGTTTACTTTGGCATACGTCTTCGATTGCATGCTGACGAGTTCTGCAATGGAATCTACCTTGTGCTCTTCGATCGCGATGCGTGCTAATCGATCCAACACCAGCGTAGTGATCTCGACGTCCTTAGCAGCCCTGTGCCTGCCTTCACCAGGTATCTTAAAAAATCGAGCAAGGTTGCCTAAACTTTTGGATCGAAGTCCTGGCAACAGGCGCCGAGCAAGCCGCAAACTACACAGCCCTTGGTTTGTCATGCGCTCCAAACCTGCCCGTTCAAATTCCGCATTGATGAACGATAGGTCGAAATTGATATTATGAGCGACAAAGATGCTATCGCCCAAAAATTCCTCGAACAGCGGCATTACCACTTCGGCCCCTGGTTTTGCATAAACCATTGAGGTCGAGATGCCCGTTATGCGGGTAATATTACCAGGAATATGTATTCCAGGATTAATTAGCTCAGAAAACCATTCGTCAGAGGATATCGGTGTAACCCGTTGTGCTGCAACCTCTATGACCCGATTAACGTGCGCATTCAAACCGGTCGTTTCCGTGTCGGTCACGACTAGTATATTGTCTGAAGAGAGTAGGTGCTGAATTGCCTGCATAAAATCCCACGAATGCCGAAAACGCATACTCCTCTGAAAATAAAGGGATTCCAATTGAACAGAGGTGGACCTTGTGCTAAGCCTAGAACTCAAGACCCCAATCAGCTACAAAGATGGCCTAAGCAGCGAGTCTTTTATTTCCAGCTTTATTCGAGTCTTTGGCGAAGCGCGGGAAGGAAATGGAGGCCTTCGCGCCCGAGCCCTTTTCAGAGCGAGGACTGTTTTCAAGCGAAATAGTACCACCAATCCGATGCAAATGCGTTCGAGCAAGGGTCAATCCTAAACCAAGCCCATCAAACGACCTATTTAGCCCTTTCGAGCCTTGAACAAATGGTTCAAACAGTTCACTTTCGTTTTGCGGCAATCCCTGCCCTTCGTCCTCTACCGTGATCAATACGTGAGTCGAAGAGCAGCTCAGAGATACTTTTATAGTGCCCTGTTCAGAAAACTTAATGGCATTTTGAACGATCTGGGACAAGCTTGATTCAATGGCCTCAACTGAAGCGTGCATCGAACTATTATCACCCTGGCTGCTCACTTCAATATGAATACCCTTCGCTGAGGAAAGAGGTGCGTACCGGCTAATCACTCTATCCACAATGGTACAGATGTCGCAATCCGAAGCAATGGCTTCCGAGGTAGGCATTACTGTTTCCCATTCGAGAAGGGTCGAAATAACCTGATCAAGCCTATTCACATTTTCCAGAATGGGAGTAAGCAGCGTGGCATGCTGGCTACTGAGTTCTTCTCGAAGAACTTGGGCATACCCACTTATCACGGCCAAAGGCGTTCGTAGCTCATGCGACAAGACATGTATTTTGTCTGTATCGGAGACGCATGTTTTCTGTAACTGTGGTATGACGTGAAGTTTCATTCTACTTGGGCGATTTAATATCCATCCAAGCGAAGTATCGGCGCCACATCGACTTGCTAAAGAAATGAACGTTGCTCAGTTCAAACAGTCACTCTACAAGGCTGCTACTTTTTCAATCCAAGAGCAGTGAAAATCGCTTCCCCAACCTCTGTGTTATCCATGGTAGCCGAAAAAAGCTCTGAACCTGGCCCAAAGGCAAATACAGGGACGTCAACCGAGGTGTGATTTCCTGTAGACCAACCCACACGAGCCACTTTTGCGGTCGAATCTACCAGTATTTTGCGCAAGTGACTGAAGGCGGCAGAATCGCCAGTTACGGCGCGGTATTGAACCAGCTTTTTGACAGCCGTTTGGTAGGTCTCTGAGGCTAAACCGAATTGATTCTTGCTTTCTGTTTCGATCCAAGTAGTAAGTTCAACATCTGGCTGTTGCCGAACTTGCATCACCTCCGACATGAACTTCTCAATCGATGTATGAACGGCCGTTAGTTTCAGTGGGTTATAATCATAGCCCGACAAAGCGCCCCATTGAGCGCCCAGTGTAAGCCCGCCCGTTTCGTGATCCGACGTGCCCATGACCAGCGTGTTTTTGTCTCGCTCGGCGAACGTAACTGCAACCTTCATTGCGTCGTCGTAGGCCAGTACATCTTGAATATGCGCAGCTGCGTCGTTTGAATGACCTGCATGATCGATTCTGCCAGCTTCAATCATGATGAAAAATGGCTTCCCTTCGCGAGAAAGTAGCGAAAGGGATTTATCAGTCATTTCAGCAAGAGATGGCTCGGCGTTTTCATCTCGATCTATCTCATATGCCATGTGGCTGGACGTAAATAAGGCTAGCAATGGCAGCGAAGTGCTCGACTGAAACTCTGTTTTAGATGTAGCAACGGTATAGCCTGCGGCAGCAGCCTCGTTCATCACATTTCGTCCATCAAGTCTCAATCCGCCCTGTTCCTTAGGCAGGTAGAAGCTTTGCCCCCCTCCCATCAAAATCTCAATTCCCTTACCTATCTGCTGAGAGGCAATTTCAGCTTCCATATTCCGGCTCACGACGTGGCTTGAAAAAGCGGCAGGTGTAGCGTGCGTAATGCGCGCAGTTGAAACCAGTGCGGTCTGATACCCTGCTTTTTCAGCTGCCTCGAGCACCGTTTCGACCGGGTTTTGGTTCATATCCATTCCAATCGCACCATTGTACGTCTTGATTGCGCATGAGTACGCCGTGGCGCTTGCCGCCGAATCCGTAATCTTGTGGTTCCCCGAGAACGTTTTCACGACTCCTTTCAAGTAGGAGTCAATAAATAGGTCGGTCTCTCCTGTTGTCGCTTTTTGATATTCACGGGCCAATCCGAAGCTGGCTGGACCGCATCCGTCTGAAATAAAGAAAACCACATTCTGGGGTCTCTTACCAGACAAACTGCCGATTTGAGTAGAAGAAACTGAGTTGCAAGACAACGACGTTGAGGCAATCAGTACGACAAATAGAACGCGTTTAAAGGTCAGCATACCAGACTCAATTGAACTGAAATGAAGCGAGTTGAAAACATACGCTATGTCCGAGCAAATTGCTTTCCTCCCTAAGTAGTGCGACTCGTTTTTCGTGAAATCCTGTTCGTTCATCTGACGATTTAGCAAAATATTGGCAACACTTTTAAACTGCTTCAACATTCCAAATCGAGTTACGACGTAGGTTTGGACTATTCTCCTTTTTCAATCGAAATCTCCACTTCCATGAAAGTTACCGTTATCGGTGCCGGAAACGTTGGCGCAACCGTTGCCGAGTGTATTGCCCGCAAAGATATGGTCGACGAAGTCGTCCTAATTGATATTGTTGATGGTTTGCCACAAGGCAAAGCATTGGATATGGCGGAGTCTGCTCCTATCCATCTTTTTGATACTCGGATCACGGGTACGAACAACTACGCAGACACTGCTAATTCTGACATTTGCGTTATCACAGCCGGATTGGCTCGTAAGCCGGGCATGAGCCGTGACGATTTGTTGGGGAAAAATGCCTCTATCGTCAAGTCAGTTACAGAACAATTTGCTGCACATAGCCCTAACGCCATCATTATCGTGGTCTCAAATCCTTTGGATGTGATGACGTATGTAGCGTACATGGCTAGCGGATTCCCATCCAACCGCGTTATGGGTATGGCTGGAGTTCTGGACACAGCTCGTTATAGATCATTTATCTCAGCGGAGTTAGGTGTTTCTGTGCGTGACATTCAGGCTCTGCTCATGGGCGGCCATGGAGACACGATGGTTCCCCTACCTCGCTTCACCACAATTGGTGGTATTCCTCTTCCTGAACTAATGGACGCGGATAAAATCGACGCTATCGTTGAAAGAACGAAGTTTGGCGGAGGCGAGATCGTCAAATTGATGGGCACTTCTGCATGGTATGCACCGGGTGCTGCGGCCGCTGAAATGGTCGAAGCGATCGTAAAAGACTCGGGCCGCGTATTACCATGTGCAGTATGGCTGACCGGACAATATGGCCAGGACGGGCTTTTTGTTGGAGCTCCTGCGAAACTTGGACGCAATGGCGTTGAAGAGATCATCGAAGTACCTCTTTCAAAAGAAGAACAAGTCATGATGGATAATTCTTCTGTCCACGTTCGGGAGAATTTGGAAGCGCTTCAGCGCATTCAGTCTGCTTAAGGCAGCCTGACAGTCATTCTTTTTGGGTTATTGAAGTCACAAGGGCCGCCCGCAGGGCGGCCCTTGTTTTTTAATTCTACCCGTGTGACTTTCATTCTACATGGATCTTCCTTGCGCCCACTTCCAATGTGACCCTTATTTTCTACCCTGTTTAAGCTGAACCAATCGAATCACAATTCGTAGTTCGACCCCAACATCACTAACGCCCCCTCTTTTTTCAACGTCCCTTTCTCATGCGTTTTCTTTTTCAACCGCGCCTTTCCATCCTTCTTTTACTACTTCTTTTCATCTCGGCCTGCGATTCCAGTTCGGATAACCAAGGCGAGGTAGTGGTCACTGACCTCGTCGTTGGTACCGGCCCGTCAGTGCTTCAGGGTGAAATGCTAATTGTGGAATATGTTGGCACGTTTCTAGATGGCACAACGTTCGATTCAACGGAGGAAAAGGGCGAACCGTTTATCTTCCCTTTTGGAGTCGGCCGGGTAATCAAAGGATGGGATCAAGGGCTTGAAGGCATGAAAATCGGAGGAACCAGGCGGCTGGAGATCCCCTCTCACCTTGCATTTGGAAAAAACGGTCAGTGTTTTTCAAATGGAGAATGCGCGGTGCCAGGAAATACGGATGTCATCTATGAAGTGACGCTGCTTGATGTCTTTGATGAAATACTGACTCAGGATACCGTTGTAGGAGATGGAGTGAGTGCAGAGTATGGCGATGTGATGGTCGTAAACTACATCGGTCAATTAACCAATCGTGAAGGAGCAGTGTTCGACGCATCCTCAATTCAAGGTGGAAATTTTGTTTTCACCCTTGGATCAGGCAATGTGATTCAGGGCTGGGAATTAGGCTTACGCGGCATGAAAGTTGGCGGCACGAGAGAGCTAACCATCCCCCCTGTTTACGCCTACGGAGCATACGGGAGCCCAGGCACCATCCCGTCTTATGCCATTTTATTCTTTACCGTAGAACTCGTCGAAGTAATCAAGAGACCAACTGGTTGAGTAACCTTGATCTATTCTAAGATCGGGATTCAAGACTTTCGCTCTCTACCCATTGCACGGCATGTTGCATTAGCTCGGACGCGTTTGCCAAGTTGAGCTTTGTTTTTACTCTCGCCCGATAAGACTCTATGGTCTTCACGGAGAGGTTTAGTCGCTCAGCAATGTCCCTAGTTCCTATTCCCCGGCCAGTCATCTCAAAAACTTCAAGTTCTCGGTCAGACAATACCTCTAGCGGTGAATCATTAAATGCCTGGTGGCCGCTAGCAATTCCTTGAAGGAGCCGCTCGTTGATCGTTGGGGAAATATAGATTGCTCCTGTATCTATGCGTCGCAACGCTTTTACGATCTTTTCTGACGGCTCTGATTTCATCAAGTAGCCTCTAGCACCGGCTCGAATCGCTCTTTCTGCGTATAAGGATTCATCATGCCTGGAAAGTACCAGTATCTTAACCGAGGTTAATTGATGATGAACGTGCTTGATTAGATCCAGCCCACTCATTCCGGGAAGCGAAATATCGATGATCGCAAGATCAGGAG
>JABMOI010000247.1 GCA_013204185.1 bacterium | reverse complement strand
GAACACGGTCAGGTTCAAGACATCGTTGCTCGAGAACTGCGTCAGAAGCGCCAATTCATACGAGATATCGACTTCAGGGTTGATATCAGGATTTCCTAGGTCAGAGAAGAACGAACGATCCTGGAAAAAGGGATCTAGACCGGTGTAAACAAAGGTCGGATGCGGCAGCTTGGTGGAGTGGCCGTAGTTAAAGAACATCACCCGGTTTTCCGTAATCGGGAAAGAGACCCGGATTTTCGGAAGCATGCGCAGCTTGGTTCGGAGTCCAAAGAGCGAAATCGAGTTATCGATATAGCTTTTTCGAACGCCATCCAAAATGGGAGCGCGTGGGTCATCAATTAGATCATCGACATACTTGCCTGGCGACCAGTACTCAAACCGCATACCCAAGTTGGCGATTAGGCCCCGGTAGCGAATTTGATGTGTGCCGTAAAAAGCGCCGCGACGGGGTTTTACGCGCCAGATATCAGAGCTTTCGCCGAGCCGGTTGGTGCTCGTACCATCGTTGGTGCCAATGGGGGCGCCGACCCAAGGGCGAATCACGTCAATCCACTGATAGTCATTGAATTTGGCTTCAAACCCAAAGGTGGAACGGTTATTCAAATCACTCGAGAAACGAGTGTAGCTGGCATGCAGCGTGTACTCTTCCGCAAAGTGATCGTGGAAACGTGTTGCAATTCCGCCGTTGTTAATGAGCCCCGGTCCAGGCAACACAAAGAGTGCGTTAGGATCGGTAGGCTGCCCATTTTCATCCACAAAAATCGTAGCTGGAAAGGTAACGATACTGCTTGGATCGAGCTCCGTGCTTACGTTTTTGGGCCGCCAATTTCGACCGTTTGCATCGGCGCGGAGTTTGGTAAAGAGACGGCTGAATTGAACGTTGTAGAACGATTGATCGTTGAGCACGTGCGACCATTTCAGGTACGTTATAATGTTGTCGTGCGCATACGTCGTTGCGTTATCCGGCTGAAGAACAAACGCGTACTGAAATCCTGGGCTGATAATGGATTCGTTACCCGTAACCTGAAGCATGCGGGTATTTTGGTTCACCGTCAAGCTCCGTTGATAGGATCCCTGAAGCTTCATTCCCGGCTTGACATCGTAAGTCAATTTCGAAATTCCACTCCAGCGGTTTCCGGTGCGTGGGAGAAGGGCTGTTCCGTTAACCAAAGAAGAGCGAACCTGGTCTGGATTGGCAATTAAACGCGTGAATCCGTCAGACAATTGGACCTGGCCAGAAAGGAAAAACCGAAGCTTTCCACGAATTAGGGGACCGCTGAAATTGGATTCCCAAACATCTTCTGCAAAATTGGATGCGGCGTCGCTGTTGAACCCGAAGTTATCCCGCTTGTGGGATAAAAAGCCTCTAAACGTGTCTGTCCCGTCCTGAGTAGTCACGGATACCACGCCCGACGTAACGTCTCCGTACTCAGCTCCTACGCCGCCCGTCGTGACTTCAATGTCGCTAAAGGCGTTGGAACCGATGTCTAAGCCAAATCCCGTTCCGGCAAGCGGATCCTTTGCCGATACGCCGTCAACCATAAATCCGGTTTCGTCAGCGCGGCCTCCTCGAATGTAAAGTCCGGTAGGGTCTCTGACTACACCTACTTGTGTCGCAACGACTTGCTGAATATCTCGAAGCGGGGCAGACTGGATTTGTTCTTGCGAAATAGTTTGCGAAGAGGATGCGCTTTCGACGTCCACCAAGGGCTTGTCTCCCACAATTACGATTTCGTCACTGGTGGAAAGGACAGCCTCTGCGAGGTCAACGTTTAGCCGGGTCGTCTCGCCGTCTTTGATCACAATACCCGTGAACATTTTCGTTTCGAATCCGATGTACGAGATCCGAATGGAGTATTCGCCCGCCTTAATTCCAGGAACGGTGTAGTTTCCGTCGAAATCAGTAGCAGTACCTGAGGTTGTGCCCATAATGAGGACGTTCACCCCAATGAGCGCCTCTTTATTACCTGCATCAACAACCTTTCCGGCCAAAATACCTTGGGCCATAACCGCTTGGCCTGAACCGAGGATCAGGAAGAAGAACGCTAAGGCATATGGAATCATGCGTCGCTTCATCGTTTCGGAAACCCTAGGCTTTCGAGAATCAATTTGAGGGCGAGTTTGGGTCCGTCTTCAGAACCATCCGTTCCCACAATGAGAGGCGCGCTGGTTTGGTCGTTAATCAAAGGAAGAGTAAACAACCCGATCCGCTGATCTCCAGAAATGGAGGCCACAACCGAAGATCCAGTCCAAGCACCTTGGCGCCCCCCCAAACGGGTGACGTAGGAATATTCCACCGTGTAAAGAGGGATGATATTCACTCCAGTGGCCACATACGGCAGCGTATTGGTCAAGAAGGCGTTCGATTTTAGTTCTGGTAGCGGCTGATTCGTGGATGGCAGCGTTAGGCCACCAGCCGTAATTGGAGCTCCCGTTGTCATGCGCAGGGTTTGCCTCAGGCTATCCGGAAACGAAATCATGGTGGTCAATGGCATCATGACTGCTGCAGCATTGTCCAGAATCTGCGTGGGGTCGGGCGGAATTCCAATGGGCGTGTGCACCATGAGCTTTCCACCGTTCGAGAAGAACAGGTCCATAACCTGGGACGCGAAGGGTAGGTTATTTCCGTCAATTCGATCCGTGCTGTTGGACGTGACCCAATAAATGTATTTGTACTCCGCCAAAAACTGTCTAAGCGTGGGCTGAGCGTTAGGGGGAAGAAGGTTGGAGCGCGGTGAGTTACCCGTACTTCCGGTCACAAATGGCGTTGTTATGGTCCACGTATCGACGGGTGTGTTGAGTGGCAAAAACTCCTTCAACAACGATAAATGGAATCCGGTAACGCGTGGGTGGGTCGAACGACGATAGTCATTTACGTACAAGACGTCCGCAGTTTTGGCTTTTACGAACCAAGAAAAGTCAATGCGAGTGCTCGTGGTGTCGGTTTGATCAACCGATCGGAGATAGACCACGTTTTGGGCATTCAACCGGAGCCCAGGCACTCGAATAGTAGAAGTTGTAAAGCCGCGACCAAGGTAAACTCTGGATTCAACTTCGCCAGAGGTAGTCCCTGGAGTAGATTCAGCTACAAACGTAGCAAAATCGACATCCGTAGGAAGGGCAACAAACTGTGTTGAGTCGTTAAAACTTATTTCGACTCTCGATAAATTTTGGTTTCCATCTGGATCCGAGGCGACCCATCCAAAAGACACGACATTGAACGTGGTATCAGGTGGAAGATCAAATTGGCTAAAGCGAATTTGAGGCGGGCTATTTTCAACAGGGAAGATGGTAGAGGCAGGAGTCGGGTCGACTGCGCCGTCGTTGTCGACCGAGCGAGCTTCAAACACGACATCAGAAATCTTCTGGCCAGGACGGATAGGCAGCAAGAACAGCGAGTCCGTACGTACAGTGTAGCTCCATTCGACGCCTTCACCGCTTTCGTTACGGTCGAAATAACGCACTTCGTAGCCTTGCACGAAGCCATCAGGGTCGTCTCCAGACCAAGAAACTTGGACCGTAGAGGTCAGGCGGTTGTCGTCGCCGAGGTTGTCCAATAAGGATTCGTCCTGCACACTAAGCTGTGTGTCAGGAGGCAGATTCTCGTTTGCCGATCCAGTGATCGACGAATCACAACCAAATGCGATGAATCCCAACAAGGCTACTGCCAAGAGGGAATATCGGAGCGATATGAATGGGGTGTGTTTCAAAACAATTCCGGAGTGAGCGTGGCGCGCGCTTTTCGCGCGCCACGCGCCGCCAGAAACAATGT
>JABMOI010000246.1 GCA_013204185.1 bacterium | reverse complement strand
CTACACGAGCTTTTTTCTCTTTCATTTCAGGCTCGGTAGCTGCGCCAATGCGTAGAACTGCAACGCCGCCAGACAATTTGGCAAGACGTTCCTGAAGTTTTTCGCGATCGTAGTCAGAAGTCGTGTTTTCGATCTGCTGTTTGATCTGAGCACCACGTGCTTTGATCTGAGCTGCATCTCCAGCGCCGTCTACAACCGTTGTGTTGTCTTTGTCCATTACAATGCGCTGAGCCTGACCTAGGTACTCAAGCGTGGTGTTTTCGAGCTTGTAGCCTTTCTCTTCGGAGATAACCGTTGCACCTGTTAGGATTGCAATATCTTCGAGCATGGCTTTACGACGGTCGCCAAATCCAGGAGCTTTAACAGCAGCGATTTTTAGCGTACCGCGTAGTTTGTTAACTACAAGCGTAGCAAGGGCTTCGCCTTCAACATCTTCCGCGATAATAACAAGCGGGCGGCCTAGCTGAGCAACTTTCTCCAACACGGGAAGAAGGTCTTTCATGGCAGCGATTTTCTTGTCGTGGATCAGGATGAATGGATTTTCCATCACTGCTTCCATCGTGTCAGGATCTGTCACGAAGTAAGGTGAAAGGTAACCGCGGTCAAACTGCATTCCTTCAACAACATCAAGTGTTGTTTCCATGCCTTTTGCTTCTTCAACCGTGATAACACCTTCTTTACCAACGCGTTCGAATGCGTCAGCAATGTCGTTACCAATTTCAGGATCGTTGTTAGCTGAAATAGTAGCAACCTGGGCAATTTTGTCCCTGTCCTGAATGTCACGGCTCATTTCGCGTAGCTGAGCAACAATGTGCGTTACCGCCTTGTCAATTCCGCGCTTCAGGTCCATTGGGTTGGCGCCAGCCGTTACGTTTTTCAACCCTGCGTTCATGATGGCCTGGGCCAACACGGTTGCAGTGGTCGTTCCGTCTCCAGCGACATCGCTGGTTTTGGACGCAACTTCTTTTACCATTTGGGCGCCAACGTTCTCGATTTTGTCTTCGAGTTCGATTTCTTTGGCAACCGTAACACCATCTTTAGTGACGGTAGGAGCTCCAAATTTCTTTTCGATGATAACGTTGCGACCTTTAGGGCCCAACGTAACTTTAACTGTGTCAGCCAGCTTGTCGACGCCTCTTTTGAGCGCTGCGCGGGCCTCTGTGTCAAAAATGATCTGCTTAGACATAGTATTCAATTAGGATTATCGTTCGGAAACGATCTCGTGACCAAAACCTGAAGGGGGGCACGAGTACAGTGGTGGGTTTAGTTAGCGACCTTAGTCGTTTACAATCCCAAGAATATCAGACTCTCTCATGATGAGAAGGTCCTCATTGTTGATAGCGATTTCGGTGCCGGAATATTTGCCGTAAAGAACGATATCGCCGTCGCTGACAGTCATGTCAACCTTGGTTCCGTTCTCAACTTTTCCGGGTCCTACCGCAACGACGGTGCCCCGCTGTGGTTTTTCTTTAGCGGTGTCTGGAATGAATAGACCGCTGGCTGTTTTTTCTTCGGCGGGCTGTGGTCTGACCACTACGCGATCGCCCAAGGGTTTGATGCTAGCCATGGTTTGCTGCCTCGTTTTTGACTTCTAGTTTATTGTACACTTATTGGGCCTTTAGCACTCTAAGTGGGGGAGTGCTAAAATGAGGGCCAAAAAATACTGGAGGTGTGCTCCAGAGAACGTTAGAACCAATGCTTCGCCACGCTGGTTCCGTATAAAAGTGCTCCAAAATCGCTGAGAACTTGGATTCAGAGCAATTGGCGGTTAAATTTCCGTGAACCAAAAATCTGACGAAATGAAAATGCTGTTTCGCCTAATTCGGCGTCTTCAATGAAAGTAATTTCCGCAAGTCGGCGAATCGGACTAAAGCGCGGTTGGGCGTTTTCCTTTGTTGCTACCTCTGCTCTCGTGTTGTTGGCTTCATTACCACCGTTTGTTGGCGAGAGTACTCGAGCCTTCATCATGGAATTGTTTTCTAGTGTCTGCCATCAGATCCCTAGTCGGAGTCCTCACGTTGCGGGAGAGGCCTTAGCAGTATGCCACCGGTGCTACGGAACGTATTTAGGCTTTCCCGCCGCCGCGCTCATATTCGGAGCCGTTCGTGGCCAGTGGCCCTTTACTCCAAAGACGGCGCCTATATTTATTACTTTGGCCGTTATGCCAGCGTTTTTAGACTGGGGAGGGGGTATAATTGGAGTGTGGACTAATACGCCTGTTTCAAGAGTTATTACAGGACTGATTATGGGCACCGCAGCCGGCTACTTCTTAACTGCGGCCATCGCCGATTCTTTCATCGGAAAGGAAAACCGTAAACGAGCTCACGACGAGTCACGAATATGACCAAATTTTGGCCCTTATTTTTTGGTGTTGCTGTGATTTTGGTCTTTTCCATTTTCCCCATTAGATACGCCAACTCCTTTTGTTGCCTCGGGGTCATTGTGGGGGGCCTTCAAGGTGCACTGATTCGGGGCAGAGGTCAGGGGCTTAAACTTGAAGTAACTCATGCAATACGTTTGGGCGCCATCATAGGCGTAACAGCCGCCGTAGTAACGCTCATACTCAACGTTGGGATCAATCTGTGGTGGAATGGCGCACTCATTTTCGACCCCATACCTCAGTTTTTGTACACCTTTTTTCTACGTCTGATTGAAGGCATTTTTGCCATAGGCGGCGACTCACCCAATTGGTCTGTTGACGATGGACCAGGACTCGTTGGTAGGTTTCTTTTCCAAATACCTAGCCACATTCTCTTTGGCGGAATAGGAGGCGCAATTGCAGCTTCATTGTTTAAGCAAGAAACTCCTATTTCTAGAGAGAGCCAAGATCACTAGATTATGCTCGGTTGCAACCACTCCAAAACTCCCCAAGTAAATGCCTGACTCAAAACAATCCATCATCTTAGGCGGCATCGTTACCGGCCTTTTGGGTACGTCTTACCTCGGATTGATCAACTTCATCTGCTGCATGGGTGTATTGATTGGAGCCGTCGTTACGGTTTGGCATTATACCGACACCAACGAACTAACCATTACTGGCGGTCATGGTGCGAAGCTAGGAGTTAGTGCGGCTTTGATTGGCCTCGCGATTGCATTCGTGCTGAACTTCATTTTGGTCAAAATGGGCATCAATCACGAAACTGCGATCAACGACTTCATTATTGCCAAATTGGGTGATAGTATGCCTCCTGAGCAAATTGAGGCGATGCAGGCTGCTGGGCTGAAGGAAAAAACCATCTTGGACTACTTGCAAGCTCTTGGAATTGGAGCAGTGGCCTATTCTGCTTTTGGAGCCATTGGAGGCGGTATTGCGTCCAAAATGTTCAAAAAAGGTGGTGACGAACCCTCCATTGAAGACTCGATCAACGACCTATAGAGTCCCTTGGCTCATCTAGATCCGTCTTTTGCCTCTGCGCTTACTAACGGGCGGTCCCAAAACCTCAGCCAGCACGAGCGCTTCCTGTGCCTTTGCGAAGTCGTGGATGTCTCGTTTTGCGGTAACCATCAACGTTTCACGCGTTTTATGTGCAAGCGGTGCAAGCGGTGCAATCGATTTAACATGAGTGATCTTCGGGGCGTGGAAGTCTACGTAATCTTGTTTTTCAAATTCCTCATCGAAAAAGCTGGATCCTTGGGAGCGGGTTAGTTTAGGCAGACCAGCCTTTTGAGTTCGAATAACAGATGTACTTTTTGTTGGCGCATGCAGTGACTTAGGTACAGAAAGTGACTTCGGCGCAGGAAGCGGCTTCGGGGCTGGTTGTGGTGCAGGCGCCGTTTCGCCCGAAAGCATCCGGGAAATTTCGGAGAGGGCATCTCTAAACCCTTCAGGGTGGTCAGACGGTTCGGACTCCAATTCTGGATAAGGAGAGTTCGAGTTCGCCGCTCTCTTTTTCTTGCCCAAAATGAATTGAAATAGGTAGACGGCAGCAATCGCTAGCCAAAAGATAAAATCAAAGTCCATAATTCGAACGTCGTATTGGTCTGATAAGGAATGAATCTATTCCGATCTACGTAGTTCCACGCCGGGGGCCGGAAGCTTGCAACGGATTCTTAGAATAGGCTGAGAGCTAGTTTGAATCCTCCCCAGCGGCAAGCACGTCAATTAGCTTCCTGTTGGCCGTGGGGAAGGCATAGTCAGCCAAGTGTTCTCGGGCAGCCCACTGCCACGGAAGTCCGGTATTAGTTTCGCCTTCGGACCTATGATTGCATTCGAATGCATGCAGGGTAATCTTAAAATGAGAGTAGGCGTGAGGAATAGATACCAGTTTGGAGCCAACCTCAACCTGAAACCCTGTTTCTTCTAAAATTTCCCGCTTACAAGTCGCTTCAAGGGATTCAGGTTGTTCATTTTTACCCCCAGGGAATTCCCACAGTCCGCCCAGCATTCCGTCTTCTGATCTGCGCTGAATGTAAATCTCTCCCTGATCATTTCGAATAATGCCAACGGCTATATCGTAGTGAGGAATCGGCTTTTTGACCTTTTTCATCGGGAAATTTAGCGGATTGCCCGCCGCGCGGCTGGAACAGAAAAGCGAGACTGGGCACGAAGTGCACGAAGGGGAAAGAGGAGTGCAAACGAGCGCGCCCAATTCCATCATGGCCTCATTATGGAATCCCGGATTGCTACCATCCAATAAATAACGTGCCGCTTCATTCAACCACTTCTTGCTTTTAGCTGTGGTCACATCATCCGAAAAAGAGAACAACCGGGTTAGCACACGAATCACATTGCCATCGACCACCGCTTCGGGCAAAGAAAAGGCGATAGATGAAATAGCTGCCGCGGTGTAGGGTCCAATTCCTGGAATGGTAAGTAATTCGGAATACGATTGAGGAAGACGCCCATTCCATGTTTCTTGAACAAAGCGTGCCCCCTTATGCAAATTTCGAGCACGTGAGTAATATCCAAGACCTTCCCAAGCCTTTAGGACGTCGTCAACCGATGCACTAGCAAGCGCTTCGAGTGTTGGAAATTGCCGAACAAAACGCTCAAAATAGGGCGTGCCTTGATCGACCCGAGTTTGTTGAAGGATAATTTCCGAGATCCATATGAAGTAGGGATTTTTTGATGTGCGCCACGGAAGATCTCGTCGAGAGGTTTCAAACCACTGCGATAGAGCACGTTGAAATGGTGCTGCCTGGATGAAAGAGAGGTCCGGAACCGATGATTTAGGCAAGAGGGGCGTCCTTTGTTCGATGGATTGACGAATTGCATTCTTGTGAATCCAAAAGCGGGCAATGCAGTATTCTTGGGTGATAGCAGGCTTACGGATGCGCTTTTAGTAGATTTGATATCGCTTCAAGCATTCCTGAGCGAAAGGTAACGTGTAACGTTTTGAACATCCAATCCGCAGCTTTGAAGGACCTGGTTATTTGTAAAATCTTGTGGGCTGTGATGGTTGGAATGTTCTTTTTCCAGCCTTTAAACGCCGTTGCACAGGCCACTGATTTCGTCCTAAAAAGTGAATTTGGAACTGATCAGTACCCAGACGTGGTTCGGTTGAAACCATCGAAGATCTCGCCGTGGGAAGATGCACTCCTGGCGTTCTATCGGGCAGATGGATACTTCAATACAGAGATTGATTCTGTAGACTGGGAATCCAACATCATTTTCCTGAAACGGGGGCCACTTCACCAGATTCGCCATGTTTCCGTGATCCTGACTGATTCCCTTAAATGGAAACAGGAAGCCGCAATCCCGCTTCAAACCCAAATAAGTTTACCCGTCCCTTTTACCTCCGCCGCCGTAAATCACATAGTTCAGGAGGTGCTTTTTGCCGCTACCGAAGAGGGTTTTCTGTCCGCCACAGCCACTTTTGAAGCCACAGAGTTGGGCTCGGAGAGGTACCTAGGGGAACCGTCCGATTCGGCTGGCACATTGTGGTCGCTCTCGAGGTGGTCGCTCTCGATGTGGTCGCTTTCGGTAGATCTAACGCTCAACCAGCGGTATTCTATTACGAATTTGGACTTGGGAGACGATCGAAGAACGAAGGAGCCGTATGCGGCATATTTGGCGGGAATTAGACTCGGAGAAGGAGCCAAGGGCATCCACCTAGGGAAAATTCAGCGATCTCTCCGATCCAGTGGTTTGCACCTCAGCGTGGGCGCGCCACGTTTTGAGCTGCTTTCTGATTCCACGGCGGTTCTCGTAATCCCTTCGCAGCCAAGATCTCCTGGGGATTTCGATGTATCAGTCGGATATCTGCCGTCGACAGGCGCCAAAGGCTCCCAATTAGTGGGAAGTGGGCACATCCAATTAAACAATGCTTTTGGTCGAGGGCGTACATACTCCGCTCGCGTTAGTAGACTTCCGGGGCAGTCTAGCGGCGTCGACCTATTTTTCCGAGATCCGTTCGTGCATCTTTTGCCGATTTCTTTCCAAGCCGGGTTTCAAGGGTATCAGCAGGACTCCACCTATAGTACGCTCGGCATTCAGGCAGGTATTGGGTTGCACATTCAGGAGTCGGTCGAAATTGGGGTTAGCGTTTCGCACGAAGGAACGCGGCCACTTCAAGGAGGCACTCGCTGGGCCAATGGGCAACAGCGCATTGGCCGGACAATTGTTTCGTATTTGGGTGTTGAATCCACCTTTCTCAGCCAGGACAACCCCAGTTCACCCCGAAGTGGATATCGATTTTTTGCCAGGATCGAGACAGGTCAAAAAAGCAGAGCTATTCAGAAGCTTGTTGGACAGGACTCGGTAAAGGTAAAAACGGCCTCACAACAGCAGCGAATTCAATTTGAGGCGCGCAACTTTATGGCCATTTCCTCTCGATTTACATGGTTAATTGGTCTGGATGCTCGGTTTATCGTTTCATCCGAGTTAGATGAAAGTGAGTTAATTCGATTTGGGGGCACAAACTCACTACGTGGATATGATGAGAATCAGTTTACTGGAAAAACAGTGGGCCGGGTATTTACCGAATTGAGAGGATATGCGGATGAAGGCTCGTTTGCCTTCGTGTTTTATGACTTGGGGTACGTTCAACCCCTATCTTCAGGAACGGACACGGCGACCTCTTCAGTTTATCCTGGTTTTGGGATTGGCTTTGGATATCGTTCGCCCGTCGGTCCGGTTTCTGTTTCATACGCCATGAATACAATGGACCCACTTAGAGATGGCCGAATTCACTTGGGACTGACCTTAGGGCTTTGATGAAATTTAAATCGACTGAAACGCACCGCTTTTTCGTTCCACCAGATATGATTGCTCTTGACAGGGTAGTCTTTCCAACGGAGGAAACAAGGCATGCATCTAAAGTGCTCAGGCTTACAAAGGGAGACCGCGTCATTGTAATTGATGGTGTTGGCGGGACGTACTATTGCGAATTGGAAATCATTACGTCCAAGAGCGCAATTGCCACCATTCACTCGCGCGAAATGAACGTGGCAGAACCTATGCACCAGATACGAATGAGCGTAGGGCTACTTAAGCAGTCGGCTCGGTGGGAAACGTTTCTAGAAAAAGCGGTAGAACTGGGCGCGAGTCAGATTACACCCTTGGTTTCCAGCAGGATGCAGAAGCAATCTTTTAACAGGAGACGAGCCGAGGCCATATTAATTTCGGCTGTAAAGCAATCGGGCAGAAGTAGAATACCGACGCTAGACGAACCGACTTTGTTTGAGGATGTTATCTCGCTGGAAGCTGATTGTAAGATTATTTGCCATGAGCAATCCAGTGAATCAGAGCGTCTGCTTGATGTGCTTGCAGGCAAACCGAGCACGGTTTCTATGTTGATTGGCCCAGAAGGTGGATTTTCTCAGGAAGAGATCACCGAAGCACGAGCAAAGGGCTGGAAAGAAGTATGGCTAGGAGAGCGAAGACTTCGAACGGAAACGGCGGCCGTTGCTGCACTCGCCATTGCCAACCAATACCTTGAGTTATAGACTATTCTGAACTGATCGTGAAAGGTTAACGAACGTTCATCCGATTCAATTCAGGTATTGTTCTGCACGAATACATTAGTTAACTTATAAGGCTAAATGTTGGACACTGCCTTTTCGACTGAGACGTCCCTCGAATGAAATTGGCGTTCCTGAAAATGACCATACTTTTCCCATGTTTGCATTTTTAATTGTCATTATCGCGATTATCGCCGTGCTCCTCACTCTTGTAGTTTTGCTTCAAAGTGGTAAAGGAGGTGGGCTAGCTGGGATTGCATCTGGTGGCGCAACAACCCAGATTTTAGGATCACGTCAAGCTCCAGACTTTTTAGAAAAAGCAACCTGGACCTTGGGAACCGCTTTTATTGTCCTTTGCGTTTTGTCCAATTTCGTGATCGGACCAGAGCAGGGCGCGGTTCCTGTAATTCAGCAGCAAGGTGGATCTGGGCAAATTGAAGCTCCTGTTCTTCCGCCGCCAGCGGCAGATGAAACTCCAGCAGAAGGTTCTACGCCTGCTCCTGACGGAAACTAGTAGCTTTTGATCTTTACGGAAAAAGGGGGCGAACCGGTTGGTTCGCCCCCTTTTTTATTTGTATCCGATGGGGCTTTGCTCGCTACTACGCGATGCTCAATAGGGATTCATCGCTCCTCGCTGCCCCAGTAAAAAATAGCGGTCCTCGCTGATCTGTAAGCCGAATTCTGTCTGACCCTTTGGCGACCGCCAACCTGGGGGTGAGATCATCATTTATCTGGGATCAGCGTCGCCGCTGACCTCTAGCAGTCTACCCGCACCAACATACAAGTATGAGGACGAGCCCGTCCATGTACCGAAGTACTTGATGCTGCTTGACCTTGCACTCTGTGGGGTTTACCTAGCCGGTTTGATTACGCAAACCGCTGGTGGGCTCTTACTCCACCATTTCACCCATCACCTGTGCCCGTGAGAGCCATCGGCTGGTATGCTTTCTGTTGCACTTGCCGTCACTACTAGTGTAGCGCCTTCCCGTTAGGAAGCACAGTGCCCTTTAGTGTTCGGACTTTCCTCACCTGAGTAAACAGGCGCGATGATCCAATCAGCGATTAAAACTTAAAATTCTGAGTCGTTTCGTTGAACAAGTCGCCATCTACAATGATGCGTCCTGTATGCTCGCAAGCAACAATGCGGTTGCGCTGACGAATTTCCAACTGACGTTGAGGGGGAACAGAGAAACCTGCTGCCGCACCTCGTTCCAGTGGCACCACGGCACGGCCGTCACGCACGCGTGAACGAAGTCGTGCATAGGCTCTCAAATAACGCTCGTCAACTTCTTTTTCCGCTTTAGCGCGCGTTTTCTCAAGACCGGACTGCTCGCTCTTGGTGTCTTCCAACACTTCGTCGAGCTCGCCTTTCTTCTGATTGAAGATCTGAGTCAATTCGTTGAGGCACGTGCTGGTTTCTTCGACGGCAGCGTCACGAAGCGGCTTGGAAGCGGTAAT
>JABMOI010000245.1 GCA_013204185.1 bacterium | reverse complement strand
CAGATGGCGGGCGGGCCGGCTAGGCGATCATAGATCGCTAAGCCGGCCCGCCCGTTGTCTTTGTGGCACCCGTCCTTTGTGGCAACCGTCCTTTGTGGTAAAGTTGTCTTTCGAGCTAAGTCGTCTTTCTAGCACCCGTCCTTTGCGGCCTAATGACTTCGTCGCCTACTTAGTTAAACGAGTTCTTTAACTCGCCTAAAAGTGCGACATAAATCCCGTGACAAAACTCGACCCCATCTTCGGATTTAGATTCCCAAGAGGACGTCCAGCTGACGTGAACGCCATCACCTGACTTTGACAGATGGATCTTACCTACATAATTGCTTATCTCCGCCGCGGAAACGGGAGAAGGGCCGTCGTCGATTGAGTACGTAATGGTATAAGAATTCGGATCAACACTTCTCAACGTCTCATGAAATACGCCATTGAGCACTCTCTTTGCACCCACAGTGTTTCCGTCCACTTCTCCAGGATTGTCGAGGCTAGCAATAACATTTGGGGCCCAAGACATGTCGTGAAAATTGCGAATGCGATTCCATATTTCCGTAATTGGAGCCATAATAACTACGGACTGATCTGTTTTTGGCATGGTTTTGTTGATGGTTGGGTGATTGAAAGGCCGATTATTGGTTGTGGTCTCTAGATGCTAGGTACGAGCAGGCGTAAACGCAATAAATTTAATTATTTATGTTTCGACCGTTTATGCCATCTAGCCTTTCTGACGAAGCGGTCTCCAGAACGGCAACGCCATAGCCAACATAATCAGAACCAGCAGCCCTTCGAGCACCAAAATGTACCCGGGCCAGTCAGGAAAGTAGTCCATCGCCGTGGCCACCGAGGGCTTAGCTACCACGTACAAATAGTTGGCGCCAATCATCCGATTGATGAAATAGACCACGATCGCATAAGCATTGAGGCCTAGGAATGCCTGAGCTGCCAACTTCAGCGTTGGTCTGTACTTCTCTACCAACACAACCCATAAGCCCCCAATCACGAGCAAGCTATGGGTGAACATGGTGCTTAAATAACGGATATGGGGGAAAGCTTCGGTCGCATTGGGCGTGATAATGGCCTGAATGGCTCCAGCAATGCCAAAAAAGTACATGAGACCGTAGACCCGGCGGTCCTCAAACCACAACCCATACATGGATACCCAGATCAGTATGCTGCACAAATGCAAAGGCAAATTGATGTCTGAGGACCAGATTCCATGCCATAGATGCCACACCTGCCATTCAATCTCCCAAAACAGGAAGATCAAGGCCATGCCTTTCCTTAGATACCGGCGCGACCTTTCAGTGCCCTTCATCCCAACCAACAGAACAGCGGTTGCTACCGAAATGAGGTAGACCATAGTCCACACATGCACCTGTCCGAACAGGATGAATGGATTGTTAGGCTCTGGGAAATTTGCGAATACGGTATCCAATAGCGCTCCGATTGAACGAGGGAGCGATAATCTACTAATTTCTATTAAAGTCTCAAGGGCTAGCGCTTGACTTCGTATTCGCTGAAAAGGCCAAGGTCGTATTGCTCGAAATAAAATTTATGCTCTCCTCGAGCTTTTACATACGGCACTACGAACGCGCGGCAGTCTACCGGTGCTTTGCGCAAGGCTTCCGTGAACCGCGCTGAAAGGGGTTTAGCAGAAAAAATGCTCCAATCATGACCTACGTGAGCAGGCTCTGGAAAAACCACGGTTGCGCCCATATCCAGTAACCGTACGATAGCTCCAAACGACGCTTTTCGATCCGTTGTCAGCAATCCCAAGACATCGTCATTCGGGTTTAGATTTGAAATCAACACGCTGGTCGAAGACATTGTAACCAGAGAACGAACGATCGCAGCACGATTCGTTTCAAGAGCGCAATTCAATGCGTTGCCTGCAGTGGGATCGAGGTTTACGAACCAAATGGGTCCGTCGAGCACATCCGCCAACGCTTTTGCTGCCACTTGATCCTCCAATGAGGAACCTCCAACCGTGTTGTTCACGAGATCGGAAGCTGCCAAATAGCCGCGGTGGTGGGTCTTTTCCCGCATTAGTTTAATAAATCGCTCACCGCTATCAATGGGCGATTCCGATGCGGATTCAGGGAAATCAAGCAACGTGGGCTCTTCATAAAAGTATTTGATGACGCGCATATGCTACCGAAAGTCTATTTTCCCGAACTGTTAATCGCACCAACATACGCTCAGAAAATAACTTGGTTGTGCTTCGATCAGCATGGGCCTGGCTGTCCATCACGGTTTTAATTATTGTTTGGGTGCCCGTCATGGCTATCACGCATCTTTTCGACCGAAAAGATCCGGGAAAATATGCGACGGGCAGGCAGTTTAGACGGCTTGGATACCTGATGGCGGCAGCGAATCCGGCTTGGAGCATTCAGATCAGCGGACGCTATCCAAAGTCTATGCGCAACCCCTATGTGGTGGTGTGCAATCATCAATCGCTTGCCGACATACCCATCGTGAGTAGATTGCCTTGGGACATGAAGTGGGTTGGAAAGGCTTCTCTCTTCAAACTCCCCGTATTAGGATGGATGATGCGCATTGCTGGAGATATACCCGTGAGGCGGGGCGATAGGCGCAGCCGCGCACAGGTCATGATAGACACCAAGGAGCGGCTGCAACAGAAGGTGAGCGTCATGATTATGCCCGAGGGTACCCGTTCGCCGGACGGGCGTGTAGGCGAGTTCAATGATGGAGCCTTCAAATTGGCTCTAAAACTCGGTATCCCCGTGCTGCCCATTGCGTTAGACGGATCCTTCGATGCGCTTCCAAAAAATGGGTGGATGTTTGGAGAAGGATCTCCGATTCGTCTCCATGTATTCGATCCCATCCTCCCCGAAGAATGGGTTGAAGACGGAACGGCCCTCTGCGAACACGTTCGAAAGCTCATCGTGGACCAAATAGCTGAGTGGCGAGGCGTCGATCCTGGCGAAGTGGACCAGTTAGCCATGATTTCCGCTTAAGGCGTGTGTTCACGCTCTTTAGCTCGAAGCGAGAACGGTAAAGACTCAGTAAAAACGGTCGATAGTTTAGGCAAAGAGGAACTACGGGATTGCAAAACGCATTGATGCACCGTATTTACTGACCGCCGGTGCCCAACCAGAATGGCATCTTGGTTTTTATTGCCCTATAGCTCAATTGGCAGAGTGTCGGATTCTGGTTCCGAAGGTTCTAGGTTCGACTCCTAGTAGGGCAACTCGAAAAGTCCTGTAGCCACGCGTGGTTGCAGGACTTTTTACGTTTGAGGACGGAGAGGAATTCAACCCCCTTTCCGTCCTCCTTTTTTGTGCCAGAACTGTTCTGGTCTATTTAAATAGACCAATTATTTGTATTGTAGACTATTATATTAGTACGTATACTATACTATTCGTTCTATTTTAATAGGTCGCAAATACTATGGATCGGCTCGAGAAACTAAGAATAAGGCAATTAGACGATACCCTTAATGACCTGAGGGGGCTTGGTAAGTGTTCAGCACCCGAACAAGGTTGGATACGGACTATTCGACAAGCACTCGGTATGTCCATTAGACAATTGGCCGTTCGAACCGAACTGTCCAAGACAAGCGTAGCGAGTATCGAATCTTCCGAAGCAAAAGGAAAGGTCCAACTAGATTCCCTAAACAAACTAGCCGAAGGTTTAAACTGCCGATTAGTTTATGCGCTCGTGCCAAAAACATCGTTGGCTCAGTCTT
>JABMOI010000244.1 GCA_013204185.1 bacterium | reverse complement strand
TGTATGGATCCAAACATGCATACGCAGAGAACCCGTTTGGATACTGGCTGATGGAAGTGTTGGAAACGCCGAGGAATCATTACGACCGCATCGTTCACTTCAGCTTTGGGTTTTTACTGGCCTATCCCATGCGAGAAGTGTGCCTTAAATGGCTTGGATTCCCTAAATGGGTAGCATGGGCGCTTCCCATAGAAATCACCCTTTCCCTTGGTGCTTTTTACGAAATCATTGAGTGGGTAGTGGCCGACGTATTTTTCAATGCGCAGGGCGACGCTTTCCTTGGTACCCAAGGAGATATTTGGGATGCGCAAAAAGATATCGCTCTGGCCGTTTTAGGCGCCATCATAGCAACGACCATCGTTTCTATTCTCAAACGGGTGTTCAAGATCTACGAACAGCCAGGCTCCCACATTTAAGTAGATCATTCGTTTTTGAATCGTTCGGCAAAAACCACTTCTGCCGCATACAATCTGTTCTTGATCCGTACTTTGGGTTGATTTTACCCATCTAGAGTTGAACATCGCTCGGCCGGGCGGCCGAAGGTGGACCATTAAACAGTTTGCTATGCACCTACTTTTAACCATGGCCATGCTGATGTTTCAGCAGGTCGCCCCCAACAGCGGTTCAAAAAGCGACTTGGATGTGGCTATTCCGCGCATCGATGCGACGGCCCAGATTGATGGCGACCTAAGTGATGCCGTATGGCAGCAAGCTGCTCTGCTTACGGATTTTTCCCAGTATCAACCGGTTGATGGACGGCTTGCCAACGAGCCCACAGAAGTCCGCGTGTGGTACTCAGAGCATGCCATCTACTTTGGTGTCACTGCTACCGAGTTGCACGGCCCCGTGGTGCGAGCGACACAAGCTAACCGCGATAATATTGCGAGCGAGGACCAAATTCAGATCCTTCTCGACACCCAGAACGACAATAAAATAGCGTATGTGTTCAGCGCTAACCCTCTTGGGGTTCAGGCCGATGGTACGCGCGCAGACCAGTTTGGCGGAGGCGCAGGTGGCCGATCTGCAAGCGGCGGCGGATCCAGCTCCATTAATTTCATGGACGGCAATGTTGATATCAACCCGGACTATGAATATGAAGTGGCGGGCAGGCTCACGGAAACGGGATATGTCCTCGAGTTTCGGATTCCATTTAAGAGCCTGAGGTATCAAGATGCAACGGTTCAAGACTGGGGACTGCACATTTTGCGCAAGGTGCAACATACCGGGTTCCAGGACTCATGGGCACCGGCAGTTAGGGCCAATTCCAGTTTCCTTACTCAGTCTGGAACGCTCAAAGGAATGACAGGGATGAAGCGGGGACTCGTTCTCGATATCGTGCCCACCGTTACGAGTAGCTGGGAGGGGGGCGAAGACGATAACGGCGACTGGGCCTATTCCAACTTGACGGAGTTCGGCGCGGACGTGAAATGGGGAATGAGCCAAAACCTGACCCTAAACGGCACGATAAATCCTGATTTCTCTCAGGTTGAAGCTGACGTAGGTCAGGTTGTATTGAATGAGCGTTTTGCGCTGTTTTTCCCTGAAAAGCGGCCGTTCTTTTTGGAGAACCTCGAATTGTTCGATTCGCCCGGTCAAATGATTTATACACGGCGCATTGTGGCTCCCACGGTGGGCGCAAAGTTAGCCGGTAAGGTGCGTGGGGTGAACGTAGGGACCATTTTGGCCGCCGACGATGAGAAGTATTCAAGCACTGGAAATGACGCTCCCATTTTTGGGATTGTCAGGCTTCAGAAGAGCTTGACCGGAAATAATACAGTAGGCGGCGTGCTTACGACCAGAGAAGAAGGTGGCGACTATTCTCGTCTCATTGGGGCCGACGGAAGGATCTACCACGGATCCAAGTATTACGTTGCTTTGCAAGGAGTTAAGTCGTTTTCAGAAAAGTCCGGAGCGTCGAGTGATGGCTCGTTTTTGAGCGCAAACTGGGACCGCACGGGACGTGGATGGGGCTTCAACTACAGTCTAAATGCAGTTTCGCCAGACTTTGAAGCGGCGGCAGGGTTTGTAAACAGAACCGGCATTATTAACGCATCTGGATTCAATCGTCTTTCGTTCTACGGAGAAGAAGGAGCCTTGGTTGAAACGTGGGGCGGATTCGGCGGCTTTAACCGAATGTGGGACTACGAAGACACGGGTGCGGGCCCAATTGAAGGTGGCGAATCTGTGTTTCCTTCGGCTACACTTCGGGGCGGCTGGCGCTTGTCGGGATCTATCACCCGGAATTTCTACACGTATTCTCCTGCGTCTTATGCAGGATATGATGTGATTTCAGCCGTAAATGGAGCGATCACAGCGCCGTTCGAGTTTCCAGAAACAGAAGACAACCTGTTTGGAGGATCGGCCAGCATCACCACGCCAACGCTGCAACTGTTCACGGCTTCCTTGTCCGCTTCACGTGGCCAGACACCGTTGTTTGCAGAAGCATCCGAGGGTCGTTCGCGTCGGTACAGTGTAGTCGTGGATTTGCGTCCCACCTCAGCCCTCCGAGCCTCATTCCAAGTTACCCACCTCACGCTGGAGCGTAAGTTTGACGATTCGGAGTTTTCGAAGGAAATCATACCTCGGATCAAGCTGGAGTATCAGCTAAGCGAGGCGATCTTTGTTCGCGTAATTGGGCAGTATGCGTCGAGAGAGCGGAGTGCGCTCTTGGACCGTGAAGGACGGGTTGTTCGGGTTAATGGCACGCCTTCAAGCGCGTCCAAAACTAAGGACCTCCGAACTGATTTCTTGTTCAGCTTCCGCCCGAACCCCGGCACGTTATTGTACCTAGGGTATGGTTCAACCATGGATGATGTAGGCCAGAAACGCTTCGAAGACCTACGCCGCCAGGCCGACGGGTTCTTCCTCAAAATGACCTACTTGTTTAGAGTCTAGTTGCTTGAAGCTTCAATAGG
>JABMOI010000243.1 GCA_013204185.1 bacterium | reverse complement strand
TGAATGGAGCCTTGAATATAAAGGGGACCTTGTTGGCAATGCGTCTGGTGGTCTGAAGCGCGGTGGCGTTTACCTCGGCAATTTGGATGCTACAGTTTTGCTAGATGGGTCCAAATTTTGGGGGGTGGAGGGTTCGACTATCTTTTTATATGGCCTAGGAAATCACGGAGGAAAACCCAGTAGCTTAGTCGGCGACGCGCAAACAGTTGATAATATTGAAGCTGAAAGTACGTTTAAGCTTTACGAAGCCTGGATTGAACAGGTATTTGCCAACGCCCGTTTTTCCGTACTTGCCGGTCTTTTTGACGTCAACGCCGAGTTTGATTCGCGGGAAACATCAGGCCTGTTTATTAACAGTTCTCATGGAATTGGGCCCGATTTTTCTCAAAGTGGAGAAAACGGACCCTCCATCTTTCCTGTCACTTCTCTGGGAGTGCGAGCTAAATGGGCCGTTTCTTCCAACATGTATCTTCAATCGGCATTGCTGGACGGAGTGCCTGGAAACCCCTCAAAGCCAACTGGCACGCGGGTCCTTTGGGGAGAAGACGACGGTCTTCTATATGTCACGGAGTTCGGATACGTTCAAGGTGAAGACTATCCCTCCCACAGAAGGAATAGCGAGCAATCACATGATTTGAGGGCAGCGGCTGGCTTTTGGATGTACTCGGCCAAAACGGATCCCGTTTTGGCCGGAGAAGCAACTTCAAACTGGGGCTTATACGGAATGGTCGATAAGAAAGTGTACTCAGGTCCAGCTTCAACAGGAGGACTGAGTGTGAATGCTCGTGCAGGGATTGCAGAAGCTTCGGTAAATCGTTTTGGACGCTACTTAAGTTTAGGAGCCGTTTACACCGGACCATTTCGGGGCCGAGAAGACGACCAGGTTGGCTTGGGGCTCGCCATAGCGATCAATACCGACGACTATCGTACATCGCTTGACCTTCAGGGCACGCCCTCAACATCATCCGAAAAAAATGTCGAATTCAGTTATCTCGCCCGCCTTTCTTCACACGCATCAGTGCAGTTTGATGTGCAATACATCATCGATCCGGACACCAATCCGGACCTAGATAACGCACTCGTTGGCATTATGCGCTGGACCATATCTTTGTAGTCAAACTCACTCCCGATCCATTCAGGTTATTCCAAAAATGACTAATCACTTTTTCCGCACCCTACTTTGCACAGCGGCTCTATTTTTAATCAACCCCACCCTTGATGCCGCGGCTCAAGAACAACGCGCATATGATCCGGAAGCGCGCCTAGTGGAGCTTGGGATTACGCTTCCTCCACCGGCTAAACCTGTTGCCAATTACGTAAATGCAGTTCGGACAGGGAATCTGATTTTCACGGCGGGCAAAGGGCCTCGAGGCGCAGATGGGACAGAGCTGAGAGGCAAGTTAGGGGCGGACATCACGATTGAACAAGGGTACGCAGGGGCGCGGCAAACGGCCATCAACCAGCTAGCCGTTCTTAAAGACATGCTGGGTAACCTTGACCGAGTGGTAAGGGTCGTTAAGGTCTTGGGCATGGTAAACTCAGATCCCAACTTCACCGAACAACCGGCGGTAATCAACGGGTTTTCAGATCTAATTGTAGAGGTTTTCGGAGAGCGTGGACGTCACGGGCGGTCTGCGGTCGGAATGGCTTCCTTGCCCCGAGGGCAAGCCGTCGAAATTGAAATGATTGTCGAGGTACAGCCTGAAGAGAGCGCGACAATGTCATCCACTAACCCGTTGCTGCTCAGGTATTTAGGGGCAGCTGGATGGGAAATAAAGGATGGAAACGTGACGGTTTTGATAGACCCGTACATCTCCCGCATCAAACTTGGAGGCGGGGGTCACCCTGACGACAACCGGCCGGATTATGAGCGGAGTGAAACGGCCGTTTCCGATACGTTACTCATTGACAGTATCATCCAGAAAGCCGATTTCATTCTGGTGCACCACGGTCACTTCGACCACCTAGGCGACGTGCCGTACATCGCCCGTAAAACGGGAGCCAAGGTCATTGGTACGGAATCCACGATCACCATCTTGAGGGCCTACGGAATTCCAGAGGAGCAGCTTTATGCGGTGGGCGGCGGCGAGGACTATCAATTTGATAACTTTTCAATCCGAGTCGTTCCATCCATCCACTCGGCGCTCAATGAAAAGCATTATCACGATACCCGGCGCTACAATTCAGAAAGCGAGCTAAAAGCTCCGTTGCGTTTCGATCAGTTTATAGAGGGTGGTTCGCTCACGTTTTTGGCTCGGTTTGAAGGAAAAACCGTTCTGACCATGGGTTCAATGAACTTCTTGGAACGCGAAATGGAGGGGATCCACCCAGATGTGCTTTTGGCAGGTATCAACGGCTCGAGGCTGGGACTCTACAACTACGACGAGCGCTTGCTTACCGTGACAGGGTTTCCGCCGGTCGTAATTCCAACGCATTGGGACAACTTCAGATTGCCATACGGCTATTCCCAAGAAGCCAATATCGACAGAAACCTGGTTCCTTTTGTGGAAGCTTCGGCCGCCATCTCCCCACATTCAAAGGTGATTATTCCGGTTCACTTGGAGACCATAACGATTCAGTAGCCGCCAGCTAGCGCTTCAGGGGCCGGTTTAGGTGGATGGTATTCATGCCATCTGAATTCGCGACGCCAATGTCGGGGTATCCGTCGTTGTTCACGTCCCCAACGGCAATTCCATACGTCCGATCTTCAGCGCCACCGAATCGAACCTCAACAAACTGTCGGCCCGTTCCATCATTGAAAAACACAGCGTTTGGGGAGCTGTCGTTGCCTACAACAATGTCTAAGTCCCCGTCTAGATCTAAATCCGAGAGCAGCACATCGTAGCTCTCGCCTTCTGGCGCTCCAAAGGCAATACCCGCGTCGAACTGGCCGCGACCGTCGCCGAAATAGATGCCGTTGGACTCGCCAATATTAGCGGTCACCAAATCTAGGTGACCGTCACCATTCAAGTCTCCGACCACAGCAGATCTGGTTTCGTCGCTTCCTGTGCCGTAGGGAATCGACCTAGAAAAACTCAGAGTTTCGTCGTTCAAATAGATAAAATTGGGGCCGCCATCTCGGTTTGCCAGCACCAAATCTGGTTTCCCGTCCAGGTCGATGTCCGCAACGGCTACTGAAATGGTGGAGTCGTCACTGGACCCGAAAGGTATTTTAGGTCCAAATGTGCCGCCGCCGGTGTTCAAATAGATACCATTTTCCATGCCGCGGTTGGTCACGATGGCGTCGGGCCGTCCGTCGCCATTTAAATCTGCAATGGTTACGCTCCGGGTCGACTCGACCTCAGGACCCAATGGCGCTACCTCCTGAAAGTGTCCCTTCCCATCATTTAAATACACCCTGTTCTGCGTCAGATCGTTGGCTTCAATGGCATCCAAGTCTCCATCTCCATCCAAATCCGCCATGGGTACGGTGTACGTCGTACGGCTTACGGAGTCCATCGGATAGCTCTCCATGAAACGTCCCATTCCATTGTTGATAAAGATCTCATTCTGAGCAGGCCAATGCCGGCCGTTTGCAACCAACACGTCCAGGTCGCCATCGGCGTCAACATCTGCAAAGGCGAGTGAAGCCGACCGATCCGAGCGAATTCCGAGAAACATTTGAGGGTCCTCTGTGAAGGTCCTCGTTTGGGCTGCTGCTGTCTGGCCCACTGCTGGGAAAAGAAGCGCACAATGAACGAACAGCAGGGCCATGACGGCCTGAGTCGACCTAGTAAAAAACCGCATATCAGTTGGGTTGAATGATTTGGACCAGAAACGTACGAGTTTATGCAGACAAAGTGGACTATCATCAAAAAAATAGCAGCGAAAGCGCGTCGCGGCGTTGTGCGGTTGTGGAATTGCACCTGCTCCGCCAACTATTTTCAAACCACGTGGCCCTTTTGTGCGCAAGACGTCCCGAGTGTGGTATCATACGGGCGGCGCTGCACTAGATACCCGATTTAAGACTAGCCTTTCACAAGCTTATACCCCCACAAACTCAGACCCCCTTGTTTCATGTCACTTGTTCGGCGGATGTTTTATAGTGAGAAGGGAAACACTTTGATTCGTGGACTGATTGGGCCTTTAAAATCCGGTATTCCCCAGTCCGCACGGTTTCCTGTTTCGGGAGTCATCGAAACAGACATTCCCGGTCACAGAGCCCTCCGCCTCTCAGTTAATCCAACTTGTTTTATCGGGAAGGTGCTGTATTGGGAAGGGCTGCAAGGCTTTGAGCCGGGCGTTCATCGCGTATTCCGGCATTTCGTCAAGCAGTCCACGACCTTTTTGGACATAGGCGCCAACGTTGGTTTTTATTCGGCGATGGCGGCCGTGTACAGCCCAAGCACGACCGTTCACGCATTTGAGCCACTGCCCGCCGCTTTTACGTATTTGAAAGAAAACCTGCGGCTGAATCAAGCCAGTAACGCGATAGCACACCAAATTGCGTTGTCCGATGCGTCAGGCGAAACTTCATTTTTCTTTGCTCTCAATCCCAAGTTCGACTTTGTTGAAAACCAACTAACAAGTACGGGCAGCTTAGATCAAGACCAAGCCGCGCGCACGGCTCAGGTAAAGGAAATCAAGGTCACTCTTTCCACCCTGGACGATTTCGTATCTAAGCAGAAAATAGATCAGATAGATTTGATCAAGATGGACACAGAAGCAACCGAGCACTTGGTGCTGGACGGCGCCCGAGAAACCATTAGTCGATTTCGGCCCATCATTCTGTGCGAGGTTTTACCCGGAAAAGTTGAGAGCGAAATTCAGGCCCGTATAGAGGCATTGAACTATGTCGCGTATCAGATTTCTCCGCATGGGGTGAGGCAAACAACGTCGCTGAAACATGCAAAATCGTCCGAGAATGATTTTGTGTTCTGCCCTGAAGAAAAAACAGGACTGATGGACTCACTTCAGAGGGGGTAGCGAACGGCGTTAGATTTCTGGTGACGGATAAAAACCGAACGGGCCCGAGACAGCCTGAGTAGTGGTTTTCACCACAGAAAAGCTGTGAATAAAACTACACCACCGCTGGAACGGACCGCACAATAACATGCTCTGGGAAAGGCTATTGTACTGAAGAATCAGCACCACCAGACATGACAACTACAGTTAAGGAGACCGGAACCCTAAACGGTTTCGACTCCACTACCAGATCGATTGTGTCGTTGACCGACACTGTCGTTGAAATCGTAAGCGACGCCGGTGAGGGCGCCCAGAAAGCCGGCCAGTCGTTCGCCACGATATCTGCAAAGATGGGTAATGGCATTTGGACGGTTGAAATTATCCCAGCCGATATCCAGCCCCCACCAAGAAATGCCGCTGGCGCCAGCGGGATACGGATCCGAGTCGGGTCTAAATCTGTCACCAATATGGGTGACAAGATTGACCTGATTGTGGCATTCAACGAACAATCTTTATTGGGACGCCTGGCGCAGGCCAACTTCGACCCCAACTGCCGCATAATCCTTGAAAATAAGTGGCGCACACACCCTGACCCATCTATCGTTGAAGACTATACGAAAGTATATGACCAACTTGTGGAGGAAGGATACAACGTCTATGAGATCCCACTTGAGGAGTTGTGTGCGGAGCACGTTAGCAATCCCAAGCTTGGGAAAAACATGTACGTTCTTGGCATGTTGTGCTATCTGTATTCTCGGGATCTAGGCTTGGCTGAGAAACAAGTTGCCGAAGCTTTCCGCCACAAATCCCAGAAGATTATTGATAACAATCTCATTCTCTTGAACGCAGGGTATACCTGGGCACAGGGAAATCTGGATTTCCGCTACGATATCCCAGCTTTGGATTCCGACGTGGATCGCATTGTTACCAATGGCAACCAGGCGTTGGCTCTCGGGATTATGGCCTCTGGAATGGAAATGTGTGCCATGTATCCCATTACCCCCGCTACTTCGGTTTCTCACTTCTTAGCGGAAGTATTTGAAAACGTTGGGGGAATGGTACACCAGTCTGAAGATGAGATCGCTGCGTGTGCCGTAGCCATTGGTTCATCATACGCTGGGAAGTGCGCTGTGACCGTAACCAGTGGACCCGGAATGTCCTTGAAAACCGAACTTCTGGGCCTAGCTACGATGGCAGAAATTCCGCTCGTGCTGGTCAACGTTCAGCGCGGTGGACCCAGTACGGGGCTTCCCACCAAAGTTGAACAGGGTGACCTGTTGGCCACCATATTCAGCACGCACGGCGATGCCCCAAAAGTGGTTATGGCCGCCGCCACCATCGAAGACTGCTTTTATTCCATTCTGACAGCCCGAAAGCTTGCAGAAACCTTCCGCATGCCGGTTATGGTTCTGTCAGACGCAAATTTGGCAACTGGACAGCAACCGTATCCACGTCCTGTGTTTTCTCAGGACTGGGTTGCCCCTCCCATTGACCAGCGCCCGCTCGCTGAAGGATCCATTCCATATGATTGGGACCCTCGGACTGGGCTCTCTAAACGAATCATTCCAGGGCAGAAAGGCGGTACATTTACCGTGACCGGCCTGGCCCACACGCCCGATGGCAAAGTGGCTTACGGCCCCATGGAGAATCAGAAATCCATGGAATATCGGTCTAGGAAACTGGCTGCGCTGCAGCAATCTCTTAAAACTCCGGAAGTCACGGGAGACGAGGAAGGCGATCTGCTTGTACTGGGATGGGGATCCACGAAAGGCGCCATCGATGAAGCGGTGGCCCGGTTGAGAAAAGAAGGACTGTCTGTGTCCTCTCTGCATCTCAGATTCCTGCAACCCATGGCATCGGGAATTGGAGACATCATGAAGCGCTTCAAACGGGTCATTTCGGTTGAACTCAACTACGCCGACGAACCCGACGGAGACATTATCACAGAAGAAAACCGACGCTATTCCAATTTGGCTTTACTGCTTAGAGCCAGATATCTCGTGGATGTTCAGACATTTGGAACCGTGTTTGGTCAACCCCTCAGGCCGCGAGTGGTCGAGGAACGAATCCGTCAGGAACTGGCAAAAATTAACGTAACCGCATAGGATCGCCATGTTTGGAGTAAATGAAACTCAAACGGTTGACTACAGCCAAGAGTATTACAGTCTGGAAGATTACCAGAGTTCAACACCGAGATGGTGTTCAGGATGTGGCGATAACGCGATTCTGACCGCCGTGCAGCGACTTTGCAGGGATGAACAGATTCCTCCTGAGAAAGCTGTTTTCGTGTCTGGTATCGGTTGTTCGAGTCGTTTCCCCCACTACATGGGCACGTACGGCTTCCACAGTCTGCACGGAAGGGCCCTGCCTATTGCGCAGGGTGTAAAATTGCGGCGGCCAGACCTCAAGGTTTTTGTCAATATGGGCGATGGAGACTGCTGTTCCATTGGCACGGCCCACTGGATTCATGCCATTCGGTACAACATGAATATGACGGCCATCGTACATGACAATGAAATCTATGGGATGACCAAAAAGCAGGCCTCTCCAACGACTCCCATGGGCATCGTCACAAATACGACACCCAAAGGGACCTACATGGAGCCCTTAAACATGTTGAGTGCCACACTGGGCATTAGCAATGTGTCTTTCGTGGCCAATGCGGTGGAATGGATTCCCGAAGTGCTATACGAAGTGATTCGGCAAGCCTATCTACACCAAGGATTTTCGTTTGTCCGCGTGGTTCAGCGCTGCCCACACTTCCTTCCCAATATTTTTGATCCATTTCTCCGCAATCCAGACGCCATTCAAATACTGACCAATCCGGGCGCAACCCCGATGAGTGATAGTCTGAAAAGTGTCTACAAAAACGTTGTCGAAAACAATCCAGCTGACATCAATCAGGCTAGGGAATTGAGCATGCAAAAAGACGTGATGCCTGTCGGAATCCTGTATCAAGCCACCGGCGTGCCTTGCTATGACGAATTGCGTAGAGCACCCCGAGTTGTTTCGATGGAAATGCGCAAGAAGGCACTGGAAGATCAATTCAATCGTTTCGCAGTCAATGCCGGTTGAGCGCCATGAATGAAGAAAGCGCCACTCTCGTTTCGACGGAATCCGTAGGCTCCGAGACCGGGTCGAACGGACGAGCTGTCAAAATCCAATTCCCAGCAGGCTCGTCCGAGGTGAATCAGGATCTCATTTCCCGAGAAAATGACCTTGATCTATTCTGCAGAACGGGCTTATTAACCGCCACTGTAGCGGAAAACCCGTTCCTGACGAAGGATACGATCCCTGCCATACTGCATCCATATCTAGGTGCAGGTCAAACGCGATTGCCATGGCCTCTCGTACTCACACCGAGTGATGTGGGAATTCAGGTTCGTTCGCTTTCGGCTTTGATTGATGAAGTAATCACAGCCAATGCTGAAGAAGGTGACCAGCGGCTTCTGGTAGAAAGAGCCCTGGCGGAACTCGAAACACAATTGGCCCTCGTGGCTGGGTCGGCGGGTAGCTGCAGTTCGGACGAAGCTCTTCAAGAGGCCCGCTCTGTCCTGTTGAAAAAGGCCGGCGAAAGGGAAAAACAGGTGCAGGCAGCAAACACTGCTGTTTCGCTCCTTGAGCTTGGCTTTGTGGCGGGTTCGCTGCTCATCGGTTTTGGCGTCGAAGGCTTGGGCACTCTGCTTGTCGCTAATAGCGAAGCGGTGGCCCGCGCTCGGCAAACGGCTTATCGGGGGAAAATTGCCCACCTGGCTTCTGGACTTGAGAACCTCTTACAAGCAGAACAGGAGGATTCACTGGGTGGACAGTCGGCAGACAGATTGGCCCATTCCACGGGTGGAGCCTACAGCCAGACAATTGATTTCAGTTCTCTGTCCCATCTAATTGATGAGGCTCCTCACGGCACGTCCCTGGGCCCCGATCGAAAAGCTAGAATTGAATCTATACTGAACATCCTACGTGTTCGGTCCGAAGAACTCTTCGGAGAACGGCAGTATGAATGCTTCCGAAACGTCGAGGGTGCTGTGGCGGAGCTGAAACAGCGCGTATCGGATTTTGCAGAACTCACGCGGGCGCTGCATATGGGCCACCTCGAAGTTGAGCATCAATATCGAAGTGAATTGCATGACCAACTTTTTGACCGGTTTGATTACGAGTCCATCCCATCATCCGAAAGAAAAGCTTTTCCACCCGTTCTGATACACATTCACCTCTCCGGCGGTGATCATGCAGACATTGAGCGGTTGTTTTCTGAACTCGGCCAAGCGGGCGAGATGCGCGTCATTGTCTCGTTCGACTCGGTTTGTGACGAACATGCAGTGCCGTCCTTGGGCTGCGGACTCGGTCTGCAAGTGGTAGCCCGGGGCGATACGTTCATAGAACAAAATACCCTTTCAGATGCCGTTTCGATTGGCGAAGGGTTACAAATTGCCGCTCGATGTCGAAAAAGTAGTGTCCTGACTGTTTATTCGGGTTTAGGAGACAAAGGAATCAGCGCATATCTGGAAACAGCCATTGCCAGGGATTCCAGAGCTGTGCCCGCCTTCCGGTTTGACCCAGAAGAAGGAGACGACTTCTCGGATTGGTTGAACGCTGAAAATAATGAACAGGCCAACCTATTGTGGGCTTCCTCACCGTTGGACATTTCCGCATCCTCCGATACGGAATCCATGATGCTGTATTCAACGCCTGCGGACTTGTTAGCGTTGGATCCGCGGTTCTATCAGAACTTTGCGTTGCTTGATCCAGCATTGGACTCGGAACGAATTATTCCACTCACGGACTACCTTCAACTGTCTCGACAAGACCAATCTGCCGTATATCCCTTCTTCTGGGTTCGAAACGAGGAGCATTGGATGTTGCGATGTGTGCCCGGTCCATCTATGAGGCATTATATCCGAGCCTCACAGCGATCCTGGGTGCTGCTCCGAGAATGGTCAGGCCTAGAAAGCTCTCTGATGCGCTCTGCCCTTGAGAAAAGTGAAAAAGAGGGACAGGAACGACTTGATGCTGCTATCCAGGAAGCTCAGGATGGCTTCGATGCTCGGATGAAGGAAAAAACGTCGAAACTGGCTCAGCAGATTGTGCAGAACATTGCGGCGTCT
>JABMOI010000242.1 GCA_013204185.1 bacterium | reverse complement strand
GTACCCGTTTGATGACGAAACTGATTATCAAAAAGAGGACTTTAAATATGAACAAGCTGTCCAGAAATATTCTGAACGCACTTGTAGTGATTGCTCTTTTGAGCATGAGTGTGCTGGACGCGAATGCAGGAGATGACAAACGCCGTGGTACGGCGGGCGCATCTCAGCTACTCGTGCCCGTAACGGCTCGTAGTGCTTCGCTTGGCGCATCCACCACAAGTGGTCTGGCTGGCATGAACGGTTTGGAAGCGATTTTCGCTAACCCAGCCGGTCTTGCTGCTAACACTGGAACTTCTGCGATTTTCTCTCGCATGAATTACGTAGCGGACATTGGTGTCAGCTACTTCGGTGTTGCCCAGAACTTTGGTAACAATAACCTGGCTTTCACGGTATCTACGTGGGACTTTGGTGACATTCCGCTTCAAACGGAAACGGCACCTGAGATCAGCTCGGTTACTTACAACTCAACGTTTATGACCGTTGGTTTGACCTACGCCCGTGTTTTCACGGATCGTATCTCTGCCGGCGCGACGCTGAAAATGATCAGCGAATCGATTGATGATGTAACTGGTTCTGCTGTCGCTATCGATGCTGGTATGACCTATATCGTAGGTGAATCCGGTCTTCGTATTGGCGTTGCGGTTAAGAACATTGGTACCCAACTAGAATACAGTGGTGTTGGTCTAACTCGCCGTGTGCAGTTGGCGGATCAAAGTTCAGCTGCTTCTGCTAACGCACTGCAGTTGGAAAATGAAGGCGTTGAGCTTCCATCTCTACTGAACTTTGGTGTTTCCTATACCCGCGAAATGGGTGCAGGCGCTACGGTTACAGTACTTGGCAACTTCCGTTCGAATTCATTCGATCAGGATCAGTTCGCTGGTGGTGTTGAGCTCGGTCTGTTTGATGTACTCTACCTTCGTGGTGGAATCGACATCATCTCAGACAACGACCTCTCATTCTTCGACGGCACCAACTTCGGTGCAGGTGTTGACCTCGACATGAATGGCACACGCCTTCAGGTTGACTACGCCATGCGTTCGACGAACTATTTCGACAACGTAAACATGATTACAGCTTCTATCTCTCTATAGAGCAAAAAAGCTTGTAAAACTGTTTCGTTCGATTGAAACGAAAGCGGGTCGAATCACGTTGTGATTCGACCCGCTTTATTTTTGTATGCGCACACTATTTCTTTACCTCATAGCCCCAATAGGGCTTTTACTGTTCCTGTATGGTTGTGGCCAAAGCGCCGCGCCATCGGCTAGCCATGACCAACCGGAATTGGCATTCGCTAATTTATTGGGCGATGCTGAGTTTGTAGGGAGTACTGCGTGCTTTGATTGCCATGAAGCAGAATATCAAGGGTATCAGGAGCATGGAATGGCCAATTCAATGTTTCGACTGACTGCAGACAATGCCAAAGAGGAATTTGGCTCTGAGGTAGTCCTAGATTCAACAAGCGGACTTCATTACCGCACAGTGAGAGCGGACTCCGGATTTTATATGGAGGAGTTCCTACTGGATTCCTCCGGAAGGAAGACACACCAGCTATTCAGGGAAATGCAATGGGTCGTGGGGTCCGGAACTTCAGCGCGCACCTACCTATCAGAGCAAGACGGTTGGTTCTACGAACTTCCTGTTACATGGTATACGCAGCAAAAGCGATGGGATTTTAGCCCAGGGTACCGTCTAGCAAACAAGCGATTCGATCGCAAAATTGTGGATCGCTGTATGGCTTGCCACAACAGTTATCCAGATCCTGTTCCGCAGACGAATGGTCAGTACAATGAAATGCCAGAGGGAATAGGCTGTGAGCGTTGTCATGGGCCGGGTAGCTTACACGTGGCTGCGCGTTTGGAGAGCGCCTCAGATTCTGCAGATGTGGATTTAACGATTGTAAACCCTGCGCACCTCAGCCTGGATCGCAAATTAGACGTCTGCCAGCAGTGCCACCAAAACGCAAGTGTTTCCCTTCTGCGTACGGGCAGGACGGCATACGACTATCGTCCATCAGAAAAATTAGACGATTACATTGCATTTTACGCAGCTCATGAATCGAACAGCGAGGGCATTGGTGTTATTTCACACGCCGAGCGCATGAAGCTGAGCGCTTGTTTTATCGAGACGCAAACGCTCAATGAGCCCCTTCAGTGTACGACATGTCACGATCCTCACGAAGGGTTTAGAACAAAAGGTCCAGAGTACTTCAATTCGACGTGTATTGATTGTCATGCTGGACAAGCCGGGCAATTGGCTCTGCCTTCTGATGCTTCGCATTCAGAAACAGCAAATTGTATTGCATGCCACATGCCCAAAACGGACTTAATCGAGGCGCCGCACTCCGCTTTTACGGATCACTGGATTCGTACAGTGGACAAAACAGCTCCAAAGGCCCTGCCAACCCACATAGATGCTGGGCTAACAGCAGTCTTTCCGAAGGACCAACAGCAAGGTTCTGAGTCTGATATGTACCGAGGAATGGCTGAAGTAACGGAAGGCCAAAGGACAGGGAATCGGGAGCTCATAGAAAGCGGTGTGATCCATTTGGCAAGCAGCATAGCTGGCGAAGCGCCAAGCAGCGAAGCACTCTATTTACATGGATACGGACTGACGCTACTTGCTAGGTACGTTGAGTCCGTTGCGTCGCTTGAAGAATCAGTCCGTATGGACCCGACTCAAGCAGAGCGCCTCAACACCCTAGCTCAGACCTATGAACGGCTTGGGAGGGCGCCAGGGCCAACCGAGAAGCTTTACAGAGAAGCCTTACGTATTCAGCCTGCGTTGTCGGATATACGCCTCAATTTGGGACGTTTTTTGGAGTCTTCAAATCGTATTGACGATGCAATTGTAGAGTACAAGCGTGCAATCGAAGAGGAAGTATGGAACGATATTGCCCATTATAATTTGGGTACGGCCTATCTCAGAAAGGGCGACTTCGACCTAGCGGAAAGCTACCTTCTTGGGGCCATCAGGCTCAATCCCTTTTACGGCGGCGCGATGAGCAACCTTGGCTTGCTTTATATCCAGCAAAACAGACTGAATCTGGCTGAGAAAACGCTATTAATGGCAATTGAGCGGGTTCCGGACCACGTTGAGTCACTGGACAACTTGGGTACATTTTACCTAAACAAAGAGGACAATAAGGCGGCGGTATCTATGTTTAGGCGCGCTTCAACCGCAGTCCCTCAGAACGATACACTTCTTGCCAAGCTAGCATTAGCCCTATTTCGAAATGATGAGTTGGCGGCTGCAAAACGAACTGCGGAGCAAGCCCTAGCCATCAATCAGAATAATGAGTTGGCTCGCCAAATTGTAGATGCCCTCAGCTGACGTTAGTACGTCCAACTACCTGGAGGCGAGAACTTCTGCAATGACCGCTGCATGATGGCGGCCATTCTCGATAAACCAACGACTTGTGTGCCTTCCTCCACACACCGTACCAGCAATGAAAATGCCGTCGCGACTGGTCTCGAACGATTCCGGATCAAAGGTTGGCGTTTCGACCGCATCATCCTGAATTTCTATGCCTAGTTTTTTCAGGAACGGATAGTCTGGGTGATACCCGGTTAGAGCCAAAACCACGTCGTTATCAATCGTTTTCTGGCCTTCAGCGTCGCTAAATGTGATTGAATCCTTGGAGATACGGTCCACATTGGCGCCAAAATGCGCGGCTATGGATCCTTCATTGATTCTGTTGATGAGATCAGGGCGAATCCAATACTTCACCGTAGGCGCAATCTCTGGGCCTCTCACGATCATGGTTACATGTGCTCCGTAGCGATTGCACTGAAGCGCTGCTTTGGCCGCGGAGTTTTTCGCGCCAATAATGGCCACGTTTCTCCCAATGAATCCGAAAGGCTCTTTGAAGTAGTGAGAGACTTTCGGGAGGTCTGCGCCGGGAACGGGAAGTGTATTTGGCTGGTCAAAAAAGCCAGTCGAAACCACAACAAAACGGCAATTTATACGGCTTTTAGCAGTCACTACTGTAAAGTGCCCTTGCTCTCCCTCAACGGATTCAACCCGATTAAAGAGAGAAACGTCTAGCTTTTCTGATTCAGACACGCGTCGGTAGTAATCGATAACCTCTTCGCGAAGTGGTTTGTAGTGCGAAGAGACCAACGGGTACCCACCGATTTCAAGTAACTCAGGAGTTGAGAAAAACTCCATATTGGTTGGATACCCTACCAAAGAATTGACCAGAGAGCCTTTTTCGACGGTGAGGCAGGAAAGGCCACGCCTCTTAATTTCGAGAGAACACGCCAGCCCAACAGGGCCTGCACCAATCACAACGACATCAACTTTCATTTTTTGCTCTCTTGGAACTGAAAAACGAGCGCAAAATGGCGGAGCATCGTTCTTCTTCGACACCCGAAATCAAATCCACATAGTGGTTGAGCCGCGGGTCTTGAGGAATATTGTAGAGCGTTGAGGCCGCTCCTGCTTTCTCGTCAAATGCTCCATACACCACGCATTTTAACCGTGCTAGCCATATTGCGCCGGCGCACATAGGACAAGGTTCAAGCGTCACATAAAGCGTTGCATCTTCCAGCCATTTGGACTCCAGCGTATGACAAGCAGCGGTAATGGCTATAATTTCGGCATGAGCGGTTGCATCGGAGAGCCGTTCCACCTGGTTGTGGCCGCGGCCAATGATCTGCCCGTTTTTAACGACGATGGCTCCAACCGGCACTTCTCCTTCTTCCATGGCTCTTTCTGCCTCCCGTAGGGCATACTTCATCCATTTTGTGTGCTCTTCCATCAACTGATTTAAACTCATACTACCGTTCGGGCTATAGGCATGGTCATACAACGAGGTCCGCCTCTGCCGCGAGACAACTCATATCCATCCAGTTTGATTGCAATCTTTTCACCGGGCTCCCAGACACTTTCCTGGTAATAGGAGAGAAAGCCTTCGGCCGTAACCACGCGGTATCCGCGCGCAGCCATTTCGTCAAACGTCTTTTGGTTGCGTTCGTATCCAATTACGACGCCAGGGGCTATCGCAAAAAAGTTGGCGCCGTCTGTCCACTGTTCGCGCTGTTGGCTAAGCGGATCCGATCCTCCACACGCTACAAAGGTAATCTTACGATCGAGCACCGATTCCAGTGCGCTGTGGAGGTTTTCTTCCACCGTACAGTCTAGGTTTTGCGGACTATCTCCAGCTCGGAATGTGAGTACGTTGTTTAACCCATTTAGCTGAATAAGGGGAGGAAACACAACACATTCATCAGGAGATGAAAACGTAAAAACGGTGTCCAGATGCATACACGATCGTTCCTTGGGAAGGTTGACCATAATTACGTTTTCAACGGATGTTTCGGCAAACAGCCGCCTAGCAACGGACAAAACGCCGCCTAAAGAGGTTCTTTCTGAGTTTCCGATGACTACCGTCTCCTTCGATGCAACAAGGAGGTCACCTCCTTCAAATGTCACACCACGGGGTAATTTGATGATGTGATCACGATGGGCTGCAAAGGCAGGATGAAAGGATGCAACCACATTGATGATAACGCTCTCCCGGGAACGCGCGGAGGTGGCCGCATGGCTCAAGACCATATGCGACCCAACAACGGCTGCCAAGTCGCGCATAAACATGAGATTGGGCAGCGGTTTTGCTTCAAGCGACAACGGAGACTGACCGGTAAGCGCAAAATAGTATAGCTCCTCGGGGGAAAGACGATTCAGGTCGCTCTCAAAAGCCCTTAAGTTCATTCCCGGTGAGGCTTCCACAAGTTGGTCAACAAAACTGGCCCTTGCATCTTCCTGTTCAAATGCTTCTTTGAGCAATTCTGTAATCTGAAATACGGAGCCTTTGGATCCGACGAATTTTTCAAATACGGCGCACATGAGCTCATGCTCTTTTCTGGCATGACTTAAGTAGAGAATATCCTCAAAAAGAAGCGCTTCCCGATCGTGTGGCGAAACGAGGTCCATTTCAGCCCCAGGAGTATGGACAATTACTTGCTTTAAGCGGTCGGTCTCTGAGTGAATACTGAAATCGATTGGGCTCATATTGTTTTTATAAGAACTATCTGTGGCCGTTTTTTAACGGGTGAACCGAACGGAAAACGATACGGAAAACTAAGCAGAGCCGTGTGGTTCAAGGAGTTTGCGGCGGATTCGCCGAGTATCAGCTGGATTTGAATACGTCGAACAGTCGAACAATCAGGGCAATGATCAGCAAAACCACTAAAAATTGGATGGCAAGTTTCAATAACAAACCGGCCAACTGCAGTACAAAGCCGAGTAAAACCACTGCTATCACGATTACTATAGCCGTGACTAGCCAGCGCAATATCAGTTGAACGTCCATTTGTAGAGACTAAAAGTGTCGAGAGTTATTGAACACTCAAAGATACAAAATCGGTAGCAGTTAGTGCGTTTGAAGTTGCATCGAATCCACCGAGGAGCAAAATGGAATTGTCTGAGAGTTTGGTAGCAGTATGCCCAAACCTTGGCTCAATCTCGAAAGGAAGTGTAAAATACTGATTGGCGTCCTCTAAAAAGAGTTCGCTTGTACCTAGTACATTGTCCGAAACTTCTCCGCGTCCCCCAAAAAACGCCACAATCCCGGGTTTAATGGTCACGGCTGCGCTGCGAATACGAGGCGTGTTCATATTCGCCGTTTTTGATATTTCGATTCCAAAGGGACTTGCGAAGTCCATAATAAATGAGGTCGGCGTGCTCACGATTCCGAAATCTAGGCCACTCACCAAATACCGATCATTCGATAACGAGGCTTGGATATGGCCGGCTACAGCTTCTATGAAGGGCCCAACAGCCGGAGAAAGAGCTATTAAAGAATCGTTTCTAAACTCGAACGTTCTCATATCCTCTCGAATTCCGAGTTGCGGGGTCGGGAAGTATCTAGTATCGCCTCGGCCTCCAAGAAGGACTAAAAAGGTTTTCTCGTTTACCCGGCGCAAAATAGCAGAGTGATACATCCTACGAATGGGATCTCCGCTGTAAGGAACAGCCTCAAAACCAGCTTCTACCGGATCATACAGCTCGACAAAAGAGACCAGGTCTGACGTAACATCAATATCGCCTCGCACAGCGCCTCCAACAATTAAAACCCTGCCATCGGGCAGTTCTGTAGCCGTGTGACCCACCCGCGGAAATGTGGGAAGATCTCGTATTAGTTTGAAGATTTGGTCTCCGAGTGTCCAGATGTGCGCGTCGAGTGCTGCCTCTTGTCCTGCTTGAAAAGACCCGCCAAGCAAGATGACGGAATTGCCAGGAATGTGAGAGATGGTGTGACTTCCAGTTCCAAACGAAAAAATAGAGGTAGTAGCTGCAGAGAGGGTATAGGTGAGGTGAAAGATGGACAAGGTGTCGATGCGCGTAGGTCCGTTATCGACGAATGCCTCGACAATAACTTGATTGAGTCCCTTATTGAGGCTGATGGGCGAAATCCAATGGGATGAGCCTGCATCCTGTGCAAACTCTCCAAACTGACTGCGAACGCGCGTAACGTCGCGAACAGATTCGACAGAGAGTTCCAACATGATCGAAGGCTCGGCCGTGGCCATCGTTACATCGGGCGAAACAACAGTGATCGTTGCTTCACCGACCTCTGCGAACGGGCGGTCACATCCAAGAAATAGAACAATCAACAATAGAAATACGAAGCGCCGCATCATGTTCAATATTTGTATTCCGTTGAATCAGCGCCCATAAAAGGCGAAGAAAGATCAAGCTAGGTCGACTTCTTAAGTTTAATTACCCACTGATAAATGTAACGCTCATGACCATATTCAAAATGGCACGCCGAGGTGACCTGTATCAAATCGTGCTGATGTCGTCTAAACGGGCTTCTGGTTGGTAGAAAATCTTCAATATTCAACCCTTTCTAGGATGAGCCCGCGAGCTGGAGCAGCAAATCCTGCACATGTTCGATCTTGCGCGGAAATAAGGTTTGGAATGGAGTGTTCTTCCCGTTTCCCATGCCCCACTTCTATGAGCGTTCCAACAATAGCGCGCACCATTCCATGTAGAAAGCGGTCTGCTCGAATTACAAAATCGTAGCGCCCAGTGTTGCCTCCTGTGTTGCCTCCTGTGTTGCCTTCAATGGGTATCCACGTGGCTTTTTCAATCACGCAGACCTTGTTTTCTGTTTCAGAAATGACCTTGCAAAAACTGGTAAAGTCGTGCGCGCCAAGGAAATACTGAGCTGCGCGTTCCATGGCTTCAAAATCAGGGACCGGACGCACAAACCATCTCAAATGCGCATCCAATGCGGTTGGAATCGTGCTAATCTGATACCGATACTGCCTTGATGTTGCGTCAAATCGTGCGTGGAACGTATCTGGTACCTGCCTTACGGATCGGACCGCAACTGAATCAGGCAAAATCCCGTTCAGAGAACCCATCAGCCGCACGGCGTCAATTTCCTCGGGCACTTTAAAATGGGCCACCTGCCCCGACGCGTGAACGCCTGCATCGGTCCTTCCAGATCCTACGATAGATACCTGCATTCGAAGCGCCGTTTGAATTGCTACTTCAATGGAGCCTTGAATTGTTGGATGATCCGGTTGAATCTGCCAACCGTGCCACTCGGATCCGTTATATTCAATATCGAGTCGATAGGTCGGCAAAACGGAGCAGCGTACCTTTTATGGGTCGTTAATTAGAACAGTCAATAATGATGCCTCCCGTACAACGAATTTACATTGCGGGTTTCATGGGCGTGGGAAAATCCACGGTTTCACCGCGGGTCGCCAAGAAATTGGGATTCGATGTCATGGATTTAGATGCCGATATCATTCGGCATTTGGGCTTGTCCATTCCGGGCATTTTTGAAGTGATGGGTGAAGAAACCTTTCGCGAAGCGGAATACGAGCTGTTGTTAGCGGCTTCGAAAACCGCCGGTTTAGTGGTGTCCTTGGGGGGAGGTGCCGTTTGCCGAGAAAGGACGTTACAATTGTGCTTGGATACGGGTCTATTAATCTATTTAAAGTCCAGTTCGCGCGCGTTGGCTCATCGACTTTCTAGGTCTCGTCAATCGCGTCCTATGCTGTTTAATGAAGCAGGGACCATATTAAAAGGCGATAAACTAGTTGCCCGAATTGATGAGTTGCTGACAGCCCGTGAGCCATTCTACAATCGGGCGCACATTACAATTCCGGTCGATGATTTCAAGACGGCTCACATCGCAGCATCAATCGAAAAAGAATTCCACGCCTGGCGGAAATCCTCTTGATGTCCTGAAAGCGTTTTGGGGCTATAATTCGTATCGACCACATCAACTAGAAGTGATTCAGTCCGTTTTACGCGGCATAGATACCATAGCGCTACTTCCAACCGGTGGAGGGAAATCGATCTGTTTTCAGGTTCCTGGAGTGATTCTGGGGGGAGTAACCATTGTTGTGTCGCCTCTCATTTCTTTGATGCAAGATCAAGTTTCAGCACTAGCAAAACGGGGGATTGGTGCCTTTTCCATGGTTGGGATTGTAGACCCTGCCGTATTCGAGCACGTTTTGTCGAAAGCGAAAAACGAGCCGTTCTTTTTTCTGTATTTGGCCCCGGAGCGGTTATCTAGCCGGCAATTCGGAAGGGTGTTGAAGGAATGCACTATATCGCAGTTGGCCGTAGACGAAGCGCACTGTATTAGCAGCTGGGGCCATGATTTCAGGCCAAGTTACAGGCAGATAGCCCTACTTCGACCGGCCCTTCCGGGTGTCCCCGTAACCGCAGTTACTGCAACCGCCACGCCTAGGACCATTCGAGATATTTACAAAAACCTTCGAATGAAGGCGCCCACGGTGGTTCACGGGTCGTTTGACAGGCCCAATATTTCATTCTCGGTGCTAAACCGAGTGGATGCTCGGAGTTCTGTGCTCGCTCTGTTGTCTGGGGTACCCGGGCCAGCCATTGTCTACGAAACCTCCCGGGAAGGCGTAGAAGTATGGACGGAGAAACTAAAAAGAGCTGGTATCTCCGCTGTTGGGTATCACGCCGGGATGGAGGCGCCAGTGCGAGAGCGGGCGCAATCGGTATGGATGAGAAAGAAGGTGCGTGTTATTGTGGCCACCAATGCATTCGGGATGGGAATTGATAGGCCGGACGTTCGTTTAGTGGTCCACGTTGGGATTCCCGGGTCAATGGAGGCATACTATCAGGAAGCCGGTCGCGCTGGTAGGGATGGCAAACCATCCGAGGCCTACTTAATTGTTACGCCCGACGCCACACATGCAAGGAAAGCGCTATTAAATAGTCGAAGTGCCAGACGCCGTTTTGAGTTTATGCGTCGGTACGCTGACCGAAGGATGTGCCGAAGATGGGCCATTATGGGATACTTTGGCGAAGAAAAGGCCGAAAAATGCGGTGAGTGCGACGTTTGCACCGGCGCTCATTGACCGGTGCCTATTGACCGGTGCCTATTGACTGGCAGATTTGTCCAAAACCCGATTATAAACCATTAAGAACCGATCCGGGTGTTCAAGGTGCTCTTCAATCAGTTGGTTAAACGACGTGCTATCAAGACCATGAATAGCAAGAACTGAATCACGAGGTCCCTTGTCGCTAAAGTCAAACGCGATTGGCTCATCGCGCTTCATTCTGTGCATTTGATTTGTGTACAGATTGGCGTCGATCGCATGTAGGTCAATCAATACGTCCACAAGCAGCGAATCGGAGGCGTTTAGGATCAGCACGTTCGATTCTTCTTCGGACGTCGCACAGCCCATGCCCCAAAGCAATAGTGAAGTGACCATTAGTAGCGAATGAAGCAAATTACGCCGCACATGGCGCTGGCGCTCGGGAAGAGCAACCAATGGAGCCGCAAAGGCACTAAGTCGTAGCCTGAAATCAAGCATCATGATGCTGGTTCATCCAATTCCCCTTCAAAGGGAACGGTTCTGAACGTATGAGAAATTACTTCCATCTGACGAAGGAATTCGCGCTTGTCATAACCGGGGGCAAAAACCATCCCGTCAAGCATGTATAGCCTTCTCGAGGACTCGTCGTAAAAGGTGTAGTTGACGAAGGGTCCGCCCATTCCATATTCAACGATGCCTTTTTCAGGATCGCGCCCCACCATATGCCAGAGGCCGCGCGTTTCATAGGCGAAATGCCCCAAGAAATCGATGTTTTCGGTGTTGAGTTCACGTCTGAAGTCAATCGAAACAAATCCATCCATGTTGCCACGGATCCACGTCTCGGTGAGCCGCTCCCTAGCTTCATAGACCCACTCTGGGGTCAATGAGTTTGGATTGAAGTCTTCGATGTAATAGACAAAAAGGCTTCTCCATGAATCTGAACTAACAACACGTCTGAGCCAAACAAAATTGGTTGAGTCGATCGCAGAGAAATAATCGTGTTGTGCGTTCACAGCAAAGCCGTGCTTGCGCATGAGGTCTGCCTCAATTTTAGGCTGGCGACCTTTTTTGAACATGTCTTCGCCCACGCGTTCCCGCGTGATAACGTTAAAGGTATACCGGATGTCGTCGCCACGCTCGGCCAAGAGCGCAACCAGTGACGAATCGGTGTCTCCGAGTAAATACACGATTTGCTGGTCTTTTCGCCACAGGTCTCTTTTGGAGATCACGGATGTGCCGCCCCCTTTGATGGCCGCCGTTGCTTCCTCATCCAACCGCGATTTCAAAAATCTGGCTTCCGGTGTGTCTTCAGAAAGTGGAGCAACAAAAATTACATTTTTCTGCTTCTGGAGGCTTTCAAGCGTTTTTTGAGAGTTGATTGATATGCGTCTGATCTCGAATTCGCGTTCTGGAGCGGGCAATGTGCCTAGGTAAGGCGCAACATGCTCGCGAACGGCGTCTCCCAATACGCCCTCCCAATTCGTCGAATCCATAACGACAACGATCTCGCCTTCTCTTCCCACAGCGCTGGGTCGGTATTCAATAGCTTCACAGCCCGAAAACACAACGCCCCCCAAGACGAGGAGTAGTATGCTAAAAAGCTTAACTGATCGTTGGCAAATGCTAACCATGCGAAATTCCATATTTCAATTCGTGAACGAAGGATTTTACTCCTTTTAAGCGGTCCAATGAAGAAAGCGAACCATCTTCCCAAAGCGCGTCAATAACGGCAACCAAAGCAGAACCTACGATGGCTCCCTGTGTGTGCTCTGCCATTTCTACGACATCAGCATGAGATCGGATTCCAAACCCAACCAATAGCGGATTATGTCCTAGTATTTCTGCAGCGCGTTTCAAGTAAGTCTGAATGGGCTTTTTTGAACCCAAGTCGGACCCTGTTACGCCTGTTACGGACACAGCATACACAAAACCCGTTGAGATTGAGTCGATAAATCTGATGCGCTCCTCCGGAGTAGTCGGAGCAATCAGATTAATCAGGTCAACTCCATTTTCTCGTGCAGCTAGTAAAAAAGGAGAATCTTGTTCAGGCAATACATCGGGAAGAATGACGCCTTGTACACCACTAGATCGTGCGTCACGGAAAAAGTTGCTAAGCCCGTACTTAACGATTGGGTTAGCGTAGCCCATTAACACGAGGGGAGTTTTGGATCCTGCTGTAAATTTGCGCGCCGTTTCAAGCGTCTGCTTCATGGTAATTCCGGCCTTAAGCGCCACTTTACTCGAGTGCTGAATGGGTAGCCCTTCGGCAAGGGGGTCGCTAAAGGGCATTCCGAGCTCAATAAAGTCCGCACCACCCTCATCTATAGCATTCAGAATGGATAGTGTTTCGGCAGGAGTTGGGAATCCACTTGTCACGAAGACCCCAAGGGCCTTCTCACCGGAAGCCGCTACGCCCAGAATATGGTTTGCTAAAGCTGACGACATTTTTCTTAAACGTAGTTTGAAATGGTGCCCATGTCTTTATCTCCTCGGCCGGAGCAATTAACCACCAGTACCGCATCTTTTGGAAACTGGGTGACGAGGCTGGGAAGGGCGGCAATCGCATGGGCTGTTTCGAGCGCAGGAATGATGCCTTCGGTACTGGAAAGGAGTTTTACCCCCATAATGGCCTCGGAATCCGATGCCGTGAGGTACGAAACGCGACCTGTATCCTTAAGGTAGGAATGCTCAGGACCCACGCCTGGGTAGTCTAGACCCGCAGAAATTGAGTGAGCTAGCGATATTTGGCCTTCCGCGTCCTGTAGCAAATAACTCATGGCACCATGCAGTACTCCGGGCTCTCCGAGCGTTAACGTGGCAGCATGAAGTCCATCGAGTCCTTCTCCAGAAGCCTCGACTCCAAACATTTGGACCGAGGAGTCGCCCAAAAATGGTCCAAATAGGCCCATGGCATTGGAGCCGCCTCCAACACAGGCGACCAAGGCATCGGGCAATGACCGGCCTTCGGCTTGTTTGAGCTGTGACTTCACTTCGTTTCCAATGACTTCGTGCAGCGTCCGCACCATCATAGGGTAGGGGTGAGGGCCCACCACGGATCCAATAATGTAGAAGGTATCTCGCACGTTGGTCACCCAGTCTCGAATGGCTTCATTTGTGGCATCCTTCAACGTTTGGCTGCCACTAACAGCCGGGCGGACTTCAGCTCCCAGCAATTTCATGCGCATCACATTCAGATGCTGCCGCTCCATATCCTCCGCGCCCATGTACACAATGCACGGCATGCCGAATTTGGCGCAAACCGTAGCAGTAGCCACGCCATGCTGACCTGCTCCTGTTTCGGCAATGATGCGTGTTTTGCCCATGCGCCGAGCTAGCAGAATTTGACCAATGGTGTTGTTAATCTTATGAGCACCAGTGTGGCATAAATCCTCGCGCTTCAGATAGATTTTTGCACCACCCAATTCTTCCGTTAATCGGTTGGCGAAGGTGAGCGCCGTTGGCCGCCCAACATATGTTTCAAGCAATTCGTGATAGGCTTGTTGAAACGTTGGGTCGCCCCAAGCTTGGGTAAAGTTAATTACGAGCTCTTGGAGGGCTGGAACTAGGATTTCTGGGACGTAAGAGCCACCATAGGGGCCAAAACGGCCGTTTCCATCGGGCAATTTCTGGACAAGGTCGTGGGAAATACTCAACGTGTTGCTCCGTTTGCTATCGCTTGCATAAATGCGTCAATTTGAACATAATCTTTCCGACCGGGCGACTCTTCAACGCCAGACGCCACATCGACGGCGAATGGAGAACAAGAAGAAATGGCCTCCATCACGTTTTGGGCATTCAAACCACCCGCTAAGAACAAAGGCAGAGGCGCTTCGATACCTGTCAATATGCTCCAATCGAATGCCGCCCCAGTTCCCCCAAAAGACGTTGCTGTAGCCGTGTCGAGCAGTATGTACTCAGCCACATGGGCATATACATCCATTTCTCGCTGAAGGCTTTCGGCAGTCGAATCCGGTGTAACTGGGATGGCTTTGATGATAGGCCGATCAATCCATTCGCAGTACGCGGCAGACTCAGAACCGTGCAATTGGGCGAACGAGAACCCCGCCATATCGCAAATCGAATTGACTTCATCAGCTGGTTTGTCAACAAAAACACCGACGGGATGTGCTCCGTACACCCAGCTAATAATGTCCTTTGCAAGATCAGGGGAAATATAGCGTGGACTCGATTCATGCTGAATGAAGCCAAGGTATTCCGCTCCTGCGCCAGAGGCAAAACGGGCGTCTGCGAGGTTCGTTATGCCGCAAATTTTAACTTTTGTCATGTCGTCGCTTCAATAAATTGGGCGAGGGTTTCTCCCGGGTTTGTTTGCCGCATAAACGCCTCGCCAATTAATGCTCCATTTAATCCTTTCTCACGAAGGAGTACCACATCTTCCACCGAATGAATTCCACTTTCTGCAATGCGAAGCGTTGAAGCCGGCAGAGAGGATAGGACCCGAATGGCGTGGTGAAGGCTCACTTCAAATGTGTTGAGATCCCGGCTATTCGCCCCAATAATGGGCGTGTTGTCCACATCGACCCGCTCCAATTCACGTTCCGAATACACCTCAACTAGCACCGAAAGCCCTAATTCATGGGCGGCATGTTGCAGATCGGACAATTGAGAGCGTTCGAGAATGGTGGCAATCAGCAAAATGGCGTCGGCCCCGTAGGATTTGGCTTCCTCCACCTGATACGGATCGATAATAAAATCCTTCCTTAAAATGGGGATGGAAACATGGGGGCGGCAATCAGACAAAAACCGGATATCACCCTTAAAGTGGTGGGGTTCAGTTAGAATAGAAACGGCAGCCGCTCCATGCCTTTCGTATTCGCTCACGATTCCGATGGGGTCAAAGTCCGGCCGGATGATGCCTTGGGACGGGGAGGCTTTCTTTGCCTCAGCAATAATTCCGAACGTCCGCGAGGCCAAGGACTCTTCCAATGAAAAGCAGGTTCTGCCGAATAACTTGGAGTCCCTCAGTTCTCCGAGCGAAACCGCCTTTTTCCGAACTGCAATTAATTCTTTTGTGTCCAGGACAATCTGTTCCAAAATGGACGGGATGACGATGCTCATGCTTGGCCCCGGCTGGGTTCGTGGCTGGCAGCTACTAGGCGCTCGAGCGATTCTAACGCCTTGCCGCTTGCAATGGACTCCCTAGCTAGCTCAATTCCAGCCGTGGCAGAGGTGGCTTTTCCGGCAGCCACGAGCGCAAAACCTGCGTTTAGAAGGACAATATCCTGTTTTGGGCCCGCCTCACCACGAAGAACGCTAAGTAGGATAGCTGCGTTTTCACTCGCATTACCGCCTATAATGTGGCTCAAGGAAGCTTCCTTAAGGCCAAAATCAGCTGGAACTACGTCGTATGAAACGAGGGTCGGAGCCGCGCTAGTGGCCGAGTAAACTGTGGTAGGCCCGGATAGGGACAGTTCATCCAGCCCATCGTGTGCGTGAACACAAAAAACGTGTTCAGACCCTAAGTTGATCAGGATTTGAGCCATGATCTCGGCTACTTCGCTCGAAAAAGCGCCAATTAGTTGCCGCGTTACGCCGGCTGGGTTGCACAAGGGGCCTAAGATGTTAAAACATGTTCGAACGCCAAGAGAGCGGCGAACAGGCATCACATGCTTTAACGTGGGGTGGAAATACGGAGCAAAAATGAACGCAATGCCTGCCTGTTGTAGGCAGTGCTCTACGCCCTGCTTTCCTAATTCTGTTTTTACTCCCAGCACTTCTAGGACATCTGCCGAGCCGCACTTCGAAGAAACCGACCGATTGCCATGTTTTGCCACAATGGCCCCAGCGCCGGCGCACACAAAAGCGGTGGTTGTAGAAATATTAAATGAACCGCTACGGTCTCCGCCCGTCCCCACAATATCAATTGCCCCTGGCGGAGCGTCTACCTGAACGGCAACCTCGCGCATGGCCTCCGTTAGGCCCGTTAACTCTTCGGCCGTTTCGCCTCTCGACCGCAGTCCTAGCAAAAACGCCGCAATTTGTTCAGGTGTCGCTTCGCCGCTCAGCATCATTTGCATGGCGCGGTATGCCTCGGCTCGGCCGAGCGGCTGATGCTCAGCTAAACGCGTAAGCAAATCGACAAATGATAAAGCGGCCTGGGACATGAGCTTTTTTTAGCGTAAAAGGAAAGGAGCGAAGTGGCGAATATTATTGTTGGGAAGAGCCAACCGCTCGGGATAACGAGGCAACCCAGTTCTCAATCATTTTGGGTCCTTCGGTGGTGAGCAAACTTTCCGGATGAAATTGGATGCCATGAACTGGATGCTTGGCGTGGCGAACACCCATTATGGTGCCATCTTCTGAACGCGCTGTAACTACAAGATCTTCTGGTAGGGAGGCCGGGTCGATAACGAGGGAATGATACCGAGTAGCGATGCAAGGCTCGTCGACGGTTTTAAAAAGACCTTGACCGTCGTGGTGTATTTCGCTCGTTTTTCCATGCATTAAGGTTCGAGCGTAGGTAACCGTTCCGCCATACACTTCGCCAATGGCTTGATGGCCCAAACAGACGCCTAAAATGGGAGTTGTCGAACCCAATTCACGGATAACGGCGCATGAGATACCTGCATCGCTGGGCCGTCCGGGGCCTGGCGAAATCAAGATGCCCTCGGGATCTAAGGCACGAATTTCGTCCAACGTAATCTCGTCGTTGCGCTTAACCAACAGCTGTTTTCCACTGCGCGCAACCAAATGCACCAAGTTGTAAGTGAAACTGTCGTAATTATCGATGATCAGTATCATGGGCGCGTTTTAATAGGTCGTTATTAAGCCAGTGACTTCTCGAACCTTGCGCATAAATACTTCAGCCTGCTCGCGCCCTTTTTTGCCGCCTTCTCGCAATACATCCATCACATCATTTGGCCGTTTCGCCAACTCATGCCGCTTTTCTCTGGACTCGGCAAACGCCTCCGTAATCAAGTGCAGTAATTCATTTTTTGCGTGGCCGTACCCATATCCGCCAGCCCGGTAGGCAGCGGCTACTTCTTCTCGTTTTGAATCCGAGGCGAATAACTTGATCAGAGCAAACACATTGCAGGTCAAAGGGTCTTTCGGCTCTTCGAGGGGCGTAGAGTCCGTGACAATACTCATCACCTTTTTCTTAAGCTCTTTGCCCTCATCAAAAATGCCAATCGTGTTGTTGTAACTCTTTGACATTTTTCTGCCGTCCACGCCGGGTACTACGGCGACATCCTCAAGGATATACGGCTCAGGGATCGGGAAAACGGGGTCGTTTGGGCAAAAACGGTCGTTAAAACGAATGGCTAGATCTCGGCATATTTCAACATTCTGTTTTTGGTCGGCTCCAACGGGTACGCGAGAACCTCCGTAAACCAAAATATCTGCGGCCTGCAATATGGGATAATTGAAGAGGCCGGCATTTGCCGTAAGCCCTTGTGCCACTTTGTCTTTGAACGAAACGCCTTTCTCCAATTGCGAAACAGGAGTGATCGTGTAGAATATCCAAGAGAGTTCGGTGACTTGAGGCACGTCGCTCTGAAGGAATAAGTGGGATTTTGAAGGGTCGAAGCCTAATGCCAGGTAGTCGAGCGCTACATCCAGGGAATACTTGCGCAGCGCGGCGGCGTCGTTTAGCGTCGTTAACGCGTGATAGTTAACGATAAAAAAGTAGGACTCGAACGATGCATGAAGCTCCACGTGCTGGCGGATAGCACCAAAATAATTCCCCAAATGCAGTGTCCCGGAAGGTTGGATTCCCGAGACAACAATGGGTTTAAACGATGACTTTGCTTCGGCAGAATGAGTGTTTGTAGTCGGTGCGGTCATAAACATGGGTGACTATTCTGGCGACACGTGAGATTGAAAACAATCCTCAATCAGTGTCATCCCAGGTTGCGCAGGCTGTTTTTCCTGGCGCGTTGGTTTTCTTGAAGCACGCCTAAGATGGCGCGTGTTCGCATTTGATGTTCAATCTTTGACTCGGCAGCGAACATGTCGGAAATCGTGTTTTCATTGAGGACGATATCTGCTGACGTCGTGCCTGCGAAATCCGAAGGGCTCAAATCCGTTCCAGAATAAGCGATGCCCCCGCAGCTCAACACGGTCTCGCACAGCTTTCCGATATCCATACGGTGGGTTCGAAGTGCAGCTTCAATCCGAGTTTTAACGTCCTGATCAGAGGATTCAGCAGCAAAAGCTCCAAGGCGCTGCATGAGTTCGTTCGCAGAACGAATAATAGGATTCAAACGCTCGATCGTTTCCTGACGACCTATCGTTTTCCCCGCCCAACCTTGTTTTAGAAAAATGTCCTTGATTCCCATATTTCAGTCCGGTTGAAATAGTTGTGTTTCGTGTTTTGACCTGTCACCGCGTGGAAGGTACGCCGTTCAACTGATTCTGTCGTTGAAAGTCTTGTTTAAAACGTGAAGGTTCATTGATTATAGACGTTGCACGGGATAATGACTGTTGAGGATTATGGCTTTTCGGGATTATAGCAGTTCTTCGGCCGCAGCATTCATAGCCGAGTGCAGCGCCTTAGCCTTGTTTCTGGTCTCCTCGAACTCCAAAGTTGGGTCGCTATCGGCCACAATACCTGCTCCAGCCTGAATGTAGACCGTATTGTCTTTTACCAGCATGGTTCGGATGGTAATACAGGTGTCGAGGTTTCCCCTGAAATCCAAATACCCAACGGCCCCGGCATACACCCCCCGCCGCGTAGGCTCCAGTTCATCTATAATTTCCATGGCTCGAACCTTCGGGGCTCCACTTACCGTGCCAGCAGGGAAACAAGCTTTGAAGACATCAATGGCATTTCCTTCGTCCGTGAGCTCTCCCGAGACCGAGGATACGATATGCATGACGTGGGAGTATCGCTCTACAAACGCATACTTTTCCACTTTTACGCTTCCATACTTGCTAATTCTGCCCAAGTCATTTCGTCCGAGATCGACCAACATGAGGTGTTCGGCCCGTTCTTTGGTATCCGCGAGTAGCTCCGCTTCAAGCCTTTTATCTTCTTCGATCGCATCTGCCCGAGGACGCGTACCAGCGATGGGTAGTAACTCGGCTCGCCTGTTTTCAACACGAACGAGCACTTCCGGCGAAGACCCAACGAGTTTGAAAGAGTCGAAATCGAGGTAGAAGAGGTAGGGCGAAGGGTTGATTTGTCGGAGCGCCCTATACAGGTTAAACGGATCCCCTGAAAAGGAGGATTCGAACCGCTGGCTGAGCACGACCTGAAAAATGTCTCCTTCGTAAATGAAACCTTTGGCTCGTTCAACGGCGGCTTCGAACGTAGATTGGTCTACGTTCGACCTTACCCCGCTTTTGAGCACCACCTTCTCGGATCCTGGCACAACGGGCTGCGAGAAAGTCGCTTCCAAATCATCCAGTTTTTTAACGGCCGTATCGTAGAGCGTTTTAAGATCTTCGCCTGGGTTAACGAAGGCACTCGCCATGAGGACTAGTTGGTGCTTTACGTGGTCAAATGCTGCGACGGTGTCATAAAAACACCAAATGGCATCTGGCACATCGAGATCCGGTGGAGAGCCTTCGGGCAAGCGCTCAATCAGGCGAACACAGTCATACGAAAAATATCCCACAGCGCCGCCAGTGAGGCGAGGCAGTTGGGGAGAGGCAACTTCTGTATAGCGAAGCATCAATTCCTTGAGCACATCAAACACATCTCCTGTTCCCAATTCATCGGGTTTATCAGGGTTTGCGTACGAAATGGTGGTGGCGCCGCCGCGAGCCGTTACCGTTAGGTAGGGATTACGCCCCAAAAAGGAATATCGGGCAAGCTTTTCACCGCCTTCGACCGACTCCAATAAAAAGGGAGAACGCGCACCGTGCCGAAGCTGAAAAAACGCACTAACGGGTGTTAGTAGGTCCGCTCCGAGACGCCGATGAACAGGAACTACAAGCCGCGTTGCGCCTTCGGCCCGGGCCCGTTCAATGATTTGTTGAAATTCTAAAAAGGTGAACACGGTTCGGTTTGATGATGTGAGTTTGATTATGCGGTTCTCAACAAAGGAAGCAACCGGATGTCAAGAAAAAGCCTAAAACGAAAAAGCCTAAAAACGAAAACGCCCTAAAACAAAAAAACCCGTCACGAAGAGTAACGGGCAGAGCGAGAAAACATATCTAGTACACCATTAGATAGTACGCCTATACCCGTTCGCTTGGTGCCACCACCAACCGTCTGAATGCGTAGTATGTAATGAAGTGTTGTTCATTTCGAATCCAAGATAGGCGTGAATTGGGTAGAGGGCAACAGGAAATTTTACTGAAGCGTTTTCGGGGGCATTCCCTCAAATTGGGGAGCCTCGCGAGGTATGATAGCCATCGAATGGTGTGCTAACTCAATATTGGGATGATTTCGAAAATCTTCAAGGATCATCACGGTGAGCGCATGTTCGGATCCTCTTCGTTTGCGCGCTTCGCACAAATAACGAAGCGTTAGCTTAACGCCGTCGCGGTCAATTTTAACGTAAACGAAGGGAGTTAAGATGGAGTAGTGGATCAAAAACTCGCGAGCGATTAAATGAATCTCGGCGCGCGCTTGCTGCTCTACGATGACCGCAGATTCCTCCGCATATTTTTGCATGATTTCGCGCGCCGCCTTCCAGTCCGAACGAAACGTGACGATTAAAGGGAGTTCATTCCAAATAAATTTGAATGACCGGGTATAGTTGAAGACCCCATATTCGAATAGCCAACTATTCGGAAAATGCACGATACGCCCTGTGCTCTGGTCGGCATCCACCCATCCACCGACTTCCATAAGAGACGTTCTAAGCAGCCGGACGTCAATGACGTCTCCTCGGATTCCATTGATTTCTATCCGGTCGCCTTCTTTAAACGTGGAGAGAACCGTTATCCGAGACCAACCAGCTATGGACAAGAGCACTTCTCGAAGTGCGATAGCCATACCAGCCCCAATCACGGTCAAAACGGTCATGAAGTCGCCAAAACCGGGCGACCAGACCAGAATAATGGTGACTATCGACAGAAATATGGCAAGCCGCCGAGCAGATTTGGACGCTCTATAAACCCGTTCTGGATCGTCAAAGTAGCCGCGAGCAAACCGCTGCCCTAGTTTTACCAAGAGGAATGCGGCCAAAATGATGCCCGCGGACACCAAGATGTGATTTGAAAACTCGTTTTGAAGAAACTCGTCCATTGCTTTAGGTTTCAGCGAGGCAATAATGTAAAGTAAGAAAGAAACTAGACCGGAAGCGAAACTGAGTTTGGATCATTCGTAGGGTTTTGGCGGTACCTAACGCGGTAATTGTCCTGAAGTCTGTCGACGTAACCATTCAGTTTGTTTTAAAGATGGTCGATAACAAAGCCATCTTCCCCAATCTAACAGAAGCACATGAATCTCAAAGTCTCCTTTCTTCCCATTCTTTTGTTCGGCTTGTTCTTGTTGATGTCAGACAACAATGCTTCGACATCGACCCTACAATCTGCCAGTTCTGAAACCAGCAAGGTGGCAGACCCCGATGAGTGTTCGTTTGCTGCGGATATTCCTGTTGTTGAGGACTTTTTGAGATTGGTCACGTTTTCCGATCCGTACCAAGGGACTTTCGATTCGGGCGTTACGGTAATTGAGTATTTCGACCCTAATTGCCCTCATTGCAAAACACTTCATCCCATCATGAAAGACGTTATTGCGGCGAACTCAAAGAACGCACGCTTTTTCATGATTCCGTTTGTTTTGTGGCAGTATTCACTCCCACAGGCAGAAGCACTATTCGTAGCTGGTCAGGATGGAAAGTATTTTGAAATGCTCGATGCTCAGTACCAGGTTCAACAACCCGGCGGTTTATCTTTGGATCAGTTGGTTGCCATTTCTAAAGACATTGGCTTAGATCCGGTCAAGTTTCGCACGCGTCTGGAGAAAGGGTTGAATCAGCGCATGATCATGGCAAGACGCGAAGAGATCCGGGAATTAGGCGTGCAAGGCACACCTGCCGTTATGATCAATGGCAAGTTTGTTGACGGCGGTTCAAAGTCTCTTACATGCATCAATCAGCTCATCAAAGAAGAAGTCGCACTCGTCCAAAAAGGAAAGTAGACCTAGGCGATGCGCCATCTTTCCGCCATCTTTCAACAATCGGAAAAGAGGGGTGCTTTTAGGCACTGTTGGTTTGTAGCTTTAGGCGTCCGGTCTGATTTACTCAGATAATCCGTCCTAAACACTATTCCTACGTACCTGTCGATGTCTCACGGCTCACCCGCGTCCGTCAACGAAGCAACGCTTTCGCAAACATCTATTAATACGATTCGTTTTTTGGCCGTGGATGCGGTTCAGAAAGCAAATTCGGGACACCCAGGGATGCCCATGGGCGCCGCCCCGATGGCGTACGTGACGTGGAAAAACCATTTGGCCATCGACCCGAGCCAGCCAAAATGGCCAAATAGAGATCGATTTGTGTTGTCGGCCGGCCATGGCTCAATGCTCATTTACAGCCTACTTCACCTTGCTGGCTTTGATCTTTCGTTAGACGACCTGAAAGATTTTCGTCAGCTTGGAAGCCGAACACCGGGCCACCCTGAAAATTTTCACACGACTGGAATTGAAACCACCACGGGCCCTTTAGGTCAAGGCTTTGCAAACGCAGTTGGGATGGCTGTCGCAGAAGCGCATCTGGCCGCCGTATTTAATCGGCCAGGATTCTCAGTTGTAGACCATCATACGTATGCCATTGTATCGGATGGCGACTTGATGGAAGGCATTTCTCACGAAGCAGCTTCATTGGCAGGTCACTTGGGCTTGGGCAAATTGATCTTTTTGTATGACGACAACAAGATCAGCATTGATGGTTCAACCGATTTATCCTTCACTGAGGATGTTACAGGAAGGTTTGAGGCCTATGGCTGGCAAGTACTTAGCGTAGCAGACGGCAACGATACCAACGCTATTCAGCAGGCAGTCGAGTCGGCCAAAGCCGAAACAAGCCGCCCCACAATGATTCGAGTTCGGACCATTATTGGATTCGGGAGTCCAAATAAAGCCGGCACTTCTGGTTCACACGGCTCACCGTTGGGCGATGCTGAAATTGTGCTCACAAAAGAGGCTCTGAACTGGCCTCAGGAGCCCACCTTCCTCGTTCCAGACGAAGTTCGCCGCCACATGGGTGAAATTGCTACGGACGGAAAGGCGAAGAGAGTGGCATGGGAAGGCCTAGTGGCCAGGTATGCGGCGGCGCATCCGGATCTGGGTCAACAATGGAATCAATGGCAATCTGGAGAACTGCCGGCGAACCTGATCGAACTGCTTCCGACGTTCGAAAAAGGGTCTAAACTTGCCACACGAGCTGCAAGTGGAAAAGTATTGGCAGCTATTTCAGAGCATGTGCCATTTTTGGTGGGAGGCTCTGCGGATCTTACCGGATCGAACCTAACGAACATTCCTGGACGTTCCGATTTTCAGGCGTCTAACCCGGCGGGTGGCTATTTCTATTTTGGCGTTCGTGAACACGCAATGGCCTCGATGTGTAATGGCATGGAGTTGCATGGTGGGCTTCGAACGTATTGCGGTACCTTTTTGGTGTTTAGCGACTACATGCGCCCAGCCATTCGTTTGAGTGCTTTGATGCAAAAAGGAGTGACCTATGTGCTCACGCATGACTCCATTGGTCTTGGTGAGGACGGGCCTACGCATCAACCTATTGAGCATTTCATGGCGCTCAGAGCCATCCCGAACTGCTCGTTCTACCGACCTGCAGACGGGCCAGAAACGGCAGCTGCGTGGTATTGCGCCCTGCAAAACAATACAGGTCCTTCGCTGCTCGCATTGTCTCGACAAGGACTTCCCACAATGAATTCCGATGTGCACAAGGTGACGGCCAACGTCCAGCGGGGAGCGTATGCGGTTAGGGAAACTATTGGGAATCCAGACGCTCTAATTCTAGCATCGGGTAGTGAAGTGGAAGTTGCGCTTGGTGCGGCAGAGCTCTTGGCCATGGAGGGCATTGAAACATCGGTTGTCTCCATGCCTTGTTGGGAGAATTTTGACGCTCAAGATGCAGCCTACAAAGAGTCGGTATTGCCAAGCGCCGTAACCGCCCGAGTATCAGTTGAAGCAGGAATTACTTTCGGTTGGGAAAAATATGTTGGGACAAAAGGGACATCGGTTGGAATTGACTCCTTTGGAGCGTCAGGCCCTGCCCCAGATCTGTTCAGGCACTTCGGAATTACTGCAGAGAACGTGGCGGAAGTTGTTCGAAAACAGCTTTCTTAAGCTCGTTTGCCTCATTATTTGTTTCGTGGCCGTAGCGGTGGCCGCTGGGAATGCCGCAGCCCAAGTCACGTCGTCCACGGACTGGGCTTGGAAACCCATTGTGAGTCAGAAAGGAGTGAGTATCGAGTATCTCTTTTATTCTGAAAAGGGCCCCAAGGATGAAGGCGTTGTGCTTAAAATCATTAACACAGGCGCCCAAGCCGCCAATTATGATTTCGTAATCATTTTTAAAGGGCAGGATTCGGTTGCAGAACGCAGAGTATCTGGAAGGGTAGGGCCCAAACGGTTCATTACCGGGGAATCAGAAGGTTTGTATTGGACCCCGTTTGAGCGGGGCATCTCCATTGGTGAGATAGGAATTCGTGGGTTGAAAATTAAGTAGGCTCCGACTTTTGGGCTGCCTCTTGATTTATGATCGCCTCTTGATTTATGATCGCCCAGAAGGGATACTGAGACCTAGCGAGGTCGCTCCATTTTTCATCCTCAACCGTGCAGGTTCATGTCTACGTATTCAAGACGATCCTTTTTAGAAGCCTCTGCCTTGGTCGGGGCAAGTAGTACCCTTTTTCCCAGCATTTTGTACGCTGGGGCAAAAAATGCTGACGACATCACCGTTGAGCATATCAAAGCCGCCGAGACACTGGCTGGGATCAGCTTTTCGCCCGAGCAACGAGAGTTGATGCTTCAGAATTTGGAGCGCAACAGGAGGTCGCTGGTTCGCTTACACGAGATGAAGCTGCCTAATTCAGTGATTCCGTGCAACGTCTTCGATCCGTCAATTGGCGGAGTACCTACGCCCCATGTACCGACTAAACAGCCCCTCGATTGGCAGCCTTTGGAAGTGAGTAGGCCTTCCAATCCCGAGGATTTGGCATTTATGACCATCGCGGAGTTGGCTTCTCTTTTGAAAGCCAGAAAAGTGACGTCCGTCGAGCTAACGAAATTGTATCTCAGTCGCCTAAAGCAATTCGACTCGGTTCTTCATTGCGTTGTTACGCTCACCGAGGATCGAGCCTTGATGCAAGCGCAGGCCGCCGACGCAGAATTAGACTCGGGTATGTGGCGGGGACCGCTTCACGGTATTCCGTGGGGCGCAAAGGATCTTCTAGCGGTAAAAGGCTACCCAACCACATGGGGCGCAATGCCTTATAGGGATCAGGAGTTTGGCTATGATGCAGACATTGTGCGCCGGCTAGACCAAGCTGGAGCCGTTTTAGTTGCGAAGCTCACATTGGGAGCGTTGGCCATGGGGGATGTTTGGTTTGGAGAAAAGACCAGAAATCCTTGGAATCCTGACCAAGGGTCGAGTGGTTCGTCCGCGGGGCCGGGATCTGCTGTGGCTGCTGGTTTGGTTGGTTTTGCAATCGGCTCAGAAACGCTAGGCTCGATTGTCTCGCCATCAACGCGAAATGGCGTTACGGGGCTTCGGCCAACGTTTGGTCGAATTTCACGCTCGGGCGCTATGACACTCAGTTGGACGATGGATAAACTTGGCCCAATGTGTAGGAGCGCTGCGTGTTGCGCTCTGGTGTTTGAAACGGTTCACGGCGCGGAGTCCGCAGATCCGACATCTGTAACGACTTCCTTTTCCTGGCCGAGCAAGAAGAATGTTCAAGACCTCAGAATTGGATATTTGGCAACCTATTTTGATCGGGATTATGCGAATAAAGAGGCTGACCTAGCCATCCTGCAAAACTTGAGACGTGCCGGACTAGAATTGAGACCCGTCCAATTGCCGGAAACGGACCCAGGCCCCATTTTATTTATGCTTAGTGTCGAGGCATCGGCTGCTTTCGAAGACTTAACATTGTCTGGCCGAGCCGATGAATTGGTGAATCAGGGAGCCGGTGCTTGGCCGAATACATTTCGGGCTCACCGTTTTATCCCGGCGGTGGACTATGTCAATGCCAGTAGGGCGCGAACATTACTGATGAAGGAGATGAAGGAGCTCTTCGACTCGGTTGACGTCATTTTAACTCCAACATTTGGGGGAAACACGCTTGGCGTAACCAACCTGACGGGGCATCCGAGCATCACGATTCCCAACGCGTTTAGAAAGCTAGAAGAAACGCCCAATCCGGCTAGGCGTCAGCCCGACAGCATGACGATAATCGGTCAATTGTACCAAGATGAGTCTGTCATTGCTCTGGCCGATTTCATCCAGTCCAGGACAGATCATCATAAACAACGCCCACCCATTGCGTAACGCAGTGGCGCTTATTGTCTTTCCATGTTGCACCCTGATGTTTTAAAATGGGCCTCTCACTGTGGGTTTCCGATCGAGTCGGTTCCTTCGTCCTTCGAATGGGAGCCTTCGACGCTGAAACAGATTGGCACTCAGGCCCTCCGCCTCGGGAAGGTCAGTTCGCACTTGGTGCCGGTTATGAACGCGCTGGCAGCCACTGAACTTCGACTCAAGAACTTGCGCAATGGCCTTGGTATTTCTAGGTCCCACCCCGAGTCTGGTTTGCTTCGGGCCACCGTCCTCGTTCCTTCGTATCAGTATGGGGCGAATGCGCACGTACCTTCCCGCATCGAATGGACTTCTCTTGGAAGGTGGATTTCTGATTTGCTAGACCGGGCAGCGGGATTTGATCCAATCCACGCGGGAGATAAAAGCGACCGAGTCGTGACGGCCGAAGAGCTTGCTACGTACTCTCTAGATCATGTCATTGTGCTGGATTTGCAAACAGAGTTGCACGCTGAAATGGGTCGACTCAAATCTGAGGCACTGAATGAACTGGCTGGGCTCGGCTTAACCGTTCATGAAAGCCGAATTCCGCATAGCTGGGTGAGCTCGGGTCCAGATGTATTTAACGCTGTTTTCGAAGCAGCCTTCTTTATACATGGGTACGGTGAAGTATCTTAGGTCTAAACCAAAACCACCATTGCCATACCATTGCCATCATGCCTCATAGTATTTACCTCGTCCTGCATTTGCTGGGCATATTTCTGATTACACTTGCCATTGGCGGAACGCTTGTCAAAAAGCAAATTGGGGATAAAACTCCAGTAAGGTTGCTTTCGATGCTTCATGGCTTTGGACTATTTTTCATTTTCTTGGCTGGCTTTGGACTCATTGCTCGCCTTGGAATAGCCTGGCCGTTTCCTACTTGGATCTGGTTTAAGATTGTAATTTGGTTGGCGTTTGGGGCTTTCCCAATGTTAACGCCCAGGATGAGCAACAAGGTCGCTTGGACCTCGGCCATCGTACTTTTTCTATGCGCTGCCATTTTGGGCGTGTATAAACCCTTTTAGCATATGACTGCTCTTGATACGTTGAAATATCCCATTGGACGGTTCAAATCCAATCAGGAGTTAACTTCCGCCGAGCGAAATACCTGCATTGAGGAAATCGAAGCCTGCCCGGCCCTGCTTAAAGCGGCCGTTCAGGGACTTTCCGCCGAACAACTTCAGACCCCGTACAGAGAGGGGGGATGGACCGTTCAGCAGCTAGTTCACCACGTTTTTGACTCCCACGTAAACGCCTATATCCGGTTTAGATTGGCTCTAACCGAGACAAATCCTAGGATTACAGCTTACAAGGAGGCCGAATGGGCTAAGCTTTCTGATTCTGAACTCGTTCCTGCAAGCGTTTCTTTAGCGCTGGTTGAGGGATTGCATCTTAGATGGGGCGTGATGCTCAACAGCATGTCGGACAACGACTTTGCTAGGGCCTTGGATCACCCTGATAATGGGTTGATGACCCTAAATACTATGGTGCAGCTATATGCATGGCACGGAAAACACCATGTCCGGCACATAACGGCGCTTCGAGAGCGAATGGGGTGGTAGGCCTCGATGCAAGAGGGCTAGCTAGTGACGATAGGTCACTCGAAAGGTATACCGCCGAGGTGCTCCTAGGAGGGCGGGTCGTTCGACGTAATAGTACTCAAGCGCGTTGTTGACAATAAAAGCGACTTCAATGGGGCCTTTGCTCCCTGAGATGCGCATGTCCATGACCCGAGTGTCTTCCATGATTTCGGCGTCCGGAATAAAGCGGGCGAAATCGCTCTCGACTCGATCTGGTTCGCTGGAGTACCGAAAATCCATTCCAGCAGATAAGCTTCTCCAGAATTGGTAGTCCAGTGACGACACGATTTGGTGGGTGGCTCTAAAGGGTAGGGGCAGCCCCGTGTCGCTCTCTTTGGAATCCAAATAGGTGTATCCCACACCTGCCCGGACTCGCTTGTTCTTGCTTTCCCAATCGAATTGGATTTCAGCGCCATTGATTTCAGCTGCTGGAAGATTGATGAATTGGAAGGCCTGTTCGGCAATGACCAAGCGAGGTTCGATAAAGCCATTGTAGGTGTTTCTAAACAGGGAAACGTCCCAGCTCAGCTGGCCGAACGCCTGGATAGAACCCCGAATACCAAACTCCACACTTTCACTTCGTTCAGGTCTCAAATCAAGATTTCGGACGATGGGTAGAAATTCGCGGTTGTCAGTAAATCGCTCGGCAAACGATGGCACGCGAAACCCATGTCCCCACGCTAGGCGCAGAACGTGGCCCTGTAGCCACGTATAGGCAACACTTAGTTTTGGACTTAGTCGGGTTTCGGTTGTTGAATCGTCCACTCGGTAGTGATCGTATCTCAACCCACCAACCAGTTGCAAGTCGGGAGTCAATTCCTGTTCGAGATGCGTAAAAACAGCCACTTCTGGCTGACCACCCAAATGGTCCCCATCAGACGTTACAAAAAAGGAGCTCTCTGTAGTGATGGCGTCTCGGGAAAAACCGAAAACAGCCCGTGTTTCACTGCTGGGAATCCAATTGAGCTGGCCCTCTGCTCCATACCGAAAGCCAATCGTGCCTTCGGAGAGTTTCTTCAGCTGGCCTGTCTTGTCGTCAATAGGCTGAACTAAGCTTCCAAAAACGCGCCCTTTGACCTCATAAAACCACTTTGAGTTTAAGAAGTGAGTGAACGAGGGTAGGAAGCTAATTTGTTTGACGAAGTTGTCAGGAGCGCCGTTGGGCGAGGATCCAGGCTCAGCGACATCGCCAAAGGAGACGCGTCCCGGGCTCAGCACATCGCGGGCCGAAGCCCAAAAGATGAAGTCGTCTTGTTGCCGGGCCATAAGGCCAATCAAGAGGTCGAATTTCTGGGCAGGATTCGGCCTAAAAGATCCCTTTGCAAAGCCATGAAACACATCGCGTCCAGAAAGCGCGGCGTAGCCAGTATCTCGGCGGAAAGTCATGTTAGCCCACCAGCCAAACCGTGCAGAGCGTTTTTCGGCATATGAAGCGGAGAGTCCCATGAACGGGCGGTATTCGTTACCATGGCTCCATCCTTTTCGCCAGGTTTCGTATCGAACTGGCTCCCACGTGCCTGAATAGGCTTTTACCATGACGGTGGGTTCATCCGGAAAATCCTTGGTGATAACATTAATCACCCCGCCCAGTGCGCCGCTTCCGTATAGCGCCGATCCGGGCCCTTTCAACACTTCAATGCGTTCGATTTCAGTAGCAGGGAGGGCGTCCAAAGGAATGCCGTCAGAGTCTGCTGTGAGGAGCGGCATTCCATCTAGCATCATTAAGACTCTGCTTCCGGTGTTATAGGCAAATCCGCTCGATCCCCGAATATTGATCTGATTGTCGAGCACCTGAACCCCAGAAATCGTTCGAAGGGCATCATCCAAAACAATCACGTTCCGGCGGCTCAGATCTTCCGCAGACAAAATCGAGACGCTCACGGGAACGGAAAGCGCTGGTTGTTCGCGTCTGGATGCCGAGACTACGACCTCGTCGGACTCAAACACTTTTTCCTGAAGAACGAAATTGAGAACGTTGGGATTGTCCTTCGAAACCACAAAGGTTTGACGATTCGTAAAAAAACCAATTGAACTGACTTGGATTTCGTACACGCCCGCCCCGATGCTTTTAATGTGATACCGCCCGTCGGCGTCAGACACGGCCCCCATTGAGGTTCCTAGAGGAATGACGTGAGCGCCCGGAATGGGAGTCCCTTCCGCCGCGGTAATCCGTCCGGAGAGTTCTTGGGCAAAAGCTTGCGACACGCAAAACATGACGCAAACGAGAGCGAGGAATCCTTTCATTGCGTCGGTGGGAATATGGGAAGGTGGTTAAAATCTACTTGGAGCCTTATTTCAGTCGTTTGGTTTGGAGCAACCGAGAATACGCCCGCGTCGTCCGTGTACAGCCCGACAGGGCGCCAAGAAAGCAGATCCGAGTCAAATTTTTGAGCAACCCCGGAATACACATAGAACCCAGTAGCGGCATCTTCTATGACAAATGAGTCGGAATCGACATTTCGCTGAAGCCCTTGGCTGATAACCATTTGGTTCAGTTGAAGAAAATCAGAGGTGTCCTTCGGAATAAATCGCATTCCGACAAATCGCAAATCGTCCAGAGAATCTGGCGAAGGCCAGTTACCCACATATTCGATGGTCCCCTCAATTCGGCCCGTTCCTGAAAAAGCAGGCGGTTCCAGGCCGTGGTCGCATGCGGATAAACCGATGCAGCATGCTAGTATGAGCCATTTGATTTTCATCTGGACATAGTAGCAAAGGGTTTTTATTGGTTCAATAGGCGATTGAATTTCTGGATGTTTGGAACGAGCACAAAACGAACGTATATTTTCGGCCCTCGTGTCCCATCCCATCTGACGCGAGTTGATCTATAATGCCCACCACTTTAAGCCCTGTAAGGCCCATATGAAGCTCACCGAATTTGAGTATGATTTCCCGAAAAGTCTAATTGCAAAATACCCAGTTGAACCACGCGATTCTTCGCGACTCATGGTTCTAAACCGGGCTGAGCAGACAATCGAGCATAAAAAGTTTACCGATCTGCCCGATTACTACGGGAAAGGAGACGTGATTTTGGTCAACAATACCAAAGTTTTTCCTGCTCGACTCTACGGAAATAAAGAAAAAACTGGAGCCCGGATTGAAGTATTTCTTTTAAGGGAATTGAATTCAGAAAGCAGACTATGGGACGTTATCGTAGATCCAGCCCGTAAGATCCGAATTGGAAATAAGTTGTATTTCGAAAACGGACTGGTTGCAGAAGTCATTGATAACACGACTTCCCGAGGCCGCACCATCCGTTTTGTTTTCGAGGGCACCAACGAAGAACTATATACCAAAATTGACGAAATCGGGGAAACTCCGAT
>JABMOI010000241.1 GCA_013204185.1 bacterium | reverse complement strand
GCTTGGGAAATTTTTAACCGCGCCTCTTGGTTTTCCAAGTAAAAACAGATTTTCGCGGCAGCTTCGTCAGTGGAGTTGAAGCTTACAAAATCCCTTCCAGGTATGAAATACCTTTCAATTCCGGGGACCACTGGTGCGATAAGGAGCGCGCCAGCTGAGAGGGCTTCGGAGTACCGGTAGATGAGATGTGGCATTCCCAGGTCATCAATTCCGTGCCCTGCAATTTGATCAGCAGTAGTGACGATGATTTCCGCTTGTAAAAATCTAGACCAGTACTCCTCGTTGCTGACTCGCTCTCCAGCGTGCGGTCTAGGCAGGATTTCCAATTCGCGACCTCGCTCACGGACGTTATCTCTGATCCCGTTGAGGATCGTAGTGCGAGGTTCGTAAAGTGAACCTGAAAAGATAGCCCGCGCATTAAGTGACTTGGTTTGAACTTCCCGAAGCGCCCGAAGATGATCGATTCTTTGAGCGGATATCGGCATTATTGAGGGTCCGATCAATCGGCGATGTGGAAAGGCATCGCGCACGCGTTTAGGTGACATTACGGTGACCGTCACACCTGAGTGGGCGGTCACAATGAAGCACTGTATCCGCCAACGGCGCTCTGGCAGATTCGCCAGAAAGGCAATCGGCACGACGCCGTGCCACTGAAGAACGACCGCTACTCTGAGTGACTGCCACAGACCTCGCCAATTGTTCTGGGATCCCGTGCGTGGATCATAGAAATAGTGAGTCGGGGTGGCCGAGCGAATCGACCTTCTAAGCGTACGGAGGTACTTCCTCCGATCCTCAACGACAACTTTGCTAACAGATTCCTTCCCAAGGAATTCACACGCAGAGCTGTAAAGTTCCTGATACTCGATCAGTTCCCAACCCTTGATACCCGATTCAATCGCCAATTTCCCCGGCTGTACTTCCCTGGAGCGTGCGAAACTGAAGAGGTTCACGAACCGCCCGATTCCAAGGATGACTCTGGTGAGCGATAACAACAAAAATTGGACAAATCTAAGCCAGAACTTAACTGAAACCGTATGCGTCGATTCGATGTTTCGGTCATTGACCATTTTCGACCCCTCGTCTCCTTTGTGGGTTCTGCAAGCATCTGTCTCCCGCGACTCTAGCCTGAATACCAGCCGAGATACCAAGGTCGAGAGCAATTCTCTTCACCACGTCGTTCGCAGAAATACTCCATTGGCGCCCGATTAGAACGCCATGGAAAACATTACCAAGTTCAGCTCAGCAAGAATATGGCTCTCGCCGGCGAGAACCCGCTCGCCGAGCCCCGCATCAGCCCGAATTCTCCAGACATTGCACTTACCCGCGAAGTAAGCAACCCATTTGCACAAAAAATGGCCCGCCGACTAGTTGCGCAAACGCAACCATGAAATCGTCGCTCTCGACTTGGCTTGCCTTCTTTCGCACCTGGAGGAAGGGTTCAGAATTTGGCTCAAGGCACTCAATCTGTTTGGTACGAATCGTCAACACAATTTCAGTGTTTTCGCCACGTCGCGCGACCACGTCAATATTGGCTAAACGAGCGGCAACACACGCCTTAGGTAGGCTGCAAGACCGCTGGGTTGCGGCTCCAGTTCATAAGGAAAATTTCCAAGATTTAACCATCTACCCCACTAAACTCCATCTACTTCCCGCGCTGCTACTTTATAGAGAAAACATATCGCTTCAATCCTGTCTTATTCAGATTTAACCGTAGCGGAGGTTTTTGGATTCCTTTTTGGCGAAAAATCATGGTTCCCGTCCCAAGGAAATTTCAAAACATTTCCATCTTTATGAACATAATGTGCTTGGTCGAAGGAAGACTTATCCGTCGTTGCACGCCAGGTGCAAGACTATTAGTCCTAAGGTTGAAATAGGTTAGGGATCGATGCGACGTTAGAATCCGAAGGTGTTGTTTGTGGTGTGGGTTACAGCACCCTGATTCGCAGGGGACTGAAGTTCAAGTGGTCCGTCTGAATCTTCAAAAGGGGGATTTGCGTCAATTGAAAGCCTATGCGTTTTATTCACTGAACCGCTAAGTTCTAAGTGAAGCAAGGCACTACGACATTGGTATAAAAGTACTCGAGAGGAGATCTGATGACAATACTTGGAATAATTTTCGCACGAGGCGGGTCAAAGGGCATCCCTAACAAGAACCTTCAGCTAGTCGCCGGAAAGCCCCTAGTCACGAGAGCTATTGAGACTGCTCAAGCGATAGCTGGAATTGACCGCCTGAT
>JABMOI010000240.1 GCA_013204185.1 bacterium | reverse complement strand
TCGCATTCATTTGTATAGCCGCGAAGGAATTGCAGTTGGTACCGTCACCGGACGAGTAGCTGATATCGCCGAGGCCGTAGAGGTGGCAAATGGAATGAAAAAAGACCTTGTGTTGGTGGTCGATATTCAAACAGGCGATCCCGAAGTACCGTATAAAAACAGTGCTGGAATGGAGGGGGAATCCTGGTTTGCGGTACAGGATATTGAGATCATCGAGGAGGAAGGACCGCGTATTTTTTCAAATTAGGTGGCTTCCACCAAAAACGAGGGTCTCCAAGGTCTGCTTGAATATATGTAATACCTAGTGTTACATTTAAGAAATCCTCCGAGGCGTTCATGACAAATACTCGTTTTTCCACAGCCATTCACCTGTTAACGGAATTGGCCTTTCGTCCTGGCGAATTGCTGAACTCAGCAACCTTGGCAGAAAAAATCAAGTGCCATCCTGTCGTGATCCGAAGATTGGTCGGAGCCCTCAAAAAAGCCTCCATTGTCACTTCAACTCGCGGTGCTGGCGGAGGAGTGCAGCTTGCAATGCAACCAGAAGATATCCCGTTATCCATGATTGCTGAGCTTTTTGATGAAAACCTAGCTTTTGAAACGCATTCTCTTCCCGTTTCCGTACTTGAAACAGATCATTTCTCTGACGCAGTGCTCTCCACGCTAGAAAATGAGCGTAGGAAAGTTCATCTAGCCGGTATGTCACACCTAGATGGAGTGACCCTATCGGATGTCTTAACCGCTTCCGTTCTGCGCTCAGAATTAACCGCCTTAGTGGCAAGCGGTCTATCTGATGACGAAATCAGGACTTCGTATCGTGTCGAAAACGGCCATTTGGTTCGCAGCTAGCAACCTGTGGCGTGCGAAACAAATCCGCTATTTCGTACCCAGTTGCCCTAGCATTTCTTTGACGGCCCTTTCAACCTGCTCATCTCGGCCTAGACTCTTTAGCTGAGGCGTATTTCGGACCATGAAATCAGGTTCCAAAGGCTGGTTTTCAAGTGGCCTTCCTGTTAGGTCATCGAACGAAAGATGGACCGTCCGTAGACTGCTTTGACCATCTGGCATGCCTGTTCCTGATACCCAAGAGCAGGTACCCGCAATCGGCATCCCAACGATTTTTCCGATTTTTTTGGTCCGATACGCATAGGGGAAGCAATGGCCGTCGGAATAATTCCCTTCGTTAACCAATAGAATACTTGGTTTGACCCATTTGCGTTGGGGTTCACCGCCGATGATTCTACCATTTCTGGTAGTAAACGTGGCGTATCTAAAACCGTTGAGAAAGGTGGACAAGTCATCCACGAGGTCTCCACCCCCGTTCCACCGGGTGTCTACGACCATGGCTTCGGTTGTGGCCTGCCTGCCAAGAGCATCTTCAAAGGTAACTCTGTATGCAGGATCACTCATGCTTCTCACATGGACATACCCTAACCGACCGTTCGAAAGGGAGTCAACCAAAAGTCGCCGAGATTCCACCCAGCGTTCGTACAGCAAGCCGGACTCAGCCCCAACGGATATGGCTTTAACGGCCTCATCCCACGTCACCTTTCCGTCTGCACTCTGAAAAGATAACAACACGTGTGTACCAGAGAGGTTAACCAGCGCACCGGCTGTATTAACATCTTGACTCAACGGCAATCCATTAATTTTGACTAGAATGGTACCCTTTTTAACCTTCGTGTCCGGACGGTCGAAAGGGCCTTTTGGTAAAACCTCATCAATCCTCAAGCCGTCTTTGCCTTCCACTTCGCTCGTCAGTAGTCCAAACGCGGCGGTTTCGTCTCTTCCTGGCTGGGACTGACCAAATCCTGCTCCCGTGTGAGAGACGTTCAGCTCTCCCAGCATTTCGTTTAGCAATTCTTGAAAGTCGTACCCGTTTGCTATGTGAGGTAAAAAGCGCTGGTAGGCCTGCAAATACATCGGCCAATCAACACCGTGCATGTCCTTCTGATAGAACTTGTTGTTCACCCAACGCCAGGCAAATCCGAGGTTGTAGGCAAACTCAGCCTGCCTGTCGACCTGATACGATCCGCTTATAGAGATCGAAGAGCTCTTTCCGGTAGCAACGTCCACTTTAGACATTTTACCACCAGCGAGCATAAACACGTTCTTTCCTTCCGCGTCCAAGGTCAATGAACCGCCAGAGCCGCCCATTTTCGACAAAATGGAGGTTTCTTTCGTTCTAAGATTGGTTTTCCATAAATCGTATCCCTTTTCAAAGCGGGATAGATACAGCAGTGTTTCCCCATCTGGAGTCACAACTGCATCCGAAAGGGAGGATGAATGGATTGTAAGTCGAGCCTTCCGGTCTTCAAGACGGTCCCAGTCGATGGACACAGGCTTCACTTCTTCGGCCTTTTTGGCGTCGTCTTTCTTATCGTCGTCCTTTTTTGCGTCCTTTTCAGCTTCCTTTTCTGCTTCCGCGAGTAACTCAGCTTCCTCTTTGGACAGGTTGAATTTCTGCCACGCTTCCGCAGTCAAGAACATTCCGTACGCATCAGACTCCCGGCTTCCCGTGCTAGCTAAGTCCTGTTTACCGTCACGCGAAGAGAACCAAAGTAGCATCTTGCCTCCCATCATCCATTTTGGTTGGGAATCTGCAAAGCCTGAATCGGTCATATTCCGAACTTTTCCCGTCCCATCAGCCTTGATGAGACCAATTTCTGT